>JAKQYF010000040.1:22486-30388 GCA_023356535.1 Trichodesmium sp. MAG_R03 | reverse complement strand
CGGATTAATTGAAATGTTGTCAAACAATATTGACTACTTTAAGTCCAAACCTGTAAACATTCCTAAAATCACTATTTTACTTGATAATGGATACCACCCCGAAAAAATCATACAGGAGTTAAAAAAAATCTATCCTGCGATAATGACCAAAATTCGACTGAAACTATCACCAAAACCATCAAAGGCGGAGACAAAACAGGAAGGAAAAACAGGGTAAGTTCGCGTCAAAGCCAGGTGGGTCATTGAAAGAACCAATTCCTGGATGGAGAGGTGTAAAAGCTTGGCCAAAAATTTTGATGCGAACCCTGGAAAATGCTACTACTAAGATTAATCTTTGTTTTATTCGACTGATGCTTAAAAGGTTAGCGATCGCCTAAATTTTTAGAGATACCAAATGGGTTCTATATAGCTGTACAGCGTAAATCCTGTTTCATATCTAAGTGTTTTGGCAAATTCTATTAGTTTTTCTTCCATGTCGTGTAAGGCAATGTTTGCTAGTAGGGAACTGATGAACCTTTCCTGTGGTGTAACTTCCACAGTATACTTATCTGCATTATTTGTTAGTAAGTTGCGATCACGTAGAATTTTTCCTCTAGACCAACGCAGATGTAAAACTTTTCCAGTGTCTGTATCAAAACGACAGTGAGTTCTAATGCTTTCTGTTTACCTCAGAGGCAAAGTCAAACAAATCACTGCATTGGGATCAGTAGGCAAAAGTTTAGTCAATATTACCATTTCCAGAAACTCTACCAATTTACTTAAATCATATTGAACTATGAAATCACATGAATAATCCCCTGATAGGAGTTAGGCGAGGGTCATTTCAAGAAAAATTATAGCCAAAATTACCAAAACTGCTTTCTTAATTACCAGTTTGTTGCTTTTGAATACGAATCAACTCAGCTTGAATTTTTTCTTGCCAAGTTCTATCTTTTCTTTGGAGTTGTGTAATTTCATTAAACCGAGAAACTGTCAAATCATTTCTTTCAATAATTTCTTTAGCTTGATTGCAGTAACTTACAGCAATTACCTGAATATTTTCTGGTAATTCATTAACACTCCTTTTGTCATTACAAATTATTGGTGGGACAGACACTCCGGGACTTCGTTTTTGAAATTCATTTTTAATTTCTCTATATACTTCTGTTCTTAAATTCTCAATTTTTAATACTGAAACAGCATATTTAGTTACTTCTTCACGAGTAACTGCTTGTTCTATGAGGGATTCTTGAGCATAGACTGCTTTAGTAAATATAGAGTCTAATGAAAAGTTAGACCATCTAGGTGTTATACTTATCATTAAGCCTAATGTAGACAAAGTTGCCACTAATAAAGATCTGGACAACAATCCCTGTGGACATAGTTGAATAATAGGAGTTAAAGCTTTAATGTTCATACTTCTGATAAAGAACAAAATGAAACTATAATATAATAGAATTATATTAATCTGAGAAAGTTCCGACTTAATTAACTATATTTCATGAAAGTAGAGAATATTTAAGATACTTAACATACATAAATATTATCTCTATTTTCTACACAAAAAATTATATTGCCAGAGTCTATGTAATTGATCAGATTAACGTGTTTTAAATATTTAATTGTTTATAATTCTGTTTGACAACCTAAAATAATTTGCTAAGATATTTAACTATAGCAACCCTTTGCTTCTTTAAATATTTTTGTAAATCTGATAATCTTAGGTAACTTTGTGCCCTCATCCACTCAATTATTTGCTCTTTTTCGACAGCCTTTAAGTCACCTTGTGTTCCTTTATATTGAAGCTTTAAACTTTCTACACCATGAAACATTGCTTGATTTTTCCATTCACTAATAAAACTGTGAGAAACATTTAATAATTCTTGAATTTCACGGTTTTTGTTTTCTCTGACAAAATCATTTTGACTGCCAAGGCTATTTCTAGTTGACTACTAATAGTAAGAATAACTTTAATATAGCAATCCGCACATAGGTTGTGATAATTCAAAAATTAGAAATAAACTCTGAAACTCTTACCCATTGAACATTCCCCCTAAACCCCCATACCATAAAGCGGTAAGATTTTGGACACAAATAAAATAGGATTGCTATAGCAACCCCCCCATAGGTTGTAACAATTCAAAAAGTAGAAATAAACTCTGACATTTTTATTCATTCACCATTATCTCCAAACAGATTCTCAAAAAGTGGCAAGATTTTTGAAATGAATAAAATAGGATTGCTATATATTACTCTATAGAGATAATATAATTGGGGCTTGATGATTAAATATACAAGCATTGACAAAAAAATGCCTTAGCCTTTTTTTTGTCGAAAAAACTACCTGGTTTTTGGTCCAACAAGGCTGAAAAAGTTAGTATTTGGGGCACTCCCTAGGCAGAAAAGCCAAGGGACAAATATATCCGACTACCTCCTCTAAATTCCCATGTCTCCTGACTACTAACTACTGACTACTGACTACTACAAATAGCAAAAAGACTTTTTCAGCAAACCCTAATTAGTTATCTACGTTGACTAAATTGTTGGTATTTAGTTTATAAATCATAATGACTAATATTGTATTAGATATTCGTAACCTCAAAGTTCAATTTACAACTGAAGAAAAACTGGTAACAGCTGTTAATGATATATCCTTGACTATTAAAAGAGGCCAAACTCTAGGAATTGTTGGAGAATCAGGTTCCGGAAAGTCTGTCACATCTCTAGCAATTATGGGTTTACTGCTGACAAAATCTTGCCAAATTAGCGGTGAAATTTGGTTCAATAATCCTACAGAAAATGAACAAAACTCTCAACCAGTAAATTTATTACAATTATCAGAGCAGCAAAAACAACAATACCGGGGCGGGAAAATTTCAATGATTTTCCAAGAACCTATGAGTTCTCTCAACCCAGTTTATACCATAGGATTTCAGTTAACAGAAGCTATTAGATTTCATCAAAATGTTTCAGTAGCAGAAGCACGACGTCAAGCTGCATCTCTACTTCAAGAAGTAAAGCTTCTCCCCAGTGATGAAGTATTACAACAAAAATCTCTAGAAGAAATAACTGAAGATAGTCAAGATTTGGTACAAGTAAAATCCAAACAGGAACTAGCAACAATAGCAAATGATTTAGGAAAACCTGCTATTAGTCAAGCAGAAGAGGTAAGCGATATAGTGACCCCTAGGCTCGGCCAACGCCAAATCATGCTGCAAGTCAATCAAAAAAAGTTAGCCATGTTAAATCGTTATCCCCACGAACTTTCTGGGGGTCAAATTCAACGGGTGATGATAGCAATGGCGATTTCTTGCAACCCTACTTTACTAATTGCAGATGAACCGACAACAGCTTTAGATGTTACGGTGCAAGCAAAAATTTTAGACTTGTTACGGGAATTGGGGCAAAATAGAGGAATGTCTATTATATTTATCTCCCATGACTTAGGAGTAATTTTTGAAGTAGCAGATACTGTAGCAGTAATGTATCAAGGAAAAATAGTTGAAGATGGTGACATCAAGCAAATATTTTCTCAACCAAAGAATCCTTATACAAAAGGTTTATTAGCTTGTCGACCCCCCCTACATAGCAAAGTTTTACGTCTACCTACTGTTTCTGATTTCATGGAAGAGGTCATAAACTCTAGTGGAGAAATAAAAATTCGGGAAAAAACCACAGGAGCAGAACAAGCACAAAATCTAGATTTGCTAGATGAAACAGCACGTAAAACACGGGAACATCCTATATTGCAAGTTAATCATTTACGAGTCGGGTTCCCAATAAAAGGAATATTTGGTCAAACTCAACGCTTATTGATGGCAGTTAATGATGTTTCTTTTGCTATTTCTCCCGGTGAAACTCTGGGTTTAGTAGGAGAATCTGGTTGTGGTAAAAGTACCTTAGCTAGAGCAATGCTCCAATTGATTCCAGTTACAAGTGGACAGGTATTTTTTGAGGGTCAAGAAATTACAAACCTCCAAGTAGGTAAGCTAGGCATTAAGGAGTTTTGGAAGTCCCTGAAAAACTCTCAGTCAAAAAGTAGGAAAAATCTCAATCAAGAAAGACATGAACAAATGTCACAAAGGTGGCGAAGGGATATGCAAATTATTTTTCAAGACCCCTTTGGTTCACTTGATCCTCGTTTAACTGTTGGCGCAGCAGTAATAGAACCAATGTTAATTCACGGTGTCGGTAATAGTTATAACGTGAGGCGCGATCGCGCAGCACATTTATTAGAAAGGGTGGGATTAACTGTTGACTCGTTAACTCGTTATCCTTATGCTTTTTCTGGGGGTCAGCGTCAACGTATTTGTATTGCCCGTGCTTTGGCATTGAACCCTAAGTTAATTATCTGTGATGAGTCTGTTTCTGCTTTAGATGTTTCAGTCCAGGCGCAAGTGCTGAATTTATTCAAAGAATTGCAGGATGAATTTGGGTTGACTTACATTTTTATTTCCCATGATTTGAGTGTTGTGAAATTTATGAGCGATCAGATCATGGTGATGAATCAAGGCAAAATTGAAGAAATTGGTCTTGCCGAACAAGTTTATAATCAACCCCAACGGGAATATACGCGCCAACTTATTGCTTCTATTCCTACGGGAAAAACTTATAGCAATTAGCAGATGGCCTATTTGAAATACATTAGGACTTATACCCATTCTCAAAAGTTCTGCTATACTTGCAAGCTTACAAAAATAACTTCCTTTCATAACCAAAGTTACGATTCTATCGAGCATGTTGTCCAACAAATAATATTTATAAATAGAAAATCCAAGTATAGCAAAGTTTATGGTAATTGGTATTACGCACATGAAACCCAGTTTCTAGGAGAAATTGTTTACAGCTAATTTTCCCTTCCGTATTGACAATCTATTTTTCAATGAACTGGTCAGTATGTTTACTGATTCTAGCACTCAAAATTCATCTATTTGATGAGGCTTGAGTCATGCCTATCCAACAATCACCTTCTGTCAATTCATTCATCTGACAATGTTTGTGTTTTTTTTGACAAATGATCAAAATTTATCACTGCTGACTTGTGAGGTTTCTATATTTTATACATCAGGACTTACGGAACAGCACTAATTGTAGTGGCAATATCTTGAAAAAGACGAATTTATGCCCTATATATAGCGGCACTGCGTAAGTCCTGGTACATGAGCATTATGAAGTATTTGTCATTTTCGAGAAGCTGCTCTGGCCAAACTGACTACTGTATTATAAGCCATGTTTACTGTACGACTAATTCCTCTTAAGCTACTTCCCTCGACATGAGCTTGTAAGAACCATTTGAATTTGACAGTTAATCGGCTAGCCCTAAATTACAAAATATAGTCATTCCGAATAAGAATGGGATACTTTTTCAGCTAAAAACCCTTTCACAGCAAGAAAATCTTGTCTCAATCTAAATCAGAATGACTATAACTTGTGTCTATGACTTCTTAGCACACCCTCTCCAAGTAATAGCAAATTCAAAAAAGGTCGTTACAGTATTAATCTCTAAATTTCCACCAGCAGGGAAAACTATTGTAGCAATATTTTATGAAATTGGTATAATACTAAGGGTAAAAAAAGAATTTTCAAATAATTTCAAACTATATATGTGATACCAAATCCGATTTAGAAAAGCTGATTATAAATATCTATATAGCAATCCTAAATAGGTTGTAACAATTCAAAAACTAGAAATAAACTCCGAAAGTCTTATATCATGTCCGATAGCATAGTTTGTGCATAAAATTAAGTCATCCTTGGAAGAAACCCTTCTTTCTTCTACCTTCTGTCCTCTGCCAACATCCACCAAAGCATAAGTATTCAGGCGGACATAATATTACCCATTAAGAATTACTTTTAAACCTATTCTTAAAAAATTGGCAAGATTTTTGACATAAATAAAATAGGATTGCTATATTAGACTCTACACTATAATCAGCCTATAATAACCGGATTTGGTATGGTATAAAATAATTTGCTGTGGAAATTACTGTTGTCGCATCAAACTTTTAAGTTTATAATAGAGTTGTTTGGGAATAAAAATTTAAAATGCTCAAAAGCTTACTCTATTAGCTTTTCAGAATTTTAACACTCAAAAGCACTATAAACCTGGACTTGTTTTGGGCTTTGGCCATTTTTGTTTGGGGGGTTTATTCCCCAACAACTCTAATCTCTATAATGAATTCATTAAATCATATGACTTTTAACTTTTTTACTTCGGTTGGGAATTAATTGGACTCCTAATTAAGCAGGAAGATATTTGTTTATTTGATAGCTCCAAAACAGAGCAATCAAAAATGCACAATTAATCCTGTCTAAATACTTAAATTATTTAAGTATTATGCATATAACTGATAATTAAACCAAAATAATCAACAATTATTAACTTCAGGGAGCAAATGTTATGTATAAAGATTATTCGTGCTGGGAAAATAAGATCAAATCTTTATTTGAGTCTGGTGCACTTAATTTTAAGATTAAAAATCGTTTTGGAGATATTATTAAATACATCAACTTAGATAATGCTGCCACAACAACACCTCTTGCAGGAGTTAAACAATATGTTGATGATATGCTCAACGCCTACGGTAGTGTTCACCGGGGTTCTGGCCAAAAATCACAGATTTCAACTCAAAAGTACGATGAAAGTCGGGATGTTATACGTAAATTTGTAGGCGCTTCTCCAAACAATTATGTCATTTTTGCTCAGAACACTACAGGAGCAATTAATCAAACTGCAGCCCTTTGGGCAAAACGACCAGGCAAAATTTTAGTTTCTGATATTGAACACTCTTCTAATCTATTGCCTTGGCTCACCTGCAACAATGTAATTCAGTACCGCACTTTTCCTGATGGAACTATTGACCTAAAAAGAATTGAGGAAATTCTTAAGGAAAATCAAAACAAACCTGTGGACGAAAAGATTAAGTTAGTTACTATTACAGGAGCTTCAACTATTACAGGATATAAACCACCAATTTATGAAATTGCCAATTTAGCCCACTTTTATGGAGCGAAAATTTTCGCTGATTTATGTCAGCTTATTCAGCATGAGCGGGTTCAAATTCTGGCTGATGATGATCCAAAGCATTTGGATTTTGTCGCTTTTTCTGGACATAAAATGTATGCACCTTATGGCACAGGAGTTTTGATTGGACCAAAAGAATTTTTTGACCGCGATTTTCCTTATCAAATTGGAGGCGGGAACCTACCCTATATTACTACAAAACTAGAAATTAAGCGGTTCTATACTGAGCGGGCACATGATCCAGGAACTCCAAATGCCATGGGAGCAATTGCCATTGCACGAGCTATTGAAGTTCTTGAGGAGATAGGAAGAGAAGAAATTGCCGAGTATGAACATTCTTTGGTTAACTATACATTTAAACAACTACAAAATGTTCCAGGTGTTATACTTCATATATCAGGAAATTCCTTGGCTCATGTAATTCCCTTTGACTTGGAAGGTTTTGATGGATATTTAGTTGCAGAAATTCTAGCTCAAGAATATGGCATTGGTTTACGCTCAGGTGCATTCTGTACATACGAATACATCCGGAAATTAAAAAATATTTCCGATGAACAGGATCAACAAATTGCTCAAGAAGTTGAAAGGGGAATAACATGTAATATTCCCAGCATTATCCGTGCTAGCTTTGCAGTTTACAACACACGGGCGGATTGCGATAGCTTTATTAAAGCCATTTCTGAAATTGTTGCTAATGGAGTTGAGCATTATTTGTCTGACTATGACAAAAATGAGACAACAGGTGTGTGGAAACTAAAAGAACAATCACCTCTAGCTCTAACTGCTGCATAGTAGCTCGAAGGAAACAAAACGTTTTCGAGAGTTCCGAACTAGTTATGGTAGATAGATTTATCCCGTCTTCAAAAATATGTAGTAGTTGTGATAATGTCAAAGATATG
>JAKQYF010000040.1:0-22386 GCA_023356535.1 Trichodesmium sp. MAG_R03 | reverse complement strand
TAACTGCTGCATAGTAGCTCGAAGGAAACAAAACGTTTTCGAGAGTTCCGAACTAGTTATGGTAGATAGATTTATCCCGTCTTCAAAAATATGTAGTAGTTGTGATAATGTCAAAGATATGGCATTAAATCTAAGGAATTAAGTAGGTTCACGCAAAAAAGCCAAACTATATTAAGTTTTGTAATACTCTCCAAGCTCCTCTATACAGTTTATTTAAGGTATATTTAGGGTTTGCTGAAAAAGTCTTTTCAGTTAGGGGGTAGGGAGTAGTAAGTAGGGAATAGAGAGTCAGGAGTTACGATAAATGGGAATTATAGAGGAGGTGGGAGTAAAAATTGTCCCTTGACTTGTCTTGTCATGGTTAGCCCGAAATCCTAACTTTTTCAGCTTAAACCACCAAAAAGCTGGTACTTTTTCCGCCCCAAATCAGGATCTTGCCTTTATATTTCAATGCTTTTATAATTAATCAGCAAGCCATATTTACATTTTGTTACATAGTGCCTAAGTTTAACGCATATCAACATTACAGCAGATTTCGGTCATTAATGATATACAAGGTAAATAATGAAAGTAATGTAGTGTGGGTATCTTACCCAGGTGGGTGTACCTAATACTCATGGAAAGGGCTGTATGATTATCCTAAGTGTGACTCTTCATAAGAGCGGGATCTAAATGTAAGTATTAATTGAAAAAATGTGGTTGACTTGAGAGTTAATACATGTGGATTAGTCACCGACGGCCTTAGTCGAAGCAGGAAGTCAACATGAAGTTTGTCACCTATTATGACTTTTTATATCATTTTGATAAAGCAGTTTGCGTAAAGTAACTATAAATCTATTAGACATCTGCAGAAAAATTTTTTAAACCCTTGCCCTGCCGTTCCAAATTTGGCATTTTTGGAGAGGTTTATTGTAAGTTAGAGAAAAATTTGATAAGCTAAAAACAACTTTAAGCTAAAGTCAGATACTGAAGTTCTGAGGGGACTCGGCTCTTAAACTTTTGTCTGGCAAGAGTTAAAGAAATTTTTTACTTAACTTTAAGGAATAAGAACGAAATAGAATCCAGAGTTTTTGTGAAAGAACTCAGATGATATGAAGTTTAAGCAATTTAACTTGTGTAATACCAATTTCATAAACTTAAGCTACACTGCTTCTCTGAATTAATATCTAATATTGAGGTGTTATGTATTGCTATACTTGGGGAAATTGGTATAAATAATATAATCCTCATTCCTAAGTTGTTAGGACTTATGCAAAAGCACTAAATATAGATTAATATCTAGAACATTCACCAAAAATAAACTGTATATAGCAATCCTGCGTAAATCCTGAATTGTTTTCAACTATCTAAGGATAATTGACTGTTTTATCAAAAAACCACTCACACAATCCAAATTAAATTAGAAAAAATTATGACTCTATCTACAGATATTCAAAACCATATTTCTGAGGTTGATATCCCCTTAGAGCGGGATGTGTTTTTGCGAACTTTAATTCGAGAATTATCAGGAACACTAGAAAATGTTGTTGGTTTGGAAGAAGCATCAGGTTTTATTAGCATTGTTGGTCAAAGTATGGGAGATCAAATCAACAAATATTACAAAACATCATTGCAAGTATCTAAATTGTCTAGACAAGAAGTGGCTCAAGTATTAGTTGATTTAAAAAAAAGAATTCAAGGAGAGTTTTATATAATTGAGCAAAGTGATGAAAAGATTGTTTTTGGGAACCACCTTTGTCCATTTGCTGAAAAAGTAATTGGTCGTCCTTCTATGTGTATGATGACCTCTAATGTTTTTGGCTCAATTGCAGCTGATAACTTGGGGTATGCTAAAGTTGAACTACAAAAAACAATTGCACAGGGTGCTTCTGGCTGTCGGGTAGTGGTTTATTTAGAACTAACAGAAGATGCAGAAGAAGCTGACGGGAGAGAGTATTTCCAATCATAATATAGTTTGAAGGTATTAAAAATGACTCCGGAACAGTTTATTGAATTAGCGAGGGTTTTACCTGAACCCTCTTTATTTCTAACTCAAAAAGGGGAAATATTGGCCATGAACAAGTTAGCTTCTTCACTGTTTGGCTATCGCAGTAAAGAGCTACAAGGACAACAAGTATGTGAATTTCTCAAAGACTCTGAAAATATTATTACAAAATATTTACAGGTTTGTGCCAAGAATCGGAAAATGGTAATGGGTTCTTTCACAATTTGTGCCGCTAATGGAGAAAATATTTTCTGTCGTTGTCAAGGGGCAGTTGTTGAACCAGCTTCTGCTGAATCATCAGCTAAAATTTTTTTACGTTTCGACAAAAGTTCTGAAGCTAATAATAACTTTATTATACTCACTCAAAAAATTGAAGAATTAAAGTCAGAAGTTGGGCATCGTCGAAAAGCCGAATATCAGTTGAAGGAAACTTTGAATAAGCTACAAAAAACTCAAATTCAATTGATACACCAAGAGAAACTTTCTGCTTTAGGTCAAATGGCAGCTGGTATTGCCCACGAAATCAATAACCCAGTAAGCTTTATTCATGGAAATATTTTACCCGCTCAAGAATATGCTGAAGATTTATTAAGATTAGTTAGATTATATCAGGAATATTATCCTAATCCGGTACCAGAAATTCAAGCAGAAATTGATGATATGGATTTAGACTTTCTCATAGAAGACCTGACAAAATTGCTAAAATCAATGAGTTTTGGAACAACAAGAATCTGTGAGATTATCAAGTCGATGCGAACTTTCACTCGTTTAGATGAAGCAGAAATTAAAGAGGTAAATATTCATGATGGTATAGATAGTACATTAATGATTCTTCAGCATCGTTTGAAAGAGATACCCGGGTTTCCAGAGATTCAGGTCCTGAAAAACTATAAGCAATTACCTCAAGTAGAATGCTATTCGGGACAACTTAACCAAGTTTTTATGAATATTTTCAGTAATGCTATTGATGCATTGCACGAAGGTTATCACAAAAAAAGTACTCAAGAGATGAATGAGGATCCACCTCAAATTAAAATACAAACAGAAATGTTAAATTGTGATTGGATTACTATCCGAATTATAGATAATGGCACAGGAATAAATGAGGAAGTCAGGTCAAAACTATTTGATCCTTTCTTTACAACTAAAGAGATTGGCAAAGGAACAGGATTAGGTTTATCAATTAGCTATGGAATTATTGTAGAAAAACATTGCGGCAATATATTCTGTAATTCCGAGGTTGGCCAAGGGACAGAGTTTGTGATTCAAATTCCAATCCAACTGTCAATGCTTCGAGTTGCCTAGCATTAGTGTATAATTAATAAATATAACATCTTAATTAGGTAAGTAAGAAGGTACAGCAATTATGGTCAAAATAGGAAACTCATCAGAAATATTAAAAATGTTAGAGAGAATTTACAAATTAAAGTAAATATTATCCAGTGAGACAAAAAGCTCATTGCTTAAAGTTTAGGTAATCATCGATTCAATTCTCCTCTCCTATTTTGATTGTATTATGTCGATGAACCATTGTTGCATTAGCTTGATCTCTGGGAACTACCAATAGTTCACTAATATTGACATGGGGGGATCGCGTCACACAGAAAAATACTAAATCTGCTATATCATCTCCTGTTAAAGGTGTCAAATTTTCGTAAACATTCTTAGCCTTTTCTGTATCGCCATGAAACCTAACTTCACTAAATTCTGTTTCTACTAAACCTGGTTGAATTTCAGTTACTCGGATGGGAGTTCCTAATAAATCCTGTTTTAAACCCTCAGAAATTGCCCTAACAGCAGCTTTAGAAGCACAATAAACATTACCTCCAGGATATGCCCCACGACCAGCAATGGAACCAATATTAACTACATGACCCCGACCTCGACTAACCATTTCTGGCACTATATAACGAGTCATATATAGTAATCCTTTAATATTAGTATCTATCATTTCTTCCCAATCCTTGAAGTCGCCGATATGGAGTTTATTTAAACCCCTGCTTAAACCAGCATTATTAATCAAAATATCAATATCTTTCCAAGGTTCTGGCAAAGAATTTATTGCTGATTCAACTGCTAGGCGATCCCGTACATCTAACTTTAATAAATAAACCTTAGTTGTAAATTTTTCAGTTAATTCTTCGGCAAGTTTTTCGAGTTTTTCTTGGCGACGAGCAGCCAAAATTAGTTGAGCTCCTGATTGAGCAAATATCTTTCCACAAGATTCTCCAATTCCACTACTAGCTCCTGTAATAAAAACTATTTTATCTTTAACAGAAATCATTTTTACTAGAATAAAACTTTACTATTTTTTATGATTGTTGACAATGGTGTTATTTCTTTCCTGTTGATTCTAAAATAACTCGTAAACGATAGGTGCTAATAGTAATACCTCCTTTTCGCATTAAAACTGCTGACAACCATTGACCCTCTGAATTTTTTGGAACCTCACCAATTTTAAAAATTCCTCCAGAAGATAAAACTTCTAATTTAAAATTAGTCGGTTCAAAATCATAAGAATTTTCATTAATTGGTTCTGTTAAAGCAGTTCCTAACATAATTTCTTCGCCCAAAGGCTCTTGAACAATTACATCAAAGTTATATTTCTCACCTACTTTTACCTCTGCTGGCAAATTAATATTAACAGTAGGTGGTTTTTTCCCTGAGATTAGTTGATTACGCTCGGCTAAAATTTCTTGTTCAACAATCTTATCATTTTGATAACGCTGTTTAGAAATAATAATAGATTTTAAAGTTAGATCTCTATTTTTTATTTCTTGGAGACCAGTAATATAGGTGATAGTTTCCGCCACAATAGAATCACCATCAATTTCCCAAGATTTAACTTTTGTAAGATATTTAACTGATGTATAGAGTTGCCAAAATTTATTTAAAGCTACTTCTAAACTTTCCCGATTTAAACCATCAGAATTAGTAAAATCATTACTATAAAAATCCATAACATCTTTTATGTTTTGGCGGCTGGCAGCTCTATCAATTTTTTCCAATAGTTTCGTCAGTTTATCAGGTGTTTTATAGCTACTTTGAGCTAAAGTAAAATTGGGGGATAAAACTAATTCTGGAAAAACAGTTAAACCCAGTAATAATGAACTAGATAATGTTGTCAATAATTTCTTAAATTGCATCAAAAATTTCCTTTAGGGACGAAATAGGATTTGAAAAATAATCATTTTTAACTTATCAAAGTTGTTAGTTAAAAATTTGCTGGTTATTAGAATCTAATTCTATGGCCATCAGTTAAGGAACTGTTAAGTAATCAAGAGGATCATTTTTTGATCTGAACAAAGGTTGCAAACTATTGGTAAGGATTCAGGCATCTTAAACCCAGGCAGAGAGTGAATTATAAAAAGGAATGACTCAGGAATTTAATAGTCTCATTCTCAATAATAACGAAAATAAAGGTTTGTAGCCATTTTAGTCTTGAGAATATAATTTGGGAAGTAATTACTGGAAATGCTTATCCGTCAATACTTATAGGTTTTTTCATGGGGCCTGAATCCTGACAACTATTGGTTGCAATAGTTACCGGGGTTTTTAACCCCTAGTTATAAAAGCTGATATCTAGTTAAACTTTGCACAATTTGATTACCCTAATGAGCAATAATTAATATTAGACCTTAATTGCAAAGCTAAAAGTCAAGATAGAATCGCAATACAGAAATTATCAATTTATCTCGCTTTTAACTTTTAACTTTTAAATTTTGACTTTTGATTTATTTCGTTCTTATACTAGGGAGGCAGAAATCTTGACCAATAAACCAGTTAAATTATTAATAGCAGCAAGTGGGACTGGCGGACATTTATTTCCAGCGATCGCTATTGCTAATCAATTAAAGGATTATCATATTGAATGGCTAGGAGTTCCTGACCGTCTAGAAACTAAGTTAATCCCATCCCAATACCCTCTCCATACTATATCAGTTGAAGGCTTTCAGCAGAAATTGGGCATGGAAACCTTCAAGATTTTAAGTAGACTTATTGGATCTATCCTACAGGTAAGACATATCCTTAAAGAAGGAAAATTTCAAGGATTGTTTACTACTGGTGGTTATATTGCAGCTCCAGCAATTATTGCAGCTCGTTACCTGGGTTTACCAGTTATTCTCCACGAATCTAATGTTTTGCCAGGGAAGGTGACCCGCTGGTTGAGTCGTTTATGTAATGTTGTGGCACTGGGATTTGAAGAAGGAGCAAAACATCTACCTTTTGGGAAGACTGTATATATGGGTACTCCTGTAAGAGGAGAATTTTTGTCTCCCCAGTTCTTAGATTTGCCCATTCCGGAAAATGTTCCTGTCATTGCAGTTGTTGGAGGTTCTCAAGGAGCAGTGGCAATTAACCAATTAGTGAGAAAGTGTATTCCAGCATGGGTAGAAAATGGAGCTTGGATTATTCATCAAACAGGGGAAAATGATCCTGATGCTTTTAGTCTAGAATATCCCCAGTATTTCCCCATGAAGTTTTATAATAATATGGCTGGTTTATTTCAGCGGGCTAATTTAGTAATTAGTCGTGCGGGGGCAGGTAGTTTAACAGAATTAGCAGTTACTCATACACCATCAATTTTAATTCCTTATCCTTATGCTGCTGATAATCATCAAGCTTATAATGCTAAGATTTTTTCTAATCAGAATGCTGCTTTAGTTTTTACTGAGGCAGCATTGACTGTAGAACAACTCCAAACTGAAGTTTTAGAGTTATTAAAATCATCAGAAAAGTTAGAAAAAATGGCTGTAGGAGCAGAAAGTTTAGCAGTTAAAGATAGCCATAAAAAATTAGCAAGTTTAGTTCATAAATTTTTGAGTAATTAAATTATCCTCAAAAAGGAAAAATATAATCAAGATATTGGCTATAATAAGTCACATAAATAAGTGTTAATTATTAATTTCAACATCTATTGTTTTTGAAATATTTTGATTATCTCTCAAGCCAATCTGTATTATTTTTCTCAGAATTTAGTATAATCAAAACATCATCAAATAGGGCTACAAATCTTGCTGCGTGAATTGGTTTAAAATATTCTTTCTACTGCTGCTTTTTTCCTAATCTTATATGTTTTCTATTTGATACCAAACCTGAAAAAAGACTATTATTGTAAGCTATTTTTAATATACGAGCCATTATCTTCTCATTGAAACCTAGAAACTGAAAAATATTTCTAAATAAATTCAGATCAATATCTTGAATTAAATCTTCATATTTGATTTCTATAAACCGTAAACTATTATAGTTCCAATTTTTGATATCTTGAATTGTATTCCTAGATTAATTCTCCATTTCAAATATTAACTGATCATCAAAAGATGAATAAGAATTTAGTTTTTCTTGATAAGTCAAACCTCCAAACTTTAAAAATTTAAGATGTAACCATTTTTCTGGTGATTTCTGATGATAAAAACAGCCAGAAACAATTATATCTCTAAGATCTCTGATAATATGCAATCCTTTGTAATTAGAAAGATTATGAAAATCAAAATTAGATTTATCTTGAAAGAAAATATCAAAGTTAGCAGATGGACATATCAAATATTTGTTACCTCTATTTGCATAAAATTTTAAGTCATAATAGGAAGCAATAGAATTGAATATACTGGACATCCAAACAGTTCCAGTTTTGTGGTGAGTTCCAATCAAAACTCTATTATCTAAAATTTTCCCAAACACTAAACTCTTATGAATAATTGCCAGAGATTTATGAATAAAAGATCGAGTTAGCTTTAATAATGGTTTCATTTGTATCAATCATCTTAAAGTTTATGGTAAGCTCAAAAAATTATAGCATTCAAAAAAAGATAGTGTGAAAAATTTAGCAAATTTAAGATGTTAGTTTTTCCACATAAATAATTTACAATTAAACATTCATTAGTAGCTTTCGAGGGTGACTATGTGGCATAAATATTTGTGGCATAAGTTGAAAAAGATAGGGAAATCAGAACCAACAAATTATCTTCAAGAAACACATAATCTCTTGAATTTTCCAAGCAGAATAAAAACCACAACTAAACAAATTCTCAAAATATTAATTATTGCTTGTTTAATACCTTTACTATTTTTCATAGTACCAGTCTGGGGACAAACCAATGATAATTATTTAAAAACAGCTCCAGTAGAATTAAATGGTAAAGAATTATTTGAAGTAGCAGGAAATAAAGAAAAAAAATTGACCGCTACTGAACGAGCAGCAAGAATCAGTTCAAAATTAAAAAATATCTTCAACTCAGTTGAATCTATAGAGGTAAATATAGGGACGCAAAACCAGCAAGTGATTTTGCTTACTAATAATAACTATCTACTGACTATAACTGCTGCAGATGTCAAAGGACAAATAAAAACAGAGGAGCAAGCAATCATTTGGAAATATCAGATTGAAGAAAGTTTTAAACTAAGGAAAAAAGAGCCTCATTTTTCTTACTTATGGAAAGAATTATCAATCAATATTATTCTAATTTTAGTAGCTTTAAGTATAGAGATATTTTGGGGGTTATTAAAATTAAAAATTATCAATTTCTGTGAGGAAAAATATCCTCATATTGTCAATTATTTACCAAAATTTTTGCCATTAATAGTAATTTCTATCAGAACAATAGTATGGACAGGAATAACCCTTTATATAACTAATATAATACCATTTACTCGTAAATATCAACTCTTAAAGATTTTAGGTAATAGCTTTATTTTTCATATTTTTACTTTAGGTAACAAAGGTATTTCCATCATTGATTTGGTGTTTTTAACTGGATTAACTATTGGAATGTGGAAAGGAGTTGGATACTTTATTAATATCTTTAAAACTAAAATTATTAGTTTAACAGGAGCAGAGCGAAGCGTTCAAAATACAATCAGTTTCTTAACTAAATATGGATTATTTTTTTTTGGTATACTCATTATTCTACAACTTTGGGGTATAGATATTAGTTCTTTAGCAATTATTGCTAGTGTTCTTGGCGTAGGCATCAGTTTTGGTTTACAGAATATTGCCAATAATTTTATGAGTGGTATTATTCTAATTTTTGAGCGACCAATTCAAGTGGGTGATTTTATTCAAGTAGGAAACTTAGTAGGTGTTGTTAAAAAAATAGGTTTGCGTAGCACTTACATTACGACTTTAGACAGAGTTTCTTTAATTGTTCCTAACTCTCGATTTCTTGAAAATGAAGTTTTAAACTGGAGTCATGGCAATCCTATTTCTCGGATCAAAATACCTATAGGTGTTGCTTATGGTTCTAATATTAAGTTAGTTAGGAAAGCTATTTTAGAAGTAGCAAAAAGTCATTCAGAAGTATTGTTACATCCATCCCCACAACTTTGGTTTCAAGAATTTGGTGATAGTTCTCTAAATTTTGATTTATTGATTTGGACTAGAGAACCACGGAAACAATATCAACTCAAAAGTGAGTTAAATTATCGAATTGAGGCAAGTCTACGAAGATATAAAATTGAAATTCCTTTTCCCCAACGAGATTTGCATTTAAAATCTCCTAAAATAGAACAAATAATAGAGACTTGGATGGAGAAAAATTCTCCTCCTAAAGCAGAACTTTACTACCCTAATAGTCTTCAGTTTAAATTGAAAAATAATGTTTCTCAGTTAGATATAGATGAAGAAGATTATGCAAAAGTATTGGCTAAAAATTCTTTCAATAATCAGACCGACAAAAATATAAATATAGATACCTTAGTTGAGAAAATGCGCGGTCCTAATGGAGTATCAATTAAAGACCGCCAACATCGGTGGAATGTCTACTCAAAATGTTTTGTTGGTTCTGAGGCAGTAAAATGGTTAATGGCAACTCAAAAACTAAACTTAAATCAAGCAATTCCTATTGGTCAATTATTAATAGATCGTGGCTTAATTCATCATGTTGTAGATAAACATAATTTTAAAAATGAGTATCTTTTCTATCGTTTTTATGAGGATGAAAACTAAAGTTAATTAGGGCTTGGTAATTAAATATTAAAGCATTGATACATAGCAAGGCTTCAGCATTTTTAGGAGCGAAAAAAGCGTCTAGTTTTCGATCCTGAATCATGTCCGGTAACATCGTTTGTGTATAATAGAAGAGGAGAAAAATAATTGCCTGGAGCGATATTGCTACGCAACGCTACCGTTAACGCTATTATGCCAAGACTTTTAAGTATCCAAGAACATCTAAGTGTTGATGAACTAGAAAGAAATTATCGAATTACCCATGACCCAATAGAATGGACTTGATACCAAATCATTTGGCTTAAGCGCAAAAGGAAAAACAACAAAAGAAGTTTCTTCAGTCACAGGCTATTGTTTGGAGGCCATTCGTAAAATTGCAAGTCGCTACAATCAGCAGGGTAAAGAAGGATTGCTAGATCGTCGCCATCAACATCCAGGGCCAAAAGGATTCCTCTCAGATGAACGGCAAGCCCAACTAGAAATGGCCCTCCAGGAGAAAGCACCAGATGGAGGACTAGATCATAGTCGCAAGGTAGGGAATTGGTTAACAGAATTAATTGACTATCAAGTTGATCGGCGCAGGGGATGGGAATATTTACGCTCAATGAGATATAGATTACGAATCCCCCGACCTGAGCATCACAACTTGGCAACCTCAGCCGAACAAGAATAGTGGAAAAAAACTCTGCTACCGATTTGAACAATGAAAAGCTGAATATTCAGAGGCCACTGTAGAACTCTGGGCAATGGATGAACATCGTTTGGGTTTCAAGCCAATTTTCCGAGGAGTATGGACAACCTGTTCGAGTACAACGAACTGCAAAGGTTAACTGGCGTTTTCAGTGGTTTTAGCTCTATGGGTTTGTACATTCGTGTGGCAGGAGCAAGCTAATTGGTGGCTCAAGCCCTTAGTCAATATTACTTTTTTAACCAAGTGTTGGCCGACTTAGCTAAACATTTTGGTAACAGAGAAAATAAGCACATGATATTAGTGCTAGACAGAGCAGGTTGGCACAGTAGTCAAAAACTTAAAATCCCAGAGGGTTTGCACTTGGAGTTTTTACCAGCCTACACACCTGAACGACAAACAGCAGAACGACTCTGGCCAATAATTAATGAACCTATAAGTAATCAAACCTTTGAAAATTTATCTCAGATGTGAAGATATAGTCTTTGAGCGATGTATCAACTGAATGAAATAGCGTTCGCGGTAGCGTTGCGTAGCAATATCGCTCCCAAACAGGTCTAACTTGTTTACGTTGGTGGCCTACTGATGATTTGTTAAGTGCTTGAAGAGTAGCGTTGCCTAGCAATATCGCTTCGGGCAATTATTTTTCTTCCTCCTCTATTATACACAAACGATGCTACTGGACATGATATGAGAGCTCAAAAAGTTAGTATTTTGGGCGCTCCCTAGGCATAAAAATCAAGGTACAAATATATCCGACTACCTACTCTATCAATTCCCCGTTCCTCTGTAGGGACGTAACGCTTAGCGACATGAAACGAATTTTTGTTATCAACATCCCTACATCTTCTCCTGGAAGATATTAGGGGTGGCTCCCCTACTCCTGAAAAAGATTTTTTCAGCAAGCCCTCATTAGTTAATAATTAAACTTTGATGATTAAATCTCAAACTATTGACAGATAAAGCTAAGTGCCTTTTTAGGTCGAAAAAATTGTAAGGTGCTCACCCATGTTAGGATTTGTTAAACTAAGCAAGCTCATTTCCAGAATAATTAATCCCTTTATAGAACCTGCTCGTCTTCAGAACCGGACGTGAGACTTTCACCTCATCTCGGCTCCTCTCCTAAACGTCCTTTTTCATAGGTACATCCTTCAAATTCCACTTTGGACCTAATGAGTCTTAAGAAAGTTTACTGCTTTCAAATCCTCCGCAGTCTTAACGTCGTGGCAGTGGCGATGTAGAAGTTGTATGTTTTTGTATGTATCTTCTCCACCTACAGACCTAGGAACGATGTGGTCAACTTCTATTCTGTCCGTTGGTCTGAAATTTAATCCGCAAGATGTGCATTTATTTTTCTGACTTTTTAATAGGTTTGCTATTCTAGTTTTTACGCCGGGATATTTACCAACTCTATTACTCCAATAAATCCAGTCGCCATCGTAGGGTGATTTATTACCTCTAATCTTATGATACCCTATAATAGGTACATCCGAATGAAGGTTTAGTACATATTTACCTTGATTTAAAATCCAATTTCTGGTTTCATAAGGTGAAAAGTACTTTGTTTTTACCCAGGCACTAGGCTTGTTTGGATGCCTTCTTTTAGCCCATCTCCAAAGTCTTCTCCAAAGTAGATTATCTAGTGTGTAGAACGTCTCTTTGCTGACTACGGATGAGTAATAGTTGGCCCATCCTCTAATTACCGGGTTCAGTTTGGCTATTAATGGCCCTACTGGTGCTGTTTTATATTGATCACATATTCCAGCTAGTTTCCGGTAATGAGTTTTAATACTTTTTAAGGATGGTTTAATCAGTGTTTTAAACCCTAGTCTTGTTGACTTAACTTCCCACTGTCTCACTGTAAAACCTAAGAAATCAAATCCTGGTTTGTTCCCTTCATGTTCTTTAAGGGTATGAGCAATACGGGTTTTTTCTGGTTTTAGCTCTAATCCTACCTGGTTTAACCATTCCTGTATTATGGTTTTAGCTTGCAACACTACTGTGATGTCTTCATGTAGGATGATAAAGTCATCAGCATAGCGTATGAGCTTGAGAGCTTGACATTTTATTTGCCAACCTTGTTGATATCCCCTCGAGTTTTTCAGGTCCACGGTTTTGGCAAATTCCATAAGTCTCTCTTCCATACCATGTAAGGCGATGTTTGCTAGTAAGGGGCTTATAATCCCTCCCTGTGGTGTCCCTTCCACAGTGTCTGAGAATTGTTTATGCTCAAACACGCCAGACTTCAACCATTGTTTGATTAATTGTCTATATGGTGTTTTACCAATCTTTCTCAGCAGTGCATCATGGCTAATTCGGTCAAAACATTTGGATATATCGGCATCTAAAATGTATTTAGATTTTAGATGTATGGCGTTATAGATGCTTTCGATTGCATCATGTGTTGACCTTCCTGGCCTAAACCCATAGCTGTTAGGTTCAAATCTAGCTTCCCACTCTGGTTCCATACCTATCTTCACCAAGGCCTGAAGGGCTCGGTCATAAATTGTAGGGATGCCCAATGGACGCTTTTCGTCCTGGCCTGGTTTTGGTATCGGTGACTCTGCGGGTTGGGCTGGCTTTGAGATGGCGTTTATTTAAGAAGTCAACTAGGTTGAACCGCTGCATTGGTGGTAGGTTTTTGATACCGTCTACACCAGCGGCTTTCTTCCCTCTGTTGTCTTGTGTCACCCGTCTAACAGCTAGCAACCTGGCGTAGTAACTTTTGGTCAGAAGTTTTTGGTATTTACGCATCTTACTGATTTCGCCACGGCTGGATGCTCTGTAAATTAACTTTTGCAACTTGAATACTCTAACTTCTACTTGTTTCCAGTTTATGTCTCTCCATTTGATATTAGGATTGACAGACACCAGAGATGGTATGTCGTTTGAGTCCCATGCCACACTTAGAAATAGTCTAGGATTTCCGCATAGGTCTTTTTAGTGTCTTAGCCTTATTCATCACTATTGGTTACTCTACATTACGTCTAACAGTGAGTACGTCAGCTTTATAGCTTTTTACTCAATCCTACTCCTCCTAAAACCTACAACCTTATGTGTAGACTTACCAAGAATTGCTTCCTAGCTTCTCGACCTAAATATTACTAGGATGTTCTAGGAGGGTTTTCTTGTTCCCTTATTCCTTTATTGCGACTGATTTAGCGGGGTAAATTCTCCCGGAGGGTTCTGTATGATTGCTGATAATTACCAGCCCATATAATTATCCATTGACCCCCTGACCTTATGGTCCTACACTCCTTAGCTGTCTTTGGAATGGTCAACGTTAACGAGAGTTTAATTACCTTCGAGTTCGTCCGCGTATCAGCCTCTGCTAGCAAACTCACTCATTTGACAGTTAGAGCTTTGTCCGCATTTAAACCAGCTTTACAGATTGATGTTCAGTCTCTACCGTATGGTCTACGCTGTTAACCCAACAATAAGGCAGTAGGAATTTCACCTACAAGGATATAAGAGTTTTCCATGCCCGATGTTTTAACATCATGTATGGGCCTGGAAAGCTTGTTATACCGGCTTTACAGCGGTTTTGTGCAAGCCAACAAGTCGCACGAGCAGAATAATTTCCAAAAAATCTAAGAGTTACCCATGGACAAATTGACCAAAATATAAAGATGGAAAAAATTTGGTTCTGATTATCAAGTGATCGCAAGGATTAAAAATAGACAAAAAGAGTGTAAAATTGACTAAAACCAAGCTGTTTTCCTTTTTATTTTCATGACTTGTACTAATAACCCTCAGTGCAATATAGCTATGGGAAGTATTTTTGCTATTTAAAGAAAAATTATAGCTAAAATTTAAACCATCATTAACTAGCCATTAATTATGGTCTGATTTCATCACAAATCTACAACAGGCCAATCAGATTCTCGATAATAGCTAATCATATTATCAAACTTTCGCAGTTCTCCCCGATGTACCAAAATCTCTGAAGTAGGTTCCAACCACTGATGATTTAAGTCTGAAATTCTATCAGCCAAAACAGAAATATCTAAATTTGATGGAATTTCTCTAAAATACCCCAAGGTAACATGAGCAGTTAAGTGATATTGCTGTTCAATGCCTAAAGCAATGAAATTACGATTTTGATAGATTGACCTACGTAATTTTAGAACTTGTTCATAAGAACTTTCATCTTTTGGAACTAAACAAACACCAACTGCTCTAGTCATTACTATAATTCCGAAAATTTGCCAGCGAAATTGATGGCCATTTGTGGTAATAGATAACCCCTGAAAAATTTCTGCAATACAAGAACGTAATTTTTCTTCAAATTGAGGATTAATTTGAATAGCATTTGTAAAGGCACTTTCCCAAATTAAATCAGCCAAGGTAAAATGAAAACTATTACTAGGTAAGGGAATCATTAAACTTGTACCTAATAGTTCTATTAATTGTTCTTGACATTGTTGTAAACGCTTATAAAAATTACTGTTTTGTGAGTCTTTTTCCCAAGGTGGAGTAATAACTGAATAACCTGGAAAATTGGCAGCCTCCACTTGGCCATTGATGAGTTTTTTAAATTTGGGAGAAGGTTGGATATATTCCAACTGAGACTTGTACCGTTGTAGTAGCGTCATCTGAGCTACTCGGTTAATATAGTTCTGATATGTATCGTCCAATCTTAATTTCCCCTTGTCAAAAATAGCTTATTATGTCAATTTACCTCTACTTTGGCGAGGATGAATATTCAATGATGCAAGCTGTTAATGCTTTGCGTCAATCCTTCTTAGATCCTATTTGGGCTAGCTTTAATTATGACAAAATTTTGCCAGCAACAGATGCAGTTCAAACTGGATTAAATCAGGCCATGACTCCACCGTTTGGTTCTGGTTATCGTTTTGTATGGCTAGTTGATACTAATATAACTCAGCATTGTTCACAAAATTTGTTGGAAGATTTGGAACGGACTCTACCTCAGATTCCCGAAAGAACTGTACTGTTATTTACCACCTCTAATAAACCTGATCAAAGACTTAAGTCCACAAAATTGATCCAAAAATGGGCCGAAGTTCGAGATTTCTCTCTTATTCCCCCTTGGAAAACAGAATTACTTGAACAGCAAGTCAAAGAAATGGCTCAGGACCTAAGAGTTAAGCTTACTCCTACTGGTATTACTTTTTTAGCAGAAGCTTTAGGTAATAATCGCCAAAAACTTCATAGTGAGTTGACTAAATTGCAACTTTATGTTCACAAAGATTCTGTGTTAAATTTAGAAGTAATTACTACTCTGGTGGGGTCTCAAACTAAAAGTAGTTTAAAGTTGGCCACAGCTATTCGTTCAGGAGAGACGGTTAAAGCTTTGGAGTTAGTAGAAGATTTAATTGCCCATAATGAACATCCATTACGAATAGTAGCTACTTTAGTAGGCCAATTTAGAATATGGTTTTGGGTAAAACTCATGATAGAGACAGGAGAAAAAGATGAAAAAGCGATCGCTCAAGCTGCAGAAATAAACAACCCGAAGCGGGTATATTTTTTACGGCAAGAGGTAAAGTCTCTATCATTAAATCAGTTACAGAAAACCTTACCCTTATTGTTAGAGTTGGAAGTAAGTCTCAAGCAAGGAAAAGAGGAAATATCTATCCTACAAACTAAAATTATCGAACTTTGTCAGCTATTGTCAAAAAAAGAAATCTCTAGAAAATATCATAAAACTATGGATAAAAACTGTTAACTCCTACCCAATTACTAATCATGATTCAATTCCATCTTAAACTACTCTTCTTAAAGATTGATAAAATTAAATAGATTATCTACTGAAATAAAACATGAAAACCAAGTAATAGTTTTAGAAAATTCGATAGAGATAATAGGATCAGACAAGGTATACAAAGGGGAAAAGTGGACAAGAAAATAGAAACTTGGAGAATTAAAACTTATAAAAATTTAGTGCTCTATTGCCCAGGAATTGCTTTTTTCTCTCTTGTTACCAAATGCTCCAAGTATAGTCATAACTATTAGAAACAGGACTTAGGGAATAGCACTAATTGTAATGGCAATATCTTTAAAAAGACCAATTTATGGGCCATATATAGCGGTACTGCGTAAGTCCTGAGAAAGTAAAAAATATACTCCTGTAAGCCCCCTATCCTTACATCTTCACAGGGTTAGGTTTATTGTACAAAAAAACGGTGAAAGCTATACAGGGTAAGTGTTGAATAAATTCAACCTCCTGGCTTTTGAAAGCCTTATCTGATAAAGCTTTCACAAAAAAACCTGCTCCTGTGAAATCCCCATATCTCCCCATCTTTACTATTAGAATAGGTTTTTAGCATTTACTCATATTATAAGATAGCTTTAAAAGGGGGAGACTATAAACCAATTTTTGGGTAATATTATATCCGCTTGAATACTTATGCTTTGGTGGAAGAAAGGCAGAGGGCAGAAGGTAGAAGAAATAAGGGTTTCTTCCAAGAATGACTTAATTTTATACACAAACGATGCTACCGGACATGATATAAAGCAAAAATCTATTGTTAAGACTGTGAAGATTTTCACCCTTGGCGGTAAGAACATCAAAATTGATTATAGTAATTAAGTAAATTAATTATTCGCCCTCCAGTCCAAAGGAGCGCTAGTCATGACATCAAAAAATCTGCGGGAACTTGCTAAACAAGGAGATCCAAAAGTTATCTCCTCAATTATTAATCATTCACTACAAAAAAAAGGTATCAATGTCCAAGTAACTAAGGACAATGATACTCTTGAAATTACACTGGAGTCGGATCAAGTTTCTAATCAACAAGCCTCTCTTGTTGAATTTATCCGAACTGGAGTTGTAAAATTGGGAGTTGAATCAATCAATACTGTTAAGGTGTATGGTGTTTTAAATAGTAATGAAACACCAGCTTGGGAAGAGGAATTTTTTTTACGTACACCACCAAAAACCAATACATCTGAACTTAAAAAAGAATCTGAAGCAAAGGAATTTCCAAAAACTGTAGATAATTTAGATCAAGAATTGGAAACTGCATACGAAACAGAAACAGATGAAGATTACGAGGAAGAAGAAGACGAGGAAGAAGTTGAATATGATGATGATGGTGACGAATTATCAGAAAAACCTCACTCTCAAAAAAAGAATTTAATCACGGCTATATTGCTGTCGTTTCTTTTGGTCCTAGTTGCTGCTCCTGCTGCATTGCACTTTAGTGGGATATTTTCACTACCATTCCTCAGTCCGTTAAACTCAGAAAATAGTAGGTCTAATGGTACTAACCAACCTAAACCAGAAACTTCTCCTGGTGATTCTCAGCCTTCAGGATCTCCAAATACAACTACTGTTTCAAATCCTTGGTATTTTGCTGTTACGAGTGCCCAAAGTGCTGCTCAAAAGGCTCAGATTGCTCAAAGAAAATCTGAATGGAATGCAGTAGCTAGTGATTGGCAAAAAGCTGTCGATCTAATGAAAAAAGTACCAGAGTCCAACCCAAATTATCAAACAGCACAAACAAAAATCATTGAGTATCAAAATAATCTAGATATAGCAAAGAAGAGGGCAGATAAAGCTTCTAATTAGGAATCAGCAGATAAAAATATGAAACTTTTTGTACCAGGTCGTCTTTGTTTATTTGGAGAACATAGTGATTGGGCCGGAAGGTATCGTGCTATGAACTTCCAAATAGAGAAAGGCCGTACCATTGTAGTAGGAATTAATCAAGGAATTTATGCAGATGTCAAACCCCATCCTACTCATTTAATTATCAAGACAACTTTAAATAATGAAAGTCTGATGCAATCATTTCAGTTACATAAGGACCAAAAAAAATTATTAGCAGAAGCTCGTAGGGGAGGAGTCTTTAGTTATGTGGCTGGAGTTGCATATCAAATTATCAAGAATTATTCAGTAGGTGGTTTAGAAATAGATAATTATTTTACAGATTTACCAATTAAAAAAGGTCTATCATCAAGTGCAGCTATTTGTGTGTTAGTGGCTAGAGCTTTTAACCTATTGTATGATTTAAAACTAAATATGAGAGATGAAATGGAGTTAGCTTATCAGGGGGAAGTGACTACCCCTTCTTCTTGTGGTAGGATGGACCAAGCTTGTGCTTATGGTCAGCAACCAATTATGATGATATTTGATGGGGAAAAGATGGATATTATTAAACTTAATTCCCCAAAAAAAGATTTATTTTTCGTGATTGTTGACCTAGGCGAGGGTAAAAATACTCAAGAGATATTGACTAGATTAAATAAATGTTATACAGAAGAACTAAATCAAATAAGTGAGAATGTACAACATTATCTTGGAGTTATTAATGCTGATATTACTCAACAAGCAGCATTAGCCTTGCAAAAAGGGGATGCAGAAAAAATTGGTAGTTTGATGGTCAAAGCACAAACTGAATTTGATAAATATATGATACCAGCTTGTCCTTCACAATTAACATCTCCTGTACTGCACTCATTACTAAATTATTCACGTCTCCAAGAATATATTTGGGGTGGTAAAGGAGTAGGTTCTCAAGGAGATGGAACAGCTCAATTCATTGCTAAAGATGAGAAGAGTCAAAAACAGTTAATTGAAATAGTTAACCATGATTTTCCTAAAATGCAATGTTTGAAATTACTAGTTAAGGCTTAATCTCTTGAACAATTTACTCAGTTTACCTCAAGGCCGAAAAAAATCAGGGAAAATCCGGGAATCTTGACAATATTGATACATTAACTAGATCAGGACTTTAGAAGTAAAATTAGTCTTTAGTTCCAGTCAATTAAAATTCCCTGACTCCCCATTATTCCTATTCTTCTATTTCCAAGCCATTACCATTAGTCTCATGGCCTTTCTCTTGATCTATTTGCTTCAAATGAATATGTTTATATCCTAGCCTGATTTCAAATTCATCTCCTGGTTTTAAGCCCATAGTTTCAGTATAAGTAGCTCCTATGACTATTTGACCATTTCTATGAACACTCACTCGATAAGTAGGTTCCCTACCGCGACCATCTTTATTTCCACTCTTGTCTAAAGGAACCCCTTTTGCTGCTAAAATTGCATCATAAAAATCTGTAAGATTAACACGAGTCTCATCAGTTTTTGTGAGTGTGTAATATCCACAACGTTTAGCAGTTTCCCTTCGTGGTAAGTCAGAAAGTTCTTTGACCTTTTGCAGCAAAGACTTTCCAGTTAGTGGAGTTGTTTTATTTTCAACCATAGTTCTTAATAATTTGCCTTAACTTATCTATAGCTACTATAATAAATCAATTTTAGTAAAAATTGTTGGGGTTATTAAAAATATATACTGAAATTTATCAATTGTGCAAAAAAATTTTTACTAACTTATAAGGCCAATAATATTTTAGTAGAGAATAGGTAAAGACACAATTATTTGTAACTTATTTTTCATCATAACTTTAGGAGTATGAATCTTGATACTCTCACGCCTGTAGACTGATTTTAATCTTTAACCTTAATTATAGCTTGAAGATTTAGTGAATCAACAAATCTCTAATAACAGTTTTTAGAAGTAGTAATTATACTTCTCCTAAATTACATTTAATAGCCTTTTTACAAATGCTTCAGGTCAATTATTGAAGATGTCTATTACTTAATGATGTTATTCAATTTGATTGCTGGATTGTGGTACTAACTGTTGCTTGCTAAAGACTAAAAATATACTAGACAAGTATCTACAAAATATCTCGGTTATAAAACAATCATGAATTTGCAGATAGAGCAGATAGCAAAATATTATTGACATTCCTATACAAGCCATGCTAATTTTAAGTCAACTATATAGTACTACCTCAAAGTTCTTGGAAAGGATAAAAATAAACACCTTTTTCAGGAATTTAGAGCATTATATTTATATACATAGTTAGAAACGCTCTACTATTAACTGGATGGTAACTAAGCAGTTGCCAGAATCTAAGGTAGAAAAGCGTCTACAAAAGGTTGAACAGTTGATTACTAGACAGTGTAAAGTTCTGGGAATAATTATTGCTAGATAAGGCTTTCAGTCATCTCTTGGTTAGAAATTATATCAAAAAAACTGTAGGTGTTGTAAACCTTGTTCAGTAATACTTTTAGCATTGAAAGCAAATCATTTTTTAGAAGAACTTTGTACTCTCCAGTTGATTAGTATGGTGCAAGAAAAAGATGAACAATTTTATCCCAACAGATAGATTTTTTCCTTATCTGACCTGGCAAGATATTGAGACAATACCAGATAAAGAAAATGTAGTAATTATTCAACCAGTAGGTTCCATTGAACAACACGGACCTCATTTACCTTTAATTGTTGATTCGGCGATCGCTACTTATATTACGGGTAAAGCGCTTGCCAAACTAGAGAAGAATATACCTGCCTATACCTTGCCCACTCAATATTACGGCAAATCTAACGAACATTGGCATTTTCCTGGTACTATTACCCTTTCCGCTCAAACTTTGATGGCTGTTTTGACAGAGATAGGAGAAAGTCTCTATCGATCTGGTTTCCGTAAGTTGCTATTTTTAAACGCTCACGGCGGGCAACCTCAAGTTATTGAGATTGTGGCGCGAGACTTACACCAAAAATATGAGGATTTCTTACTATTTCCGCTCTTAGTTTGGCGTGTACCTAATCCTTGTGAGGAATTATTGACGCAGAAAGAAATGGAATTAGGGATTCATGCTGGAGATGTTGAAACCAGTATAATGCTATCGATGTTGCCGGATGTGGTGAAAATGGATAAGGCAGTGTGTGA
The DNA here is from genome assembly GCA_023356535.1 of Trichodesmium sp. MAG_R03. Classification (GTDB taxonomy): domain Bacteria; phylum Cyanobacteriota; class Cyanobacteriia; order Cyanobacteriales; family Microcoleaceae; genus Trichodesmium. The sequence continues at coordinate 1,056 of JAKQYF010000040.1, read as the reverse complement.
ATATCCTCAAGGTTTACCAGAAGGAAGTATGTTGAGTATGGAGGGAAAATTGCCTTTTGCTTGGTTGACACGAGAGTTGACTCGTAGTGGTGTGTTTGGTGATGCCACAGTAGCAACTAAGGAAAAAGGCGATCGCATACTTGAGGCTTTTACTGATGGTTGGGTGCAGGTGATTAAGGATATTTATGAGTTTCGGCAGCCTAGTTAACGAAGTTATATCATGTCCGCCTGAATACTTTTGCTTTGGTGGATGTTGGCAGAGGGCAAAAGGTAGAAGACAGAAGGGTTTTTTCCAAGAATGACTTAATTTTATGCACAAACAATGCTACCGGACATGATATAATTAGGGCTTGCTGCTTAATTAGGGTTTGCTGAAAAGTCTTTTAAGGAGCAGAGGAGTAGGTAGGGACGTTGCATACAACATCTCTACAGAGGAACAGGGAAGGTATAGATGAGGTAGTCGGATATACTTGTCCCTTGATTTTTCTGCCATGGAAGTGCTCGAAATCCTAACTTTTTCAGCCTTTTACCACCGAACTTCTGGTACTTTTTGCTGACTAAATAAGACTAAAGCCTTTATATGTCAATGCTTTTATAATTAGGGCTTGCTGAAAAAGTCTGAAAACAGTTGACTTGTGATTCAAAGACAAGTGATGATAATTTTTGATGATCATCATTCATTTGGAGCTTGGTTATTATAGGATTCAAGACCAATAAAGTATTGTAAATAGGGTTTTCCTTAATTTGTTCTACTGTTTCCCTATCGCTTATACCTAATTTTTCTTTAATAATTAACTGCCCTAATCCTATTCTAACATTTAATGCAGGTGCTCCTCTTTCCACAGAGAATAAACTTGTATATATATCTTCTTATGTCTCCCAAGGAATTAAGCTAGCCATCACTACCCAACGATTTTCTGGGAATAATTGGCCATTAGACATCTCCAAAAATTATCAAGCACTTACTGTAACTATCTTTGAGAGAGCGATCGCCAGCTCCTCCAGATAGTCATTTTTTATGATATTTATAGTATTAGAGATAGTTATTGTTAATTA
>JAKQYF010000004.1 GCA_023356535.1 Trichodesmium sp. MAG_R03 | reverse complement strand
CACAAAATTTTGCACGGGGTGTGTTGCTGGTATGTATATCTGTAAATTCTTTGTCTTTTCCTTCAGGCGGTTGCCATTCTAGTAAAGTATTTTGTCGTGATAGGGGAGATCGTAATTTATGCACTAACTGGGAAACGCGGTCGCAAGTTTGTTGATAAGCTACCTCTAAGTCTACCTCTGGAGAACGTAGATCGGCGTAAGCGATCGCCCAAATCTTCCGCTTTACCTGGTCAAAAACCAACAAATTATCCACCTGCATCCACAAACCATCAGGCAAATCATTATCAGTAGCTGGATAAACAGCAACACGAGGTTCTATCCACCGAATTAACTCATAACCCCAGAAACCAAATAACCCCCCAATACCAGCAGGCAATTGAGGTAATTTTACAGGTTGATAGGGTTGGAGGCATTTATCTAGAGCATCAAAGGGGTCGCCCTCAAAAGTTTTAACTGTACCATCCCGGTAGGTTTGGGTAGTGCGATCGCCTCTTGCTTCTAATATCCACAATGGATCACAACCAAGAAAACTATAACGTCCGATTTTTTCCCCACCTTCAACTGATTCTAGTAAAAAACTGTAAGGTTGATCACTACAAACCCGATACCAAGCAGAAACAGGAGTATCAAGGTCTGCTATCCATTCTTCATAGACAGGGACAAAGTTACCTTGTTTCCCCAGTTGGGAAAATTGGTAGAAGTCTGGAAAAATCATAAATTTTGAAATTGGTATTAGAGAATTGTAACTATTTTATTTTAATGCTGGCATTTATATCCACACTCTCTGGTGACCGGAGCGCCCTACGAGAATGCTCATCAATGTTGCTCTTTAATAGATAATATGTTCTCATTTTAAGTAATTAGAGCTTACTGAAACAGTCTTTTTCAGGAGTAGAGGACCCACTCCTAACATCTCCCAGAAGGAGAGGTAGGGGCGTTTAGCTACGCGACATGAAACGCATTTTTGTTATGGAACGTCCCTACAGAGGAACGGGGACTTAGTAGAAGAGGTAGTTGGATATATTTGTCCCTTCATTTTTCTGCCGTGGGAGTGCCCGAAATCCTAACTTTTTCAGCCTTTTACCAGCAAAAAGCTAGTACTTTTGGCCACCCAAATCAGATCTTATGCTTTTATATGTCAATGCTTTTATGACTTATCAGCAAACCCTAAGTAAGTTTTGTCAATGGGTAACTCCTAGTTGTAATTGTGGCCAGAAAAAAATTAAAACCTCAGCTTTAAATAAAACATCTAAAAACTGAGGTTTAATAATCAAAGATAGAAAATGCAAAGAATCTTACCAGTCTTAAAATACCTAATATTATTTACTGCTCATTCTATCCCATATTTTTAACGAATAGATCCTAATTCTATTGGTCATAGGGTTTTTTACCAGTAAACTTAAGAGTAGCAGGTTCTGGGTTATTGCCAATATTGCGCGCAATCTTACCTGCATAAGGGCGGCCTTTATTGACCTTCTCAGGAAAGACACCATCTTTCGGATGTAGGTATTCGTTAGAACCATCGGGGAAAACCCGATAGATTTTGAAGTCCTCAATTTTAGGCTTAAATTTAGTCCGTAGTTGAGTACCGAGGGCCAAGCATTGCTCTTTGCGGGCTAAATAGAGTAGATTTTCACCTTCACTCATAATTGCTGCACCCCCTGTAGGCATTTCAAACACCTGTTCTTTAGAGCTAGTCCAGGTAATAGCATACTTTTCTTCAACTTCGGCCTTGGTTAGCAACCCACCAGTGCTGCCACCAAAAATTGGAGGTTTTCCTGTTAGTTCGTCTGCCATAGATTTCTTATATGAACCTTTTTATGGGATCCTATCATCAGGATTACTCAAGTTTATAAAATTGTAAGGTTCTGTTACAAAAGTGATGATTTAAACTTAGGCCACACTATACCGCTACACGCAAGTCAAAAGTAATATATGAGTGACATACTCCCAAACTAAGCTGATGCTGTAGTGTGGGCTTCTCACTTAAGAGTCTCGCTACTCCGTCTGACTCCACAAGCTTTAAGGACGGAATGCCCTACCGCCCTATTTTTTATATCTTAATTTTATATCTTAATTTTATCTTGATTTTGCTTTTTCTCTCATTATAACACCAATCTTGGAAAATGACAACTATTATAAAATCGGATTGTGTCTCAAATGGTCGTTCAGTGTCAGATTTGAAGGCCCATTTAATATTAACAACCAAGTACAGGAAACCAGAATAATATTGTCAATGAATGTCCCATCGAGTCCCATTGATTGACCGTCGATTCATCTCATGCCATAATCTTTGATTTGGCGTGAGGCTTCTCGACGATTTAGCTAACCCTCTTTATCAACCTAATTAGGGCTTGCTGAAAAAGTCTTTTTCAGGAGTAGGGGACCCACCCCTAATATCTTCCAGAAGGAGATGTAGGGACGTTGCATGCAACGTCCCTACAGAGGAACGGGAAATTGATAGGGAAGGTAGTCGGATATATTTGTACCTTGATTTTTCTGCCTAGGGAGCCGCCCAAAATACTAACCTTTTGAGCTCTCAGGACCGAAAACTAGACACTTTTTTCGCTCCTCAAAATGCTAAAACCTTTATGTATCAATGCTTTAAGATTGAATCAGCAAGCCCTAATTAAGTTTTTTTGTGTTTCTTCTTGCTTCTTCTTGCTTCTAAGTATGACCAACAATTGGAATAGTAAAATGAAACTGACTGCCCTGATCTTTACCCATTGACTCAGCCCAAATTTTCCCCCCTAAACGACTAATAATCTGACGACAAATAGCTAAACCTAAACCAGTACCACCAACACTACGTCGTAAAGCCCCTTCTTCTTGATAAAAACGATCAAATACAGCCTCTAACCTATTAGGTTCAATCCCACGGCCAGTATCAGAGATAGTCACCTCTAACATATTTTCACTATTAGAAGTAGCTGTAATTATTACTCTTCCTTCAACCTGAGTAAACTTACAAGCATTGTCCAAGAGTTTTGACAAAATCTCTACTAGCCATTCGCCATCGGCCAATACCAAAGGTAGTTCTGCCGACACCTGGTTAGTAATATTTGGCAACTCCCTCTCGAACTTGTGAGCATGAACACTACTCAGAGCTAAATCAACACATTCTAGTAGAGGTAGATATTCTATATTCCATTGAACTTTACCACTTTCTAAATGAGACAATGTTAAGAAATCTTGTACAAGATTTCGCATTCTATCTGCATCTGCCAATGCAGTTTCTAGCATTACTTGACGTAACTCTTCAGGCATATCTGGTTCTTGACTTAAGCTTTCCAAGCAAACTTGAATAGTAGATAGAGGAGTCCGTAGCTCATGGCCAGTAATAGCAATTAAATTACTCCGAGTCCGGTCAAGAGCTTCCAATTGTTGATTTAATTCTTCTAGGTTAGTATAAGTTTCTGCATGAATCAAAGCCATACTTAATTGAGTAGCGATCGCTTCTACTAAATCTATTTGTTCTTCAGACCAGTTATGGGGAAATGATCCACAATTATGTAATTCCACCATACCTAATACTCGCCCTTGGTACAGTAGAGGTATCATCAACCAGCTCGAAATCTCCCATTGAGATATTAAGTTTTCCAGAAAATTTATCCCCTGAGATTTGGCAACCTTTGATCTTTCTGGCACTAAATACTCAGGTAGCAAACTTGTATCTTCTACATAAACTTGCCCTTGAGTTTGAATAACTTTCTGAAACAGATAATTATCTTTTAGAGGCCATACCTGATTCAGCAAAGATTTTACTGATAAACCCAAATACTCGTGAGTAATAGTTGCTATTGTATCCGTAGGCCGACACTGATAGATCAAACATCGGCTGGCCAAAAGTGCTTTTCCTAGTTCTTGTACTGCCACTTTGATAATCTCATTAGGATCTAGCGATCGCCTCATAGCAGAAGAGATAATATTAATCAAGCGCTGTTTTTTTTCCTGAGCCGTAATTGAGCGATAAGCTTTAATCAACTGATATTGACTTGCTTGCAAATAAGTCACCAAACGTTGGGCAAAAGGATTATTAAAGTTATTATTTTCAACTATTGCTGAGACTTTCTGAAAATTAGCAGGATTATAACTAGATTTACTTTTACTTTTAGGAGATTTTTTTCCCTTCCTTAAATCCAAATTGAGACCATAAACTTTTGTAGCTTCTTGCACCTTTTCTTTTAACTCTGGTCTATACTTAAGAATTCGATCAAGTAATAATATTGCAGATTGCAGACATACCTGACGATCAAAAGTCCAGATACCTTCAAACCGACGTACTTGATCAATTTCATTAAATGGAGATATTTCATCAACTAAGCCAGAATTATCATACTCATTGCAAATCAAACAACTTGAATACTTTTGACCAAGCACCAATAAATTCCATTCTCTACTTAAAGCATCTCTAGGATTAAAAGCTACTGTTTCGTGATACTCAGAAGAATTTTTAAATTCTGTTTCTGGCGCAGCTAGTACATATACTTGGGATGTTAAGTTCGCAATTTGTCGATAACGGTGAGCTTCTTGACGATAAAAATGCTCTTTCTGAAAAGTCGCTATTACCAGGGGTCGATCAGAGCTGGCTAAAACCTGGTCTTCCATTGCATGAGAAAGAGCAGTCAGAGATGACTTAAAGTAAATTTGTGGTTTTATCTGCGGAACCTCTAGCACCAGTTCTGCCAATACGGATTTAAGAATGGTCATCTAGCGATTGATTTTTCAAATGATCATACCTCAGTTTTTTGTGTAACTTCTGAAGATTCTTTGGTTAGGCCACTTTTTCTCCTTCCCTGGTAGTTAGTAAGCAGGCAGGTGCCCAAGTCAATGCCCACTTGTTTCTTATTCGGATTGAGTCTCAAATCTCTGGTGTCAAAAATTGCTCAAAGATACAGACCATCTACCACATGGATCAAGTTTGACAGTGATTGTACTAGGCATACAACCTATTGGTGCTTGCCTACTCCATCTAATAGGTAATGGTTCTGCACATTTAGCTAGATATACTTGAGCATCTTTCCACTTGAATGCTGCTGTCGTAAACTCAGCACTGCCACCGTTGCCCAATTTCAAGAAGGAACGGATATTTAGTCCGTCCGCTCAAAAAGTTGGTGAAAGCAGTTTGTAAATGTCTTAAACCTTGCTGGAGTGTTACAATACTTACTTCACTGCTAAAAATGGTTCATCTTTCTGTTTTTTCCAGTTCGTCAGCATAGCTGAGGTTTATTTGTAGCCCACTCGTTCTTGGTGTTCATACCAAGAACGAGTCCTGGCAGCTAAGGTTTTGTTGTAGACGTAACGAAACATCCCAAATTTCTCCTCAGCAGACTAAGAGTGCTGAGGAGTTGGGTAAAATCTAAATTTCTGCGCTTTTTCAACCATCTACTGCCTACTTTTCAACATTTATATTCTAACAGATTATTTGTAAAGCCGTAAGATTGATTGGCATTCATCCCGACCCTCCCCTACTGGAGAGCGCGGGTCTTCTACCAACATTTAAATAAATATTTGTCAATAATTATGACATCTTTTCCAGACCATTCCTTAGAAAATCATAATTATTGACCTGTCATTTATCTTCTGGTAAATCAGAAATTACCCTATAAGCCTTCTAACAATTCTCGGTAATCAATTTTTGTAACAAACCCAGATCAACTTTTTAACATTCTATTAATTTTATGGTGTAAATTATTATTTACTTTTTTCATCTTGGGTTTCACCACTTGAACCAAGCTCGGAATTATAAATAGCATCCAACTGTTGACGAGCTTCTTGTACATTCACAGAGCGCATCACTAATAAAGGTTCATCAATAAAATTCCCAGATTCATCTAATAGTTCTGGATGTGGAATTCTACCAGACTGAGAATAAGAGTCACGAGCAGACCACCCTCGTTTGGAGGACGAAGATTGAGACTCCAGTCCCACTGTTAATAGACTACGGATTAAATTATGAACAGCCAAAACAGCAACAGTAGTGAAGGCTAGGATATAAAGCAGATGTAACATAGTGTTTTCCTCAAGGCTATATAGCTACTCAGCAAATAAAAAAAATTAAACAGTTTTTCTGGTTTTATTAATTTGACTTTAAATAAATAAGTTTTATTAGTAGCAGTTGTCTTATTCTAACTTTTGAACAAAAAAATGTGTTTCAAGTCTCCCCCATAAGTGGGTAACTTATATTAGGAATGGAAATTTGTTAAATTTTTCACCTCAACCTAGAATTGATATACCATTTTAATACTTTGATATTTAATTAACCAGCCCTAAATAAGTTTTAAAAATATGAAACTTCTGTTAAGTCTCCAAAGAGGAAATATAACGTGACTTATTTCTTCCCCTATGTGGAATTCCTTGCCACCTTAAGGAATAAGAATTAAATCAAGTCCAAAATTTTGTGAAATAACTCAGATGGTATAGAGTTTAAGCAATTTAACTTGTATAGATAATAACATCCTGATTCCTAAGTTAAAATTGATCCTTCTTTCTTCGCAGACGAGCAAAAGTTTCTACCGGATCTTGACTTTGAACTGCTAATTGTAGAGCAGGTTGCTCCCAGCGGAGAAAAGGATTTGTACGTTTTTCTACACCAATCATTGATGGTACAGTTGCTTCATTGCGACTACGCGCTGCCTTAACCTCAGCAAAGCGAGATTGTAAATCAGCATTGTCTTTGTCAACAGTCATAGCAAACTGTAAATTTTTTAAAGTATATTCGTGGGCACACCATACTCGTGTATTGTTAGGTAGATTACGTAATTTACTCAAAGACTCTACCATTTGGGCCGGTGTCCCTTCAAATAAATGACCACAACCACCAGCAAACAAAGTATCACCACAAAATAATTCTCCTATTTCTCCAAGAGCTACAGAAGGAAAATAGTAAGCAATATGTCCACTTGTATGACCAGGTACAAACAAAACCTCTGCTACTCGATCAGCAAACTGGACACGATCACCTTCCCGTAAAAATACCTGTTGTCCAGGAATTCTACCTCGGTCTTCAACTCCACCATAAACTTTCAATTGTGGAAACTTTTGGATTAATTGTCGATTAGCACCTACATGGTCAGGATGATGGTGAGTATTAAAAATGGTTACCAGCTCAGCTCCCAAGAATTCTAGTTTCTCTAGTACTGGCCTGACTTCGGCGGGATCGACTACAGCCCCAATCTTTTGATTTGGGTCATGTAGTAAGAAAATATAGTTGTCTGACAGTACTGGTAGTCTCAAAATCTCCATAAAAACTCAATTAATACCTCAATCTACAAATATTTCCATTTTTAGGGAATAGGAAAGATGAGTCGGAGGAAAGGGAACAAGCAAAATGCACCTACTCCATTTATTATAATGATTCTAACATATTAATCTGAAGTCTGCTGTACATAAAAACTATGAATTTATCACTTTTGTTACCCCTCTTTCAAAAGATTTTCTGTACAGCGGTGCTTAAGACTGCTATACTATTTTTTGGAGAGTAAATTTATATCTAGCAATTCTCAATAGATTGTAACAACTCAAAAACTAGACATAAGTTCTGAAGGTCCTACCCATTAACCATTGTCTCCAAACGTATTCTCAAAAAGTGGCAATATTTTTGACATGAATAAAATAGGATTGCTATATTAAGTGTTTAGGCAAAATTAATTACCTAACTTTATTCCTAAATCACAGGGAATATATGTTTTTTAGATTGAAAGTATGTGTCATTAATTCTGCATAACTACTTATTATCAAAATAAGCCCAAATTAGCAAATAAATTATATACATAATGATTTATGTTATGGAGTGAGCAAAATCAACCAAAGGTAACAATCAATCAAATGGTGAACCGAATTATGACATCGGGTAAACTGAATCGTCACGAACACCTACAACTGACTTCCTTAATTTTATCTGGTAAAAAAATAACCTATAAAGAACAAAGCCAAATTAATCAGATATTTGAATTGATTAAAATGGGTAAAATTAATTTGATTTATGATAACTAGTATATAGTAGATATAAATTTAATAAATAAATATCCTATCATAATCACTTGAATATGGAACTAATCCTTTTAAAGCCTGTTTAATCTTAAGTGAGATAACCTTTAGGCAGTGGAAATAAGCTAGCAATATCAACGCTTTATCACTAATATTTGAACGTATATACATGGAACATCAAAAATAAAAATACAGTAAAATTAGGAGGATTTGACTATCAAAAAATATGAAAAATAGCAAACTAAAAAAAATTATGTTTTTCATTTAAATACTAACACTTAGTCAGGAAAAATTAAATAAAAGTAATTAATGAGAACGACTCAAGCCAACTCATTACTAACAGTGCCAACTGGTTTATTAAAGGTTCCAATTCTAGATAGTAATACTACAAAACCAGATAGCACAAAGATTAAACTTTCTCTAGTTATTCCTACATATAAAGAAAGTCAAAATATACCAACAATTCTTGAAAAGATAACTAAACTATTAGATACTAAAATCCCCAATGCCTATGAGTTAATCATAGTAGATGACAATAGCCCAGACTTGACTTGGGAGGTAGCTCAGAATATGGCACAAGAATACTCCCAACTCCGAGTAATGTGTAGAAGAAAAGAAAGAGGACTTTCTACAGCAGTAGTTCGTGGTTGGCAAGTAGCAAAAGGAGAAATATTAGGGGTTATTGATGCTGACTTACAACATCCCCTAGAAACCCTTTTAAAACTATTAGCAGAAATAGAGAAAGGTGCTGATTTAGTAGTAGCTAGTCGTCATGTTGATGAAGGGGGTGTTAGTGACTGGAGTCTAGTTAGAAGATTTTTGTCTCGTGGGGCTCAACTTTTGGGATTAGTTATTTTGCCTGAAGTAGTAGGGCGAGTTTCTGACCCCATGAGTGGCTATTTTATGATCAATCGTCAGGCGATCGCTGGCCACACTCTTAGCCCGGTAGGTTACAAAATCCTGATTGAAGTTTTAGGTCGAGGTAATATTTGCTGTGTTGTAGAAGTAGGGTATGTTTTCCAAGAACGACTAGGAGGGGAAAGCAAAGTTACATGGAAACAATATGTAGAATACTTACAGCACTTATTAATCTTAAGATTTACTAAATGAGCAATTACTAGATTGCTCCCACTTATTATAGTGATATGTCAAGATTGATTTGAGATTTGCTTATAAAATTTCCCCTGGATAAACATGAAACTAAGTTGGCAAGAGACTCAATGTAGATAAATATAAATATTCTAGCTAAAGCGTAGACTTATCTCACCCCAAATTACAGATCTATTGTGAATTTCGATCGCTTTTATAGATAGCAGAATTTTTTGATTAACTTAGAATTTGGAGGCTTGCAGATTTGGTAAAAATTTCCATAATAGCTAGCGACTTATCTAGCGGTGGAGCAGGTAGATGGGGAGGAGCAGTCCGTCCCTTTTTATTATCTCAAGCTCTAAAAAAGATTGGATGTGATGTAGAAATACTAGGCTTTGTGGATATAACTTCTCCCATAAATATTACTCAGACAGAAGTATCCATTATTCCTATTTATACCGAATATACCAAGAAATATTATCCAGGATTTTTAATTTCTGCTAAAGAGCTGTTAGAGAAAATTAGTGGAGATATTATTTATGCTTATAAACTTAAACCCAGTAGTCTTGGTTTAGCTCTAATCAAAAAAATACAGACAAGTTGCCCAGTATTTTTAGATATTGATGATTGGGAGTTAAGCTGGCATGGAGGAGATAATTGGAAATATCGTCCCAGTATTAAACAATTAGCTAGAGACATTTTGAAGCCAGAAGGAGCATTACGACAACCAGACCATCCCTTCTATTTAAAATGTGTGCAAAATTTGGTATCAAAGTCAGACCAGGTTACTCTACACAATCAATTTCTCAAAAAACGTTTTGGTGGTACTTATTTACCAAATGGCAAAGATACAACTTTATTTGACCCCAATAAGTATGTTCCAGAGGAAAGTAGAGTTAAGTATGGGTTGAGCAATTATAGAATATTAATGTTTCCAGGAGCACCCCGACCCTATAAAGGAGTGGAAGATGTTTTAATCGCTTTGGAAAATCTAAATCAATCAGATTTAAGATTGGTAATTGTTGGTGGTAGTCCTTATGACAATTATGATCAGCAATTAATAAAAAAATGGGGAGATTGGATAATTAAAATACCTAAACATCCACCTGATATTATGCCAGAAATTGTAGCTGCAGCTCATATAATAGTAGTGCCTCAAAGGAATCATTTAGCAACTCAAGCACAGTTTCCATTGAAACTCCTTGATGGTATGGCAATGGCTAAGCCAATCATAGCAACAAAAGTAGGGGACATTCCTAAAATAATAGGCGATACTGGCTATTTGGTAGAACCTAGTTCTCCCGAGCAAATAGCAGCAAAAACTAAATTAATATTTAACGATTTAATAGCAGCAAATTTCAAAGGTATTAAGGCTAGAGAAAGGTGTGTTAAGTATTATAGCATTGATGCAATGGCAACCATTCTATCAGACTTAATAAAAATTTAGCCAATAGGTTTAAAAGTCATAATAATTGAGAGAATATAATCTTAGAGACAAGGGAAATATCAATGTCTGGAAGAGAATTTATTTTACAGTTTATTCTTCGTAAACCTTTCAATTTTCAAATTATTGGGAATATTATATTAGGATTTGCTAGTGGATTATTTAATGGAGTTAATACAACTTTAATAGTACCTATATTACTGCAAATTTCTGGGCAAGAAATTGAGTTGAAAGGTTCTCCACGCATAATTCAATTTTTGCTATCTCCTTTTGAAGGAGTTCCAGAACAGTATCGCCTTATAGTAATGCTTTTAGCAGTTATACTAACTATTATTCTAAAAAATTTAACGGCATATTTAAAAAGTTTGTTGACAGTAGTTTTTAATCGTACTCTGACAAATACTATTAAATCAGAAATGCTCCAAACATTAATGGATAGCGATTTAGATTTCTTCACAAAAGTTAAAGTAGGAGATTTAACAAAACGTTTAGGCTCAGATACAGCTCAATGCACCCAAACTATTAATGGTTACGTTAATTTAATAACTCAATTAATAACTCTTTCCTTATTTGTCAGCTTACTAATCTCTATTTCTTGGCGGCTTACTGTAATTTCTTCTCTGTTGGTAGTTCTTATAGGATTAATTAATCAGCTATTTATTCGTCGCTCAAAGAAATTTGGATTTTTTTTAAATCAGGAACAAAGAAATTATTCCATTAAAGTAATTGAAACTCTCAGCGGTATTCGGTTAATTAAATCAGTAAGTAGTGAAAATAGAGAATATGCAAAATTAAGAAAATTAATGCTTTCCCTAGAGAATATAGAATTGAAAGCAAAAATGAATTCAGATTTAATAAGTCCAGTAAATGAAGTGATAAGCATGATTACGGTAATCAGTATTTTATTATTAGGTAGATATTTATTTGCTGACCAAATTACAAATGTTTCTGCTATCCTACTTACTTATCTTTTAGTTCTGTTTCGCTTGCTACCCATCGTATCCCAAATTAATGGCAGTCGCAATAAAATTGCCAAAGGTTCTGCTAGTTTTAACATGGCTGTAGACTTATGGAAAAGAGATAACAAACCAATTATGAAACCTGGTTCTATACCTTTTCAAAAAGTGAAAAGTAAAATTCATTTTTACAAAATTTCTTTCTCTTATCCAGGTAATGACAATTTAGTTCTCAAAAATGTTGATATCTCCTTACCTAGAGGTAAAACTTTGGCATTAGTGGGAGGTTCAGGAGCAGGTAAATCAACATTTGCGGATCTACTACCAAGATTTTATGACCCTACTTCTGGTTCCATTACTATAGATGGCATTGACTTGCGCGAGTTTGATATTACCAGTTTCAGGAAGAAAACTGGTATTGTTAGCCAAACTACTCATTTGTTTAACGATACGGTAAAAAATAATATTATTTATGCTTGTCCTGATGCTACAGAAGATGCAATTATTGAAGCAGTTAGACGAGCTAATGCTTATGATTTTATTATGGACTTGCCCAAGCAATGGGACACAGAAGTAGGCGATCGCGGTGTAATGCTTTCAGGAGGTCAGCGACAAAGATTGGCCATTGCTAGGGCTTTATTGCAAGATCCAGAAATATTAATCTTAGACGAGGCCACAAGTGCCCTTGATACAGTTTCTGAACGTTTGGTGCAGGAGGCCATTGATAAATTAAGTCACGATCGCACAGTTTTAGTGATTGCCCACCGTCTCTCAACAATTCAAAATGCGGATCAAATAGCGGTCTTAGACCAGGGAAAATTAGTTGAGATAGGTACTCATTCAGAACTTCTAGAAAAAGAAAATGGTTACTATCGCCATCTCTATTATGTACAATTTGGTAATCAGTCTGAAGTAGATGAATATATTGAGCAGCAGAATTTAGCTAAGGCATCTTATGAAGCTCGTGGTTTTCTCAACAAAGTTATTGGCTCTTTAACATTACTAGCTAATGAAATAGTTGAGACACCTGAAGAAAGAATAGAACTTACTGAAGAAGCTTTTCAGTCATCAATTTCTCTTCTAAGAACCTTAGAAATATTTGAAAACCAAATGGAAAAGCATAAGAAAGCTTGATTAAGTATGTAGGTTTAATTCTCTGTCTAATAGCAATCAAAATTCAAAACTGTGAAAAGCTGTTGAAATGTTTGCTACTATTTAATGCTGTTTTCTTTTCTTTACTGTTGTCAGAGTTCCTCTAAACTAATATAGCAATCCGCTCATAGGTTGTGACAATTCAAAAACTAGAAATAAACTCCGAAACTCTAGCCTATTGCCCTCCTATTCTCAAAAAGTGGCAATATTTTGGACATAAATCAAATATAGTTACTATAGGGCTCGGTTTTCACATCCCAGATAAAAAACCTATAGTATATGAATTTTTTTATCGATTAAAATTAATATAAAGACCAAAAATTTTGATAATTTAGCACTAAATTTTAGGCTCCCATTTTTTTGAGATCCATTCCTGCAAAATAGGGTTTACTAACTCTGGTGCTTCATCTTGAGGACAATGACCAACTCCAGGCAAAGGAATAAATGTTTCTACGGTTTTAAACTTGGCAAATTCCTTTCCCAGTTCAATATTTTCCCAAGGGTCTTCTTCTCCCCATAAAATTATGGCTGAACAGGGTAATATAGGCAATAAATCTTCCGGTAAAGGTCCTTGAGAATAACCAGTAAAAGCTACAAAAATGTCAACTGCTCCCTCATCTTTTGCCGGTTTCAATATTAAATCAATTAATTCATCTGTAACGGCTTCAGAGCGTTTATATGCTTGTAACAATACTCCCTTAACAGTTTTCTTTGTAGCCAACTGGTTAAAAAATAACTGACTTATCCACTTGACTTTTAACAGCTTTTGTGCTAGTATGCTGCCCTGACTACGATACCAAGGAAGAGTAGACCGTTTCCGTTCGTGGAGAAGTCTCAAAGAACAATTGATAATTCCTACCCCTAGAATAATATTGGGATTATCAACTGCCGTTTGCATTGCCACAATACAACCAATGGAATTTCCCACAAGGAAAGCAGGAGCACCAACTATTTCTCTACAAAAATCACCAATTTGTTGACTCCAGGTTTCAAATGTATAGTTAACATATTGACTTGGGGTAGGTTTAGCTGAACCACCAAACCCAAGTAAGTCAATAGCATAACAGCGACAATTTGTAGCTAATACAGGAATATTTTTGCGCCAATGTCCCCAAGAAGCCCCAAAACCATGTATTAATATCACAGGAGGTCCCTGTTCTCCTTGGCTGTGGTAGCATATTGGCCAGCTTCGCCATGTCCAAGTTTGTGTACCAATCATTTCAGTTATCGGTTAAGTGTCTAGGCAAAATTAATTACCTAATTTTATTGCTAAATCATGGGAAATATAGCAATTCTAAATTATATAGTAAAAAAAATGTTAAAAACTTATCCTACATCACTTCTACCCTTCATTAGTTCAGAGATTGAGCCAGATTACACTACTGCCAAAGTAGTAATTGTACCAATTCCTTATGAAGCAACTACTACTTATAGAAGAGGTTGTGTTAATGGTCCGGCAGTATTGTTAGATGCGTCTCAACAGTTAGAATGTTATGATGAAGAATTAGATATGGAAACAGGTTTGGAAGTTGGTATCTATACTCATGAACCTATAGCAGATACTCGTAATGGAAACAAAATCTCCCCATTAGATATGCTAAAAGTTACTCAAGAAACAGTAGAAAAATTAGTAATTGATGGAAAGTTTGTGATTGCTATAGGTGGAGAACATAGCATTACAAATGGGATAGTAAAAGCTTATAATAAATTATATTTGGATCAACCTTTTACTGTGATTCAAATAGATGCTCATGGGGATTTGCGGTATGAATATGAAGGTTCAATATATAACCATGCTTGCGTAATGCGACGGATATTTGAGATGGGCTTACCAACAGTACAAATAGGTATTCGGGCAATTTGTAAAGAAGAAGCAGATTTAATAAAGGAGAAAAATTTAACTGTTTTTAGAGCAAGAGAAATAGCTATTCAGTCAGATTGGATGGAAAGAGTAATCTCTAGTATTCAGACTAAACATGTTTTTTTAACAATAGATTTAGATGGAATTGACCCAACATTAATTCCTGGAGTTGGGACACCAGAACCAGGAGGGCTAAATTGGTATTCTTTAACTACATTTTTGCGAAGAATATTTAAATTATATGAAGTAGTAGGTTGTGACATTATGGAGTTGGCTCCAATTACTGATTCGGTAGTATCTGAGTTTACAGCAGCAAAATTAGTTTATAAACTTATTGGTTATCAAGCATTAGCTCAAGACTGGTAGAAAGATAGTATTAGGCGATCGCCTAATTTTAGAATGAAGTGGACCTAGTGTAGGGATAAGGGGAGGTTAACTTCTAACTTCTAACTTCTGAAATACTACATTAATCACTGAATCTACTGTAATTATCAATAATTTAAGATAGTTGAAAAAAGTAACTCAACTGGTATCGTATTGTGGAAGCAACTTTAGTTGAGAAAATACTGACAGCATGGGGACAGTTTATCAACGGGTTTTGCTCAAGTTGAGTGGCGAAGCCTTGATGGGTAGTTTGGGCTATGGCATTGACCCGGCAGTAGTCCAAGGTATTGCTCAGGAAGTGGCCGAAGTAGTGGCCACAGGAATTCAAATAGCAATTGTAGTTGGAGGCGGTAATATTTTTAGAGGGGTTAAAGCAGCCTCTAAGGGAATGGATAGGGCAACGGCAGATTATGTTGGTATGATTGCCACTGTGATGAATGCTATAACTTTACAAGATGCCCTGGAACAAGCAGGAGTACCAACAAGAGTTCAAACAGCGATCGCTATGCAGGAACTGGCCGAACCTTACATTCGTCGCCGAGCTATTCGCCATCTAGAAAAAGGTAGGGTGGTAGTTTTTGGTGCTGGTTCTGGTAATCCATTTTTTACTACTGACACGACTGCTGCTCTCAGAGCAGCGGAAATTGACGCAGAGGTAATTTTTAAGGCTACTAAAGTCGATGGGGTCTATAATTCTGACCCACATAATAATCCAGAGGCCAAACTATATGAGTCCCTAAGTTATGGGGAAGTATTAACTCAAGATTTACGGGTGATGGATAGTACGGCGATCGCTCTTTGTAAAGAAAATAATATCCCGATTATTGTATTTAACCTTTCAGTTTCGGGCAATATCCATAAAGCTGTTATGGGAGAAAAAATTGGAACTATTGTAGGAGGTTTTGATGAATCTAGAAGAAGCTGAAAAGAAAATGCAAAAAGCAATTGAAGCTACTAAAACTTCATTTAATACTATTAGAACTGGAAGAGCTAATGCTTCTCTTTTAGACAGAATAATGGTAGAGTATTATGGAACTCCAACTCAACTTAAATCTCTGGCAAATATTGGTACTCCAGATGCTAGTACAATAACTATTCAACCTTATGATAAAAGTAGTCTTAGTTTGATTGAAAAAGCTATTTATACCTCAGATGTTGGTTTAACTCCCAATAATGATGGATCTATTGTACGTTTAAATATACCACCACTAACAAGTGAGCGTCGTCAAGAAATGGTTAAGTTAGCAGCAAAACTTGCTGAGGAGGGGAAAGTTTCTATCCGGAATATTCGACGTGATGCGGTAGATTCAGTTCGTAAACAGGAAAAAAATAGTAATATTTCTAAAGATGAATCACGAGATTTGCAAGACAATATTCAAAAGAAAACAGATAAATATATTGCCCAAATAGATGAGTTATTAGCTGCTAAAGATAAGGATATTACCACAGTTTAAAAAAACTTGAATATCACAGATTAAGTAGGCTATCAACTATTACTTATTATTTGTAGGCTTTCAGATATAAACTATAGCAATCAGGAATGATTTATGAGAATATATGTATCTCAGTTTTCCTCATAGTAGAAAATTGTTCTCTCACAACTGATTCAAGATTCCTGTATTATATCAAATCCAGGTATATAAGCAGGCTTGTACCATTGCCTAATCTGTTATTTAGTAGAGGCTGTAACTTTAAAAATACCCTCTTACTAAGGCGCACTTGTTATCAACTATGAGCTATAAGTTATTAACTCATTCCTTAGTAGTTGCTTGATTCTTTCAATCGACAAGGTATTCAAAATCGAGTATCTTAAAAGAATAATTAGGTAACGTAGGAACTCGTAACTTTTACAGGGGGTAGTTTTATAGATAGTTCAAGTAAGTCAATCACTTATCTATTCTATTGGGAACTGCCCCTACTTAACTGACTTTTTCCTGTTCTACCAAATCATAAAAAATCTTAGTATTAAAGTTAGAAAAAATGTTTGATTGTATCATCGTAGGAGCAGGCCCGGCAGGAGGTACAGCAGCTTATCATTTGGCTAAGAAAGGACGTTCTGTTTTAGTGATAGAAAAAGAATCTTTGCCTAGAGTTAAAGCTTGTGGTGGTGGGGTATCTCCAGCGATCGCTCAATGGTTTGACTTTGATTTAACTCCAGCAATTTCTCTCAAGGTCAATAAAATTTGTTATACATGGAAATTAGAAGACCCTGTTGAAGCAGATTTGCCTGTTCCTATGTGGATGGTAAAACGAGATGTGTTTGACCATTTTCTGATCCAAAAAGCTACAGCACAAGGTGCAGAATTAAGAGACAAAACAGAAGTGACAGGGATTGAATTTAAGAGTGATTTTTGGGAAGTTAGAACAAATACGGAACCTTTTATTGGTCGTTATTTAATTGCTGCTGATGGAGCCACAGGCCCAATGTCTAAGTGGTTGGGTTTTAAAGAATCTAAAAAACGGAAGAGTATAGTTTTTGAGGCACCATTAAATGATTCTAATCAAAAGGCTAGTTTTGAATTTGGTTCAGTTAAAAATGGAAATATTTGGGGTTTTCCTAAAGCTGATTCCTATTCAATTAGTATTGCTACTTTTAGAGGTGGGGAAGCTAAAAATTTATCTCAAGATTTGATGGAATATGCTCAACAAATTGGTGCCAATGTAAGTCAAGATCAATTATTAGAACATTATATTTCTCTATGGGATGGAGGTAAAAATCTTCACACTCAAAATGCTCTATTGGTAGGAGAAGCAGCAAATTTATCAGACCCCTTATCAGGAGAAGGAATTCGCCCTTCAATCTTTAGTGGTGTAAAAGCTGCTGAAGCGATTGAAAAAGGGTTAGAAGGGGAGGAAAATGCTCTGGAAAAATATACTCAGATAGTTAATGAAGAATGGGGTAAAGATATGGTTTGGGCGGGTCGTTTAGCAGGGGCATTTTATCGCTTTCCTAAAGTAGCTTATAAAGTAGGAGTTAAGTTACCAGCAGCTACTATAGTGATCAGTAAAATTTTGTGTGGAGAACTGCGCTATGCAGATATTGCTAATGCTGCGATTAAAAAGCTGAGTAGTAGTTTTTTACCAGGAAGGGGTTAGTTGAGATTGTCTATGATGGGACTTACCCATTGACAAATTTGAATTAATGTGAGTTAAGGAAGATTATGCATTCTAGCCATTAACGATTTTAGTTTGACAGTTATCTTTACATAGGCGATCCCTTATGAACAATTAGGAACTTGAAAAATACTAAATTTGGCATAAACACATTTTGGATTTTCCGTTAGTAAACTAAAACAAAATAAAAAAATAATGATCCAATTATTCTGCAGAAGCTACTGTTATTTCCACCAGTAAACATTTATCATATTATCTCTATTTTGGATCATTTTTTCTTTGGAACACCCTTAATGCGTAACTCCTAATATAGAGATAGCAATCGAAGCAAGTCAAAAGTCAGATTTCCAGTCTAATTTTCTACAAAGAAACTCAAGTAGTTTGTAAACATTTTCTAACAATTTAGAACAAAACTTACTCTTCTTCATCAAACACAGGAGGCCAAAGTTCAACAATAGGCAATTCCCACTCAGCAAATAGTTCAGGAATAGTTAACTTATCTTGATTATTCAACTCAATTTCTTCACCATTGGAGTGATAAACTACAACTATTTCTTCGTCTGGGTCTATCAATATTCCTACTTGCACTCCTAGTTCTAAATACTTCTTGATTTTCTCTTTTAAAGGTTTAATTCTGTCACTTTGAGATTTAATTTCCACTACTAAATCTGGCACCAATTCCCCAAAATAACGAACGCTTTTTTTTAGACGTTGAGCACGAACAAAAGAAACATCAGGAACTTTGAGGTTAGTATTCGGAAAAATAAAAGCACCACTAGAATCAAACAAACGTCCTAGACGACGTGGGTTAACCCAAGCATAAAGAGCAGCTATTAAACGAACGCCAACTTCACTAGAAACAATATCTGACGGACCCATAACTAATATCTTTCCTTCGTCTAATTCTAGTTGATAATCTAAATCTCCTTGATTTAGAGTATCTTGCAATATTTCCAAATCTTTAACTGTGAGATTTGACATATAATTTCATCTTAATTCAATAAATTTTCAGTCAATTTTGAATGTTCTAGAGTAATAATAAATCTTGTGTTCTGATCTTAATCTATATGCAGAGTATTCCAGGTTTATGAAGTACAGTGGTACGAGCTTTTTAATTGCAGACTAAACCTCTACAATTTTGTTTCAAAAATAATTTAGGATTGCTATATATCTAAAACTTTTCAGAGTAGCATTTAAAATGCTAACCTTAATAAAGAAGGAAGCAAAGAACCAATAGCTTGTACAAATTGATTGGGTTTTTTTGGTTTCGGAGGATTTAAACGTAGGTCAATAATTTCAACCAAATATTGTGATAATTCTTCACCCTTTTTACTACCTTTAGAAACAAAAATCTCGCGAGACTTTTCAGCATCTGTAAGAGCCGCATCAAGATTTCCCAGGTCAGCAAAAGCCATACTTCTAGCAAAATAAGCTGCTGCTAAATCCGATTTCATACTAATAGCTTGGTTATAATATTTAACAGCATCTTTATAATGTCCTGCTTTTGCTTCTGTTATTCCTAGCCAATAAAAATCTTCAGCTTCTCCAACATGAGATGGCATTCCTACAACACCTAATAAAAATGCATTTTTTAGTTCAACACCTGTTAAATTAGCACTTGTCAAATAAGCACTTCTTAAATCTGTACCAGCTAAATTAGCACCAGATAAATTTGCCCCTATTAAATTTGCACCAAATAAACTTGTACCAGTTAAATTAGCACCAGATAAATTTGCCCCTGTTAAATTCGCACGACTGAGATTAGCTCCACTTAAATTGGCTCCTTCTAGGTTAGCACCTTGAAGATTTGCCAATACCAAACCAACACCAATTAATTCGCAATTAGGACATTGTTTGCTAGATAATAATCTTTGTATATGTTGGATATTTTCAGCAATAGCTGGAAGATCAGGAAAAATTGCCGTAAAAACTAAGAAAGCAGAAAATATTTTAACTCTCATTTTTAAATCTTTAAAAAAGTAGGATATTTAGGAAGTAGGAAATAGGAAAGATTGGATAGTTATCAGTTCCTTTCATACTCATTGAGGATTAACAGTTTCGTTACGTGATATTAGAATAGCTTGATCATCTACTAATTTTGAATAGGTCTGCTAATTTCTTCATAACTTGTACCATCTGGCATAATTACTGCTTGGAGAGCTGCTCCAACTAAATTAACATCAGAAACATTAGCGCCCAAAAGATTTGCTGCGTTTAATTCAGCAGCATTTAAAATAGCCTCTGTTAAATCTGCTCTTATTAGATTTGCTTCTATTAAATCTGCTCCTGTCATATCTCCTCTGGTAAGGTTAGCGCCAATTAAATCAGCTTTATTAAGAATAGCTCGTCGGAAATTAACACCATATAGGTTAGCTCCATGTAAATCTGTTTCATACAGGATAGCTCTTGAGAGGTTAGCATCTACCATGTTAGCTTGGCTACAGTTAGCACGACTTAAGTCTGCTCTGAAAAGTTTTGCTTTTGTTAGATCGGCTTTGTTAAGTTTAGCTCCTACTAGAATAGTTTCCGACAAGTCTGCCCCACTTAAATCAGTTCCAATTAGATTTGCTCCACTCAGATTCGCTTTGGCCAAATTGACTCGACTAAGATTAGCCTGACTGAGGTTAGCACTTGTTAAGTCAGCTTCAGAAAAATTGGCCCCTTCTAAGTTAATTTCTAGCAAATCTACTTCATGTAAGTATAGGCCACTAAAATTTTTTTCTCCTATTGCATATTGCCTTAATAATTCATCTATTTTTATAGTCTTGTTTTGGTTAATCATGTTGGTTAATTATAAATTTTATTTAAAATAATACTTGGAGAAAAATTGATTAGCAGGATTTTATTTTGTTAATTTTGTAACTAAAATTTATCCTACCTCATTATTTTGATCTGGGTATTCAAAGATTAATTTATAAAATTATACTGTAAGCATTCATCTCTTAGGTATTTAATGAATGAAGCAAGCATTCTTTTAATTTATACGCATTTTCAATCACAGAATTGAAGCACAAGAATGACGAACTTGAGTTTTCAACTACTACAATTGTATGATGGGAAATAAAAATGTGTCTCAGAAGCTGATAACTGACTGCTGAATACTTATATCATAGTACTTCACTCACGGCTGAGAATTGCTATATTTTCAGAGATTATCTAAAGCCTTCATAAGAAAATTTACCTTTTTTAGGATCAAACCACTGATGGAAAAGTTGGGTATTTTTGTCACTAGCAATAGTAGTATCAACCAATTTATCCCAGTCTGAATTTTCCAATGGCAAAATACAACCATAATTTTCAAAAGTAAAAGGAATATTTGGAATTAGAGCAAAATCACGAAAATTTTTATTTTGTTGCCAAACTTCCCCTAATAACAAAATACCATCACTAGCAAGAGCATCTATTTTACCATCATATAATTGATTAATTCCTTCGCTTTTATTAGGAACTGGTTGCCAATTTGCATTGGGATAAATAGGGCTAAATTCCTGAGCGGTAGTTGTACCTTCTAATAAACCTATTGAGATTTTTTCTATAGAACCTTTGATTGGGTCAAACCTTTCTGCATCTGTTTTTTTTACTAACAATTGAATTCCTGTGGTAAAAAAAGGAATGGAAAAATTTACTATTTTCTCTCTGGCATTATTAATTGTTGTAGCGGCACAGATAATATCTAGTTTACCATCTTCGATTAATTGAAAACGGTTTTCTAGAGATATTTTTTGCAACTCTAATTGAATTGGTTTACCCAACTCTTCCTCTAGACGTTGATGAATTAATTTAATTAATTCAACTGAATAACCTTCTAATTGGTTGGTTTGACTATTGATGTAGCTAAATGGAACAGCATCACTTCTGACTCCCGCTTTTAGTACCCCCGTTTGTTGAATTTTTTCTAATACAGTTTCAGCCAAACTTGGCAGAGGAAAGATAATAAAAAGTATGCTGATTAAATAGCTAGTTATTTGATTGAAAAAGGAAGCAGGAAGCAGGAAACATGAAGAAAATGAGTTAATCATATAAATCGATATTATAAAATAATTTGAAGATTTTTTCAAAATTAGGAGAAATGAGCAGTATGGAAGTTTATTCATTTTTTGAGTTTGCTCAAATAACTTTCAGATAGGCGATCGCTCTTGAGTAGTGGCGATCGCCTATCTAAAAAATTAGCAGTACAAAGTGCAAAGTGTGGGATAGGTAATCAGATCATTCCACTTTCAAGAAGCGATATAGCTACCCCAATTGCTCCACCTTTAATGTCAGCAATAGCCAAAACCCCAAACCCCTATCTTTGGACCACAGTATTGTTATTATGGCTATTCACTGAAGTCAGAAGTCAGAAGTTAGAAGGCTCGATTTGATCGACTCCAAACTTTTCTCAGACAATAGTTTTGGCCAATTATTTGAGATTAAAAGTTGGAAACTATATTGTGACATCCCTAAAGTGAATTAGTATAATATTTTACAATACCAATTCTCAAAAGTCATGCTAGACTTAAAAGATGTTATTAGATGAAAACAAAGACATATTTACCCCTCATAAAGAAAGTTTAGGATTTTTTTTGCCATAAATTTGCTAAACTCCCGATAATCATATTTTTATCAACTATCAAGATTAAATAAATTATATGAGTAATTCTTAAAATAAATTCATAAAATTTTTAGAAAATTTATTTATAATTTGTGCTTTACTTTACTATTTATTAGATCTAAACTTTAGGTTAGATAGAATAGGTGATTTACAGATTTTATTTTTCAACTTAAAAGTCATTGGCAAAGGGTTTGGTTACTGCTTATATGCTATTAATTTATATCTGTTCTTTGTCAATCGTCAACAAGTTATTTCTAATGTTAAACAAAACAAATATTTCGGATTTTTACTACTATTTGTTCTAGGTTCAATTTTTTGGTCTTATACTCCTATTAAAACTTTTTTTTCAATATTAAGTTTGTTCAATATAACATTATTTAGTATTTACTTGACTACGGGTTATTCCTTAAAAAAACAGTTAGAACTACTTGCTTTTGCTTTTGGTATAATTGTCAGCTTATCTTTGATTACCATTTTTGCTTTTCCTCGTTATGGAACAATGCAAACAGGTCTTGCAATAGGTTCCTGGGAAGGTATATATGGGCATAAAAACATATTAGGAGGTATAGTCATTCCGAATAAGAATGGGATACTTTTTCAGCTAAAAACCCTTTCACAGCAAGAAAATCTTGTCTCAATCTAAATCAGAATGACTATATGTCATTACTGAGTGCATTAATCTTCTACCTTTTTTCTCAAATTAGCACTAAATATTTTTTTTTAGGTTGGTTTGGATTAAGTGCTTCAGTTTGTCTAATAATAGGTTCTACTTCACGTTCTGCTCTAGTCAATACTCTAGTTCTGTTAATTGTATTGCCAAGTTATAGAGTTTTTCGGATAAATTTTCGTCGAAGCTTATATTTTTGGACTATATTTACCGCGTTTGGCGGACTGTTGATCATATTCTGTCTATTTAATGCAGAAACTATCTTAAGTCTTATGGGAAGAGATTTGACTTTGAGTAGTCGCACAATTTTATGGAAAGCAGAACTAGATTATTTTTGGCAACAACCTTGGTTTGGTTATGGATATCAAGGTTTCTGGCATTACATAAGAAGTACATCAAATTATCCAGGAATTATGAGAATTGCTAATTTCCATAGTCATAATGGTTTTCTAGAATTAACAATGGATTTAGGATTATTGGGACTGTCAATATTTATATTTACTTATTTACATAAATATTTTCAAGCTATTGTTTTTATTCAAAAAAACAATACTAGGGAAAGTTTTTGGCATCTATATTACTTAACTTTTTTATTTATGACTAATTTAACAGAAACTAGACTTTTAGGATTTAATATTTTTTATTTGCTTTGGGTTACAACAGTTTTTGGGTTGACTTCTGATTTGAAAGAGAATCAAGTTTTGTGGAATTCAGGGGATTGCGAGATACCTAAAAAGTAGTTAGGGTTTGCTAAAAAAGTCTTTTTAAGAAGCAGGTGAGTAAGTAGGGACGTTGCATGCAAAGTCCCTAAACAAGAACAGGAAGTGTATAGAGAAGGTAGTCGGATATATTTGCCCATTGATTTTTCTGGCGTGGGAGTGCCTAAAATACTAACTTTTTCAGCTTAAAGCACTGAAAACCAGCAAGTTTATTAGAAAAAAAAGGCTAAGACCTTTATGTGTCAATACTTTGAAAATTAATCAGCAAGCCCTAGTTAAAGTTAGATAACTGGAAGGCTATAAATTTGATAAACACTTAAGCAGATATAATGTTAGCAACTTTTTAGACTTTTTTGAGAGCAAATAAAGGTTTTTGGCTAGGCATACCAACTGAACGTGGATAATTTACTGGAGTTTTCCCTACTTTTCGCAAATATATACAATGACGAATACTGTTACTTAAAGGAGTATTAAAACTTTCTATAGATTCTATTTTACCTCCCAAAAATTTGATAATTTCTAGTAAATTAGCTTGTTCATCAGTTGTAAGATTTCCCCGATATAAAATTGCAATTCCACCTATTTTTAACATTGGTAAAGCATATTCAGCGCAGACTAATGTAGGTGCGACAGCTCTCAAAAGAGCAATATCATAAATTTCTCTATATTGAAATAGACGACCAATTTGTTCAACTCTGTTAGTTATAGTTAAAGCATTTTTGATGTTTAAATCTGTTAAAATAGTTTCGATAAAATTAATTTTTTTGCGGGTTGAATCTAATAAAGTAACAGCAGATTGAGGTAAAGTAATTGCAACTGGTAATCCTGGAAAACCAGCACCTGTACCAATATCAATAACCTTTTTTTCTTCTTGCCAATGTACTTGATTTTCTAAGATAAATTGAATCCCTCTAAGGGAATCCCAAAGATGTTTTTCCCAAAACTCTTCGGGGTTAGTAATCCTAGTTAAATTTAACTTTTTATTTTCTAGAATAATCAACTCATAAAGTTTCTGAAATTGTTGTTTTTGTTGTACTGTTGGCTGCCAATTTAATGTCTCCTGCCAAACAGAACTCATTTCTGGTAAAACTTGTCTATTATTATCATCCATTTCACTTGTTAACTACTATTTGAAGGCAAAAGGAAGAATCAAGAAAGAAATGCAATTATATAATACCAATTACCATAAACCTTGCTATACTTGGATTTTATATTTCTAAATATTATTTGTTGGAGCAAATGCTAGATAAAATGGCAACTGTCGGTTATAAAGGAAAGTTATTTTTGCCAGCTTTTAAGTATAGCAAAACTTTTTAGAATTGGTATTATTAGGAATTGTTAAATTTAAAGATTGATGGCATCGGCCATTATCGACTTGAATTATTGTAAATCATCAGGATAATTCTATAAAAATATATCCAAAAATCTTTCAAAGCATGCTGTATTTAAATTACTAAACTCATAGAAAAACTTTTTCCTAAATTCAGCTTCACGAACCCATATAGCCACAAATATTTATACTCCCATTGTTGAGTTTCTCTAGACTTGATACCTTTAAGAGTTATTACTTTTCCCGTAATAGTTTTTAATCCAATTCTAGTTTCATCACTATAGCAGAAACGAATTTTTTGTTTCAGGATTTATCTTGGCAGTAAAATTTTTTAATAGCTTTTTCTAGAAGTTCTGGAATTTATTTTTACTGTTCAACATTTGTTGGATTATGTTTACTAATTACTGGACGAGGCATGTTATAATTTAGCCTTTAAACAATAATAAACATACCTGTGTACTGTTGAGTATGGCAAATCAATATCACACACTGATTTTAACCATTTTTGTACTTCATTATAACTATTAAAACTCTCTACTGCTTGTAGTTCAACTCTAAGTTTATTTTCTAGAATGGGTGATATTTTTCTAGGTCTACCAACAATTTTTTTCTTGTTCAATAGACCTTCTATACCAAATCTTCTGTAGGTAGAAAACCATCGTGATACAGTTGTACGATGACATCCTAATAATATTGATATATATTCAATAGTATCTACTGCCCCTATTTTCAGCCAATATAATGCTTGTACTTTTTGCTTGAGTTTTAATTCTGTCTGTCGGGATAATATTTCTTTCAATTCTTCGGCTGATTCCAGAATATCTAGTTTAACAAGACACACCATAGCTATTTACTGTTTTCATGTCTATTCAAGTATAGCATTCTTTTTGAGAAATTGTATTATACAACTTAACTGCTAAAATTCGACTATAATGCTTATCAATCAAGGATTTTACCGAAAAATTGGGTTGAAAGCCAAGCCCAAGAAGGGCGACTTTTTAGTTAATTTTTTTCACAGTCTATGTTATGATCAAGTATATGTAATAATGCTTTTTAGTTCACAAGAAATATATTAGTCGCGGGTGGGCAATGGGAGACAAAAAACGGACATTGAGGCTAGCATAAGACTACTGGCAAAGTAGCAGCAGGCTGTGAAATATCAACCGGCCGAGGGGCTACGGCTCGGTTGTTATCCAGTACCTTTAGGCCGGGGAGGATATCAAATCGGAAATCTTGGTAGAAATGAAAGAAACAACTCTTGCTGCAATGCCCCCTGCACTTGGAAAAATGGTATGAACAATTTGATGATTGTGGGAAAAACCCACCTCAAAAAACAGGATTCCCCCATTATTTGGGTAGATTACTAGGGGGAAATGAAAGGAAAAACATATCACGAACATTCCCAATAACTCTATTGAAATAGTTTATAATTAGTTGCATCATTTCATCACAGATTCTCCTTAGGAGGCAAGTATAATCTCAACATTCAAGCTCTTTATCAGTTGGACTCCAAAGAAAGGCGCGCACTTTAGAGCGGAGAGTATCAACAAGGATTTTTATATGAATTATATTGTAATTTATGACGGGAACTGCAATTTATGTGTAACTTTGGTACAGGTATTAGAAAGTATAGACAAGGGTAAACTATTTAAGTACATTCCTATGCAAGATTTAGCAGCATTAAATCAATTTAATATTACTACTAAAGATTGCGAAATGGGAATGATTTTAATTAAAACTAGTGCACCAAAACGTCGGTGGCAAGGTAGTAACGCAGCAGAAGAAATAGGGCGATTATTACCTGGGGGGAATGTTTTTGTGGAAGCATATCGGAGTTTATCTGGGGTTAAATGGATAGGAGATCGCTTTTATGAGCAGATTAGAGACAATCGTTACACTATATTTGGTAAACGTTCTACTACTTATAATTCAGTCTATCCAGTCGGTTGTAAAGCTTCGTTATCTCAAGATCAAGACTCAATTTCAACATAAATTAAGTAAGGAATGAGAATAAAATAAAGTCCAGAATTTTTTTGTCAAGAACTCAAGTGATATAAAGTTTAGGCAATGTAACTTGTGTAGATAACAAAATCCTCAAAACTAATTGAATGCTCTACTGACTACTCCCCACTTCCTTCAATTTTAAGTTTCAGAAGGAGAAGATTGATTCAGAAAAGGAGTCAGATAAGCAACCAAGGCGCCAATAAGAAAACCTGCAATGTTGCGAGTCAATGGCAACCAATCTGAAGTTCTCGATACTACTGGACCAATTCCAAAAGCAATAAACAAAATTCCCCACAATGGAGAAAATATTAATGCCCACTGCCAAGAAAAAGCTTGGTTTGGTTTGCGAGGTTGAGCTGCAAAGCCACAAATTACCCCACCAAGAACTGATGTGATCAAAGTTAAAATCCACTGTTCCCGTGGTAAACCTGGTACAGCGTTACAACCGCCCTGGCGTAAACAAGTTTTAATAGATTCTAATGATTGAATAATAGATTGGTCTTCTCCTTCGTCTCGCACAAAAAATTGATTACCGTAGCGAGTTTGCAACTCTACCCAGAATGTCCGGGGCAGAAATTCGTAAAGAGCGCGACCAACATTAAAGTTCAGGATATTACCACCACGGGGGTCAGCTACTAACAATACACTTTTATTATCAAGTTCCCAAAAATCTTTAACTGCCCTACCAGGAGTACGGTCGAATTGAGTTAAAACTCTCAGTTTCCAGCCAGTCTCTGTTTCAAATTGTTCTAAGTCTTTGGCTAGTAAGTTTTCTTGAATTTCTGTTAACGATCTGGCTAGGTCAATTATTGGTGTTTGCTCTTCAGGTAGTAAATCTGGGTTATTGTAGGCTTGGGCAACTGTTGGAGTTAGAGTAAAAGTGAATAATGCTAGAAAGATTGATACAATTGATACAAAAATTTTTTTTGAAAAAATGTTTATCATTTTATGTTGAGTTTTAATCCAAAAGGTGGACAGTAAATGGTTATCTTCAAAAAGAAATCAAAATATTATATTTCTTTACAATTATTTACCTTAACTCATAATTAAATAAAATGTGAAGTTAATCTTAATCATTTTAAGGCTTTTGACTTGGCTATATTGTCTTTTGTTAATACAAAATACTCTTGAATGATGTATTCACGATAACAATTATCTATTTTTTTTGACTAATAGTATCGCAATAGAGAGGGGTAGGGAGTGGTTAGGGTTTGCGGAAAAAAAGCAGAGTATAGGAAGCAAGACTATCTCGAGTTGAATAAAAAGTCATGCATATAGGCGAGTAATCGCTTATATATTTAATGATATCAAAATTTTTGTCAGGATGCAACTAAAAATGCTTCGACGAGCCGATTTTTTTTCAGGAGCTCCAGAGAATGAAAATGATGGTTATTTTCCACTAAGGAGGTGATGGATGGAAAAACTTGAGCAAAGAAAAGCCGGGATTTACATAGAGCTCCACAAGATGAAAATATTTCTGCTATTGCTCCTGGGGAAAATTCCTGAAGATTGGATTGTCTTTGACCATACAATTCTACTTGAATAAAAAATCATGTATATAGGCGAATAATCCCTTATATATTTAATGATATCAAAATTTTTGTCAGGATGCAACTAAAAATGCTTCGACGAGGCGATTTTTTTTGAGCTCCACAAGATGAAAATATTTCTGCTATTGCTCCTGGGGAAAATTCCTGAAGATTGGATTGTCTTTGACCATACAATTCTACTTGAATAAAAAATCATGGGTATAGGCGAGTAACCCCTTATATATTTAATGATATCAAAACTTTTGTCAGGATGCAACTGAACATTTTTCGACGCGCCGTTTTTTTTTGGGAGCTCTAGAGAATGAAAATGTTGGTAATTTTCCACTAAGAACTGATAGATGGAAAGGCTTGATGAAAGAAAAGTGGGATTTGTAGAAAGCTCCACAGAATGAAAATATTTCTGCTATTGCTCCTGGGGAAAATTCCTGAAGATTGGATTGTCTGTGACCATACAATTCTACTTGAATAAAAAATCATGGGTATAGACCAGTAATCCCTTATATATTTAATGATATCAAAATTTTTGTCAGCATGCAACTAAAAATGCTTCGACGAGCCGATTTTTTTGGGAGCTCCAGAGAATGAAAATGTTGGTAATTTTCCACTAAGGGTTGATGGTAGGAAAAGCGCGAGAAAAGGAAAACCTAGGATTTGCATAGAGCTCCACAAGATGAAAATATTTCTGCTATTACTCTTGGGGAAAATTCCTGAATATTAGATTGTCTGCGGCCATAAAATTCTACTTGAATAAAAAGTTATGCATATAGGCAAATGATCCCTTATATATTTAATGAGATCAAAATTTTTGTCAGGATGCAACTAAAAATGCTTCGACGCGCCGTTTTTTTTTTCGGGAGCTCCACAAGATGAAATTATTTTTGCTATTATTCTTGGGGAAAATTCCTGAATATTGGATTATCTGTGATCATATACTTCTACTTGAATAAAAAGTCATGCATATAGGCGAGTAATCCCTTATATACTTAATGATATCAAAAATTTTGTCAGGATACAACTAAAAATGCTTCGGGGCGCCGTTTTTCGGGGCTCCATAGAATGAAAATATTAGTGATTTTCCACTAAGAATTGATAGATGGAAAGGCTTGACGAAAGAAAAGTGGGATTTGTAGAAAGCTTCACAAGATGAAATTATTTTTGCTATTATTCTTGGGGAAAATTCCTGAATATTGGATTATCTGTGATCATATACTTCTACTTGAATAAAAAATCATGGGCAAAGGCGAGTAGTCCCTGATAGATTTAATTATATCAAAAATTTTGTGAGGATGCAACTAAAAATCCTTCGGCGAGCCGATTTTTTGGGAGCTCCATAGAATGAAAATGTTTGCGATTTTCCACTAAGAGTTGATGGATGGAAAAGCTTGAGCAAAGAAAAGCCAGGATTTGTCTAGAGCTCCACAGGATGAAAATATTTCTGCTATTGCTCTTGGGGGAAATTCCTGAAGATTGGATTGTCTGCGGCCATAAAATTCTACTTGAATAAAAAGTCATGCATATAGGCGAGTAATCCATTATATATTTAATGATATCAAAATTTTTGTGAGGATGCAACTAAAAATCCTTCGACGAGCCGATTTTTTTCGGGAGCTCCATAGAATGAAAGTGTTAGTGATTTTCCACAAAGAGTTGATGGATGGAAAAGCTTGAGCAAAGAAGAGCTAGGATTTGTCTAGAGCCCCACAAGATGAAAATATTTCTGCTATTGCTCCTGGGGAAAATTCCTGAAGATTGGATTGTCTGCGACCATAAAATTCTACTTGAATAAAAAGTCATGCATATAGGCGAATAATCCCTTATATATTTAATGATATCAAAATTTTTGTGAGGATGCAACTAAAAATCCTTCGGCGAGCCGATTTTTTCGGGAGCTCTAGAGAATGAAAATGTTGGTGATTTTCCACTAAGAGTTGATGGATGGAAAGGCTTGATGAGGGAAAAAATCTGATTCTAAGAAGTAAGGAAGTAATGCCAATTTCATAAACTTAAGCTACACTGCTTATCTTAATTAATCTATAATCTTGCGATATGATGTGTTGCCGTAATTGGGGAAATTGGTATAAGAAAGCATTTTTCAATCGTTTAAAAAATCGATAAAGACCTTAGTTCCTAATTCAACCAACTTGCTGCTAGAGCAACTGCTAAAGCATCAGCAGCATCATCAGGTTTAGGAATTTCGTCCAAATTTAGTTCTCTTGCTACTGCTTGTTGGACATCATATTTATCTGCATTGCCATAACCTGCTATTGCTTTCTTAATCTGTGCGGGTGTAAACTCAATGAGTGGAATTCCATGCTGTGCTAATGCCAATATTAAAATTCCTCTAGCTTGGGCAACCAAAATTGTATTACCCATGCGATAAAAGAATAATTTTTCTGTGGCTGCTAAGTCGGGTTTAAAATTATTTAGTATAGTGTGTAAATCTTCATATATTGTGATGAGACGTTGCCCCATTTCTTGTTTTTTTGTAGTTTTAATTACCCCAAAATCAACCATAGAAGTAGAATCTATTTTCTCTGTTTTTGAATTATAAACACACTTAATTAATCCAAATCCTAATACTGCTAAACCTGGATCTAATCCAATAATTAATTTTTCCAATTTTAGACTTTTGATTCTTATTGATTCTAGTAAATTTGCTATTTGCAGGGAATAGGATAAAATCATATATCACATGTTACATTTTGCCAGTTTTTCGGCTATATAAGGAACACCAAAATTCCGAACGTGAGTAGTTGCTCTAAAAGGAATATGTCCGTAAGAGGCTGAAATTTTATATGTAATATTTTTATATCTTTTATATTTCTCGCCCCACCCAACTTGCTTGATAAAAATGTCAGCGATCGCTACATCAAAAATCCCTATTTTACTTCCTAATTCTATCCAAATCTGTTTTTGAATGCTAAATCCAAATTTGCCGTTACTATAGTTAACCCATAATTGATTAATTTTATCTAAGTCTTTACAGGGTATGTTTTTAATATCTTCTAAATCAAACCAATACTGTTTTTCTCCCCCTACTAATGAAAGTAATATTCTTAGTGTTTCTTCGTCTGCTTCTTTAAATTGATAGGATGACAATAAGTTTTCCAAAGCTGTATAATCTATTTTTTTATCTATTGAAGGGCGAGAATTTCTGGAAAAATTTAGATTGGGAAAAAAGATATAAACCACAACAAGAAAAAATATCAATATACCAGCTACTATAAATAATCCATTAGCTTTTCCTATATAAGAACTTTTGAGAGAATTTTGAGAAATATTACGTTTTACACCTGGAATGTAGGTAGACATTTGAGTATAAATTTTTCCAAAAACCTGAGGCATTTGAGAGGTAATGTTCTGAGGTCGAACCTGAAGTAATGCCACCCATTCTTGAATATTCTGTGGGCGTTCTTCAGGTTGAATTTTCATTCCTTCAATAATAGCATAATTCACGCGATCGCTAATTTTTTTATTAATTTGTTTTGGTTCTACTGATGAGTTATATTGAGTATTAGTTAAAAGTACATAAAATGTAGCTGCTAAAGCATAAACATCGGTAGATTTTCCTTGTTTATATTTGTGTTTAGTTACTTGTTGTTCTATAGGTGCATAACCAGGTGTATAAAATTGGGTAAAGCTGTTGATTTGATTGGGAATAAATTCACAGGCAAGACCAAAATCAATTAAAATTATTTCTTCTGTATTTCTGCAAGTTAGTTTTTAATTCTTGCCAAGATTCAAAAAACTTTTTTTATCTTGAGTAGTTACTTCAAAACTCCAACAAAAAGTAAACGTGCCAAAATTCAATTGAAAACCTCCAGCTTAGTATTGATAGGTTAGTCCCTTTGACGACAGTCAAAAGAAAAAAAGAAAAATTGATTAATATAAATAGTTGAATTGACAATAGTTTCATAGTAAATGAGTATAAAAAGCAGTACATAGCTATACTCATATTTTATGCAATAACCAAATTGATGTTTTGTCAGCAAAAATATGCTAAATGTTAAGTGCTAATTGCTCTATTAATAAAGATTTAATATTTTTAATTGGCTAAAAAATTACCCATCATTTAATAAAATCAGGAGAAGCAATGATAGGACCTTTTCATAATTGTTAAATAATCTATCTTTTTACCTAGAAAAATTAACTTTTATCAATCTGCTTCTCCCTGAAAATTAAACTACAATTAATGAATATTAATTCTGAAATTATGCTTCTACTTCTGCAAATCCAAATACCCGATTAAATACCTTTTTTACCTTATCACCAGAATCAATACTTTCCAAAGGATCTTTTCGTAGTCGATGTCGTAAACACATAACAATAACACGACCAATATCCTCAACACTCACTTCCTTATTACCTTCAAAAGCAGCTAAAGCTTTTGCAGCACGATTAGTAACAATATCTCCCCGTAAACCATCTACATCTAACTCAGAACAAACTTGAGAAATTTTTACTCGTAAATCATGGTCAACTTCCACAAATTTTAGCTTTTGTTGAGCATCTACAAGCTTATTTTGTAATTCTTCCTGTTGTGATTTGTACTTTTCTAAAAATACTTGAGGATTTTGATCAAAAGATGAACGTTGTTCAACAATTTCCACTCTTAATAAAGGATCTTTTACAGTTCTAATTTCGGCGTGCATACCAAATCTGTCCAGTAACTGAGGTCGTAACTCCCCTTCCTCTGGGTTTCCCGAACCTACCAGCACAAAACGGGCAGGATGGCGTATAGAAATACCTTCTCTTTCCACGGTGTTCCAGCCACTTGCGGCCGAGTCAAGCAAAACATCAACTAGGTGGTCATCCAAAAGGTTAACCTCATCAACATACAAAATACCACGGTTAGCCTTTGCCAGTAGACCTGGTTCAAAAGCCTTCACTCCTTCTGATAAAGCTTTTTCGATGTCAATAGTACCACATACCCGATCCTCTGTAGCCCCTAATGGCAAGTCCACCATTTGGACTTTTCTTGTAAAAATTGGAATTTCTTCCTGCCGTACCAATCTATCTCGCACAGAATCACTCATCAAATCTGGGTCATAAGGATCACTATTAAAAGGGTCATCAACAACAATTTTAATTTCTGGCAACAGGTCAGCTAATGCACGGATAGTGGTAGATTTACCTGTACCCCGATCACCCATGATCATTACCCCCCCTATTTTGGGGTCAATTACATTTAATAGTAAGGCCAGTTTCATTTCTTCCTGACCAACAATGGCAGTGAAAGGAAAAACAGCTCTACTTCTTTGAGCGGCTGATTTAACAGATGTATTTACCCTATTATTGGCTTGAATGGTTGGACTCACGGTAGATTTTAAACTATAATTACTAATTTTTATTCTGGCATATTTATTGAGGGACAAGTAAGAATTTTATGATACTTATCTGAACTTTCAGATTTTTTACCGAAAAATTGTGTTTAAAGCCTCGCCCATAAGCGGGCGACTTTTTAGTTGATTTTTTTCACAGGCTATGTTATTGTGCTTTTTAGTTCACAAGAAATATATTAGTCGCGGGTGGGCAATCCGAGACAAAAAACGGACATTGAGGCCAGCATAAGACTACTGCCAAAGTAGCAGCAGCCTGTGAAATGTCAACCTGCCGAGGGGCTACGGCTCGGTAAGAATCCCCGTCCCTTTAGGCCGGGGAGGATGTCAAACCGAAAACTGCTCCCAACCCAGTTTAAAATGGTCAGGACTTACGCAACGGCACTAATTGCAGTGGCAATATCTTAAAAATGACATTTTTTGCACTATATATAGAGTTCCTGCGTAAGTCCTGATTATATCAAATCTGGTAGCATTGGTATAATTGAGTATTGATGTACTATTAAGTATATATTCTAGGGTATGTCGGTTTTTAGTCTATACTGACGATAGGAATTATATCACTCTAAAGCCAACGGGTTTGATATAAAAGAGTATCAAACTATGGTAGAGTATAGCCCAAATAAGCCAGAGTATCTCCAGCCAATTCTTGCCAAAGGGCAATGTCTTCTGGTGAAAGTCTAGTTTGCCATTCTCCAATAGAACCCTTGCGAATATGTTTACCTTCTCCTTTGTTTTTTACTTTACTAATATCTGTTGCATTAATAATTTCATTAATTAGGGAGTTATCGTAGTCTACACCGATAAAGTCAAAGATTTTACTCAGTTCTTCCTGGGGATGAGTACGGAGATTTTCATAACGAACTGAGTATATGCGATTACCTATTTGTGAATCCCCTTTCACTCTTTCTACTTTCTCAATAGCTTTTTTCCATATTGTAGCCACGGTTTTTGTGCTTTGTTTCGCCCAACGTGCAGTTTTTCCTATTGCCTGAGAAGAAACACAAACATCTCGCCCATCTCGAATAATTTCTATACTTTTCGCTTCCGGAAACTGATTTAAGATTACATCAATACGGCGCCAATGGTCCGGTGTTTTTTCTAGAAGAATATCCTTTTGAGTTCCTCCATTTTGTTCCCAAAAACGATCAAACATTAATTGGTTTAAATTTCTGAGTTTTGTTAAGTCATCTTCTGAAACATAACTAACTTTTACTCTTGCTATTAATTCTTCTAGCTCTGTATAACTTACTAAATTATGATGCCCAATTTGAGATTTGCCCTTTTGAAAAATCTTATATTACTTTAAAAGTCCTTGCCATAAATCTTCTGATTCAATGCCGAACAATAAAGGCTTCAAACCATAACATCTCCATATCCACTTTATATGATTTAACGATCTAAATCTTTTTTTCAACTTCTGATTTTTTAAATAGGTAAAGTTGTTGTAAATTATAGAATAGGTATGGCTTTCATTTGGAACTGGTAAAACATCAGAATGACTACCAATCATTCTCTGCAGCCAACTTGTACCAGAACGTGGGCAACCAACGATAAATAACTTGCGGTACGTCATTTTAACTTAAGTTCTCCTTCATTTTATCAGGACTTACGCAAAATATCAATTTATACACCACCTGTAGGGGCGGTTCGCGAACTGCCCCTACTAGATATGGCGGTTCTGCGTAAGTCCTGCTTTATAGATGTAGAGTTCCATAGCTCTACTGAATTGCAAAAGCATAAAGCAACTATGGACAAGAAAGCTTCAGAAATCACACCCTCAACGTATTAGCGAGGGGTAGTTCAATGCAAATATTCATTTTTAAGTATTAATAAAGATTATGATCAGCCAAACTTCCACTCCCGTCATTGTCAGTGGAGCTACAGGTAAGATGGGTCGTGAAGTAGTAAAAACTGTAGTAAATGCTAGTGACATGACTTTGTTTGGTGCAATAGAGCGCCAGCCAGAGTATCTCGGTCAAGATATTGGTGAACTAGCTGGTTGTGGCCCTCTAGAAGTGCCAATTCTTAATGATTTGCAGAGTATGTTACTAATGGCAGCTCAAGAGAAACAACCTGCGGTAATGGTTGATTTTACTCACCCAGATAGCGTTTATGAGAATGTGCGTTATGCCATTACTTATGGAGTTAGACCTGTGGTTGGAACTACAGGTCTAAGTCAAGAGCAAATTCAAGATTTAGCTGAATTTGCGGAAAAAGCCAGTATTGGTGTATTAATAATTCCTAACTTCTCTATTGGTATGGTTTTGCTCCAACAAGCAGCGATCGCTGCTTCCAAACATTTCGAGCATGTAGAGATTATTGAGTTGCATCACAATCAAAAAGCTGATGCTCCTAGTGGCACTGCAATTAAGACTGCACAGATGTTATCTGAACTAGGA
Organism: Trichodesmium sp. MAG_R03; assembly: GCA_023356535.1. GTDB lineage: Bacteria > Cyanobacteriota > Cyanobacteriia > Cyanobacteriales > Microcoleaceae > Trichodesmium. The sequence continues at coordinate 24,569 of JAKQYF010000004.1, read as the reverse complement.
AAAACTTACAATATATCTAATATAGAAGAAACAGAGAAAATAGAAGGGGCCAGAGGTTGTTTAGGAGAGGAAGGAATTCGTATCCATAGTGTACGCTTACCAGGTTTAATTGCTCATCAAGAAGTAATATTTGGTGGTCCTGGTCAAATTTATACTTTACGACATGATACAACAGATAGGTCTTGCTATATGCCTGGAGTTTTGTTGGCCATTCGTAAAATCCAATCTTTAACTAAACTCATTTATGGTTTAGAAAAGATCATTTAGTCTACTTCTCTCCTCCTGCCTCTGAGATTAGCCATAACTGCCATCCTCCTCCAAGCTCAACGTCTACCCCTGTCCTAGAAGTTAACTTCCATATTCTCAGTTGAAGGCCAAAGCCTCCTTTGACTCAAAATATTGGCCTGAATTCGTTGATAGAAAATTTTTGATAAATTGGATGACATGAAAAAATGTAGCTATATTAATATTTGTATACTAACTCCAAGCTCTTCCAAACAGTTGAGTTGATTGTTATTTATGTAACAAAATATAAATTTCTCTCAAATTAACTGTAGGTCGAAGCTGGGAATTGGTTTACAAAGCTAAATATAGTTCAGTTTTTTTGTGCGTACCTACTTACAGGTTGACATCCTCCCCGGCCTAAAGGCACTGGGTAACAACCGAGCCGTAGCCCCTCGGCAGGTTGACATTTCACAGGCTGCTGCTACTTTGGCAGTAGTCTGGCTGCTGGCCTCAATGTCCGTTTTTTGTCTCGGTAAGCCCACCCGCGACTAATATATTTCTTGTGAACTAAAAAGCAAGAAGGACATAGCCTGTGAAAAAAAATCAACTAAAAAGCCCTGCTAGAAGGGCGAGGCTTTAAACCCAATTTTTCGGTAAGTCTTGTAACTCTTTTAATATTAGAGACAGTATTACCAACTACCAATTAGCAATGCCAATTATCCGATTAGGATTAGGCAAATGTAGAATAGCCCAGATTTGGAGGGACATCTTGCCAACGGCCTTGACCTACTGCTTGATTTGCTTCTGCAAGACTAATATCTCCAGTATATAATGCACGACCAACAATCGCATCTTTAACGCCAATAGTTTCCAATGCTAGTAAACTCAACAAATCGGTAATTGAACTAATTCCACCAGAAGCAATTACTGGTATACTGACCACAGTAGCTAACTCCCTTAATGCTCCTATATTAGGTCCTTTGAGAGTACCATCCCGGTGAATATCAGTGTAGATGATCGCTGCAACTTTAAATTGGGCCATTTGAAGTGCTAGGTTTGTTGCTAAGACTTCTGAAGTTTCTAACCAACCTTTAGTGGCCACCTTGCCATCTCTAGCATCAATGCCTACAATAATTTGACCAGGAAACTCTTGGCAAAAGTCGGAAACTAACTGAGGTTGCTCTATAGCAACAGTGCCCAAAATAACATGTTGCACCCCAATAGCAAGCATACTCGCAACTGCAGAATAATTCCGTAACCCACCGCCTACTTGTACTGGTATATGTACTGCTTTGATGATCGCTTCAATAGTCTTGTGATTGACGGGTTGACCTGCTTTTGCAGCATCTAAGTCTACTAAGTGTAGCTTAGTTGCTCCTTCGTCTACCCACCTTTTTGCTACATCAACTGGGTTGTCATTAAAAATTTGGGTTTGCTGATAATCTCCTTGATACAACCTTACACAGCGTCCACCTAATATATCGATCGCGGGAATTATATTCATAGATTCTATGTTTTGTATACAAAAATACAAACTTTGTTAATAGTTGTACCCACTGTTAACATAATACATAATCAAACTAGAAAGTTTTGACTATATAGTATATAGGAATTTTTACTACTCCTTCTCAGCTCAAAACTGCTGTAGTCAAATCATTGTCAGCTCTTAAAATTGAAGAAGTATCTTTTGCTCCATAAAAACCAACTCTATAATTAGGGTCTATAGTCAGACTTTATGAAATATTTGTCCTTTCTGAGAAGCTGCTCTGACCAAGCTGAGTACTGTATTATAGGCCAGGTTGACTGTAGGACTAATTCCTCTTAAGCTACTGCCCTCGACATGAGCTTGTAGAACCATGGGTATTTTTTCTGGCTCAATTTGTCGACAATAGTATAGCAGTCGAAGTATAGCACTACGGGTAAGTAAGAAGTCAGAAGTAATTTCTGGCTGAATTTCAGCATTTGATAATGTCCTAACCTTTGCTTCGACTGCTATATAGAGTGTCAAAAGTTTCAGTGCAAGTTTGTCCACATTCGGGACAATAGTACGGTTGGCTTCCTTACTCGTTCGATAGCTGAAATTGCCAAGGAGTATTTAGAGGGAATCTGGAGAATGTACGAACCGAAAGATTATCTCCGACGTTGTTTTGAGCAATGTCTCAAAATTACACCTAATCCCAACCTAAAGCAGACGATGTATTTCTCACCTGGTAAAGGAATTCAACTTATTACTAGGTTGCTCTGGCTTCAAGGGTGGCAAAGACAGGAAATTCGCGCTCAATTCTGGCAGCAACTTTGGAGTATCTTACGTATCAAACCTCAATTCCTGAATATGTATTTAGGTTTATGTGCTGCTGGCGAACATTTCTGGGAATATCGTATTGTAGCTAGGGAACGCATCAGTCAACAGTTAGGATTTGATCCTCTAAGTCAGTCAACTGTATCAGTTTCTCGAAAAAATGACCTCAAAGATTAAAAACTTAAAATTCAACCCACATGCCGCACCACAAATATACTACAACAGTATTTTTAACGAAGAAGGTCGATTACAGCCTCTATTATTGTTAATAACTATCAATAAGTTATGTAATATGTATTTTTACTTATAAACTTCATAGTTATTATTCAGGCAAGGCTTTCAATCGCTAGTTTGAGATACTACATTCTGCAGATCAAAATGTAGGATTAAAACAAGATGGGGCTTTGTTGCACGATGAAGCAAATAATATTAAGAATAACAGTGCGTAGCATAATAAGCTTACAACAAAGCAGATATGAGTAAGTCCAAGTCCAAGTCTAAATCTCAGTCTAAGTCTAAGTCTAAGTCCAAATCCCAGTCTCAATCCCAGTCCAAGTCCGAATACCGTCTCAGCAACTGGTCAGAGTATTCTGAGTATAATACTTCCTTAAAGCAAAGAGGGAATTTGATATTCTGGCTCACTGATGAGGTAATAGAGTAGTGGGTCAACCAATACAAGACTGGACGTAGAGGAGCATCTAATACTTATAGCCCACATGACGCACCACAAATATACTACAACAGTATTTTTGATGAAGAATTTGGATTACAACCTCTGTTATTGCTAATAACTATCAATAGTTTATGTAAAATGTATATTACCTTAAAAACTTCATAGTTATTATAAGGCAAGGCTTTTAATCCCTAGTTTGAGACACTACATTTTAACGTGCGCAATGTAGGTTTATAGTATAAAACCTTAACCTAGCTACGGATTTTATACTAATTTTCATGTTATCAGGACTTACGCAGTACCGCTATATATGGGGCATAAATTCGTATTTTTCAAGATATTGCCACTACAATTAGTGCCGTTGCGTAAGTCCTGGTTATATTGGTTTAATCAATGTTTGCTACAAATGACTAGGGAATTTTTTAGGAGTCAGGGGTCAGGAGTTAGGAGTCATAAGGAATGGCTTCAATACCAATGTTAGGTCGGAAATTATCTTTTTTATCAAATGGATATCTCCTATAAAGTCTTTTTATCCCTCTTACTATTCGTAACATTCTTTTTTTAATTATAGCAGTCGAAGTATAGCACTACGGGTAAGTAAGAAGTCAGAAGTAATCTCTGACTGTATTTCAGCATTTGGTAATGTCCTAACCTTTGCTTCGACTGCTATACAAATTGAAGTGCGGAATGTGGGCTAAAAAAAATTAGAGACGCTATCGCTAACGTCTCTAAAATTCCTATTCGACTTCGACTACTTCAACAAATAACTTAATTATTATTTGGAACAGATGCCTCTTCTACATACATCTCATCCTTTAAATTCTGATTTTTATTTTGATTATGAGACTTCTTAGGTAGCTGCTTTTTCAACCTTGGTTTAGGAGTTTCATACATAGGCTCATCTTCCTCCTGAGCATAATCAAGTCCCATCCAAGCCGGACGAGTTTCATCATAAGCTATCTGTAAAGTTGCAGCAGCAATCGCATGAGGATCATATTCTTCACCTAACTGAGAAATTAAGGGCAAGAAAGAAGCCATCCGCTCCCCACTCAGAGCATCTCGCACTTTATTTTGTAACTTCTGTAACTGTCGAGCTTCAATTTGAGACCGCTTAGGAATTGAACGAGTATTCAAACGTTGGCGTAAATGGCGTTCTATCAACCGCAACTTCCGCTTATCTACAGGATGAATCAAAGAAATTGCTGTTCCTTCCCGACCTGCACGACCTGTACGACCAATGCGATGAACATAACTATCTACACTATCAGGCAAATCGTAATTAATCACATGAGTTAAATGATCCACATCTAAACCACGAGCTGCAATGTCAGTTGCCACAACCCAACGTACTTGTTGATTCCGGAAGCGAGTTAACAACCGTTCCCGTTGAGACTGGTTTAAGTTGCCGTGATACTCATCAACACTATGACCTGCTGATTGTAATTGATTTGTTAGTTCTGCTGCAGCTTGCCTTGTGCGGACAAATATCAAAGCTGCTTCTGGGTCTTCTAGTTCTAGAATTGGCTGTAGAGCTTTTCCTTTCGACCAACCACGAGGTACTACATATGCAGTTTGAGTAATCCGCTTAGGAGTAGTTTTTTGTTGGGTAACTTTAACTGTTATTGGCGATTGCAAATACTTATTAACCAGTTTCCGAATTGAATAATCCATAGTAGCAGAAAAGAAAGCTGTTTGACGTTTAGCTGGTGAAGCGTCCAGAATTTTTTCCACATCCTGAATAAAACCCATGCTCAACATTTCATCAGCTTCATCTAATACCATCATTTTTAAATGATCTAGTTTCAAGCTATTTCGATTCAGCATATCTATAATTCGCCCTGGTGTTCCTACTACAATATGAACACCCTTTTGCAAACGTTGGCTTTGACGTTCAATAGACTGCCCTCCATAAACAGTGAGAACAAATAATCGCCGTTTAATAGGACCTTTACTATCCAAACCAGTAAATTGACGAATCGCTTCTGTCACTTGCAGTGCCAATTCACGAGTCGGAGTTAAAATTAATGCTTGAACTGCATTAGTATTTATATCAATCTGCTCCAATATAGGTAAGGCAAAGGCTGCAGTTTTACCTGTTCCTGTTTGAGCTTGACCCACAATATCCTTTCCTGCCAGCAAATGTGGTATTGCTTGAACTTGAATCGGAGTGGGTTCACTAAAACCAATTGTTTCCAAATGATTTGCACGTTCTTCTGAAATTCCTAAACTTGCAAATGACAAATCCATTCATTCTGCTCCATAAAACTTATACAAAACCTCACAACATGACAATTTGATGTTTACTTCCTGCTTCAACCGAGACTATTGGCAGCACTTCCTCCACAGGCATTAACGGTCAAGCGAACCGCATAAACTTAATTGATAGAAGCATTCAAGTTCCTCGCTTATCGCATTGTGACGTTTACACGTAATTTAATCTCTGGTTCCTTAGTTAGTCACCCAACTTGGAGGCGGATTTACCTTTAACCATAAGCGATCGTAAACCCTTGCTAACTATCAACTATTAGACTATAATTTATAGTTTATAGATCAGGACTTACACACGAGTGCTACACCCAATGAGGGCGAATGGAATTCGCCCCTATATATGGCGTTTTCAAGATGAATTTGCGTAAGTCCTGTAGATAATATATTGGTAGGGTAATATGCCTTTGCCGCCAACAATCAATATCCGCTAAACTGATAGCACCAGAGTTAGCCATTAACAGTTAAGCGGTTTCTGTGTGTTCTCTTAAAGAGACATAATCAAGGCCAGATGCCCTTTTCCTTTCTCGCTAGTTGGGGTGAGAAATGAAATCTTAAGTTGGACCTCTATTTAATGGTAATAACCTGTAATCAATCTTAAAATCGCTCATTGGAGAAATTTAGTTTCAACAATCACCTCAGATAATCTACAGTTTACTCTTATTGGCCCTTCTTAATCTTTAATAATCTTTTACATAATAACAAATGACTTAACATTAAGTGTATTTTTTAGATATTTTTCTTAATTTACCTCTTTGGTGATATGGTCTTAATCTTTAAGAAATACATCAGATTTAAATCTGAATCTTTATCAGTATAGATAGGGTTTGCTGAAAAAGTTTTTTAGGTATTAGTGGATAGTGGATTATAAAGGAGGCATAACTAAGGATTATCCCTAAGTAAAGTTTTGGGCCTACTCAGAAGTTGCAACTATACCCAACAGAAGATTATGAATTATCCCTGTCATTTACGTAAAAATAGGATTTAAAGCCTCAGCATTAAGGTTTCCACTTAACATTATAGTCAGAAAATGTAAAAAATTCCATGGAAAAACTATAACAGGACTTACCCATGCAGATGAAAATATACACCATCTGTAGGGTTTAACGGCCGTTAAACCCTACTAGATATAGTAGTTATGCATAAGTCCTGTATAAGAAACAAATACCAGAGAACCAAGTTTTTTTAGGTTGGAACTCTAGCCTAAGGTATAGGAAAACAGACTTTTGTAATAAAGCAAACCCTTGGGAAGATTACCAGAGCAAGCCCATCTAAATTCTAAAAGCTTCTGCTTTTAAGTGTTATAAGAGTAATGAGTATAATTACTCAAAAGCCTAACATCCTTAACCTGTCAAAACTTCAAAATAAGATGCCTTTGACCTGGGGAGATTACCATTTCTGGATTATAGTCATTCTGATTTAGATTGAGACAAGATTTTCTTGCTGTGAAAGGGTTTTTAGCTGAAAAAGTATCCCATTCTTATTCGGAATGACTATAAATATTATTGCAAGGTGTTTAATTGAAGTGGACCAATAATAAATCAAGAATCCTCTTTTCAGGATAATCTCTAGGCTGGTCATTAGACCTCTCCAAAAATTGCAATTTTCGAACGGCGATATAAGGGCTTGAGAGCCTTTTCTGGAGATGTCTATTTAGGCTAGAGAGTATGCCAAACAACCATACAAATCGTAAATATCAGCATCTGTAATCATTACTGGCACAATAGATCCTAACCTAGCTTCCCCTTGAGCATAAACGAGTCCATCAACTTCTGGAGAATACCGTGCCGATCTACCAATTAACTCTTTTGTTTGAGGATTTTCTTGTTCAATCAACACATCAACTAATTGCCCCACTGATTTTTGATTCTGTTGCCAAGATATGACCTGCTGGACTTCCATAATTTCTTTGCGGCGAGCGTCCATAACTGCTTGAGGCAACTGATTGGGTAAATTATAAGCAGGAGTTCTCTCTTCTGGAGAAAAAGTAAAGACTCCCACATGATCGAACTCATGACGCTTGACAAATTCAACTAAATGTAATTGATGTTCTTCAGTTTCACCAGGGAAACCAACTATAAAAGTTGTCCGTAATACAGCATTAGGTATAGCTCTTTTAAGATTGTTAATTATATCATCATTAACCTGACCTTGCCAAGGTCTATTCATGGCCCTGAGAATTTCCGGATGAGAATGTTGTAGAGGTAAATCGAGATAAGGTAAAACATTGGGAGTTTCAAGGATAGCGTTTATGACTTTGGGTGTCAAACCAGTGGGATAGGCATAGTGCATTCTAATCCAAGGTATATTAACTTTTCCTAGGGCCCGGAGTAGGTCAGCTAGTTTAGGTTGACCGTAAATATCGACTCCATAGTTAGTCGTTATTTGAGAGATGAGGATAATTTCTTTCACGCCCTGTTCTGCGAGTTGTTGAGCTTCAACGACAATAGATTCTATAGTGCGCGATCGTTGATTTCCCCGAAGATGAGGAATGATACAGAAAGCGCAACGATAATCACATCCTTCAGCAATTCGCACATAAGCAACGCCTTCAGATGTTGTGCGGTAACGGGGAGTAGTTTCGTCAGCAATGTAATTGGGTTTGGCAGTGACTTCTTTAACGCGATCGCCTTTTTCTACCCGTTGCATCACATCTACTATTTTATGATAATCACCAGTACCCACCAGTGCTATTGCTTCTGGCAACTCGGCGAGTAATTCTTCTGGGAAGTGTTGCGCCATACAACCTGCAATGACTATTTTTTTATTAGCTTCAGCTAATTCTACCAAAGTTCTGACAGACTCTTCTCTAGCAGCTTGGATAAAACTACAGGTGTTGACAACAACATAATCTGCTAATTCTTCATTAGCATCTACTTCATAACCTGCTTGTGCGAGTAAACCGATGATATGTTCAGTATCGATGCGGTTTTTTTCGCATCCCAGGTGAGTAAATGCAATGGTAGGTTTTGTAGACATTTTAGTTATAGATTTCTATAAGCAACAGCCTTCAAATATAGCATATTTCTTCTAGAGTAAGTCAAACTAAAAAGAAATAGGTCAAGTTATAGAAAGCTGAATTTATTGACAGGATATTAAAGATGATTAGAAGAATTTGTGAGATGATCAACAACTGCAAAAGAATATTTAGCCGGAGTTTAAGACTATGACCAATCGAATTAAGATTCAAAGAGATTGGCAAAGTTTAATAAAGCAAATCATATATATTTAAGGTGAGAAGAATTATTTTCGACATCTTGAGAAAACTGCTGTAAGCTTTTTCTAAGCAAACTAATATCTTGAGATAATTCCTAATAATATGTTAATATTATAGCTGATTTGTCTATTCCTCAAAAGGGAGATATTGTCTATATCAACTTTAATCCTTAATTGAGAAGAAAACAAATTAGCTGTCATCCTGCTTTAGTAGTTTCATCAGTTAGATATAAGCGTCTTGTCAGATTAGCTCTAGTCTGCCCAATTACTCCAAAAGTCAAAGGATTTATATTTGAAATATCAATTCCAGAGGGATTATAAATTTTAGGAGTTGTATTAGCATATCAAGGCAAATCTACTGATAACTGATGACTAAAATAACAATTGCTGGTCTTGATTATATTTATTTTAAAATTCCAGAAAAATTAGAAACAGAAATATGAGAAAATATAATAGCAGTATAGGAATATTTCTAGAAATTCTCAGTTAAAATAGAAAGTATAATTTAGGAGGAAAATACTATGTCAGACCTTGATCGTGGCATAATGAAATTTAAGGGAGCAGATACTCCCAGGGCGATCGCTATTTCTGCGGTTCTTATTTTAGGTGGAATAGTCTTTCTCCTTTTCTGGGGACTTAGTACCGCTTACACAGTTGGTTAATTAATATTAATAAAGCTCTCTAGAGGCGTTCCTCTGGAACGTCTTGATACCAATTATCAAAAGTCATGCTATACTTAAAAGCTTGCAAAAATAACTTTCATTGATAACCAAAGTTACCATTCTAAAGATTATTGGCTCCAACAAATAATATTTAGAAATAGAAAATCTAAGTATAGCAAAGTTTATAGTAATTGGTGTTAACTATTATTAGCAGAGCAAAATCAAGTAGAGTATAAATAATAATTTTATAAAAAAACGTTACAGTTTATACCCTTTATCATAAAATCCTGCTATAAATAAGGGCAAGAATCTCAAGGTTGCAATCATTACTAAAATTTGGTTGAATTGGGAGATTCTATAAATCTAGATCATCGGAACGTCAGATTAGTTCAATAAAAGTAATAATACCAATCTAACTTGGAGCTATATTTTAGATATGAGCGCAGAAAAAAAAATAGATAACCAACAAGTTTTAGGTCCTAAAATTTTAGCAGGGTGTATGGGCTTTATGATTATTTGCGCTTGGGCTTTTGCTCGTCCTAAGGCTTTTAAACGCCCCACTATTGATGTTCAATTAACTGAAAATGTAGATTCTCAAACAGAAGCAATTCAAGTAATAGAAACACTAGAAATTGAGACAACTAGAACTACAACTATAGAAACAGAAGACACAGAGACAACAACCTCTGCCGAAGAACCTACTACTGATACGACAGAAACTACTACTAAAACTCTAGAACCAACTGCTACATCACAACCCGAAGTTGAGACTGCCAGTACTACAACAGACATTGAGGCAACATCTGAGCCACAAGGAAAATATTTGACTGAACCAAAAACTTTAGGTCAAATTAAATTTGATATAAATGAAGTTGAATTATCTTCCCCAGTAAAGCAAACCCTAAATAGTCTCATCTCAGAAATTAAAGAATATGATTCTAATAGAGTTACCATTAAAGTTGAAGGTCATACATCTAGGGTTGGTGATGCTCAGTTAAACCAAACAATTTCCCAAGACCGAGCAAATGTCGTAGTCAAATATTTAAAAGGGCAGAATTTACCATATGAACTTGTTGGCCAAGGGATGGGTTATTCTCAACCACTCCCTGAAAGTGATCCTGCTAGTGATGTAAATCAGCGTACAGTGATTATTTTGATCCCTGCTAATTAACAAAGTCATTTCCTGATCAAATTAACATTACAGAACTTTTCAGATTGATCAAGCGGATCGTTATCAACCACTGAAGTTGATTTGATGTGTCTTTACATTTTGTTATATAGCGCAAAATTTAACGCCAACTGAACTTAGAAATGATGATTTTATTATCTACACAAGTTAAATGGCCTAAACTCCATATGCTCTGAGTTATTTCCCAAAAATTATGGACTTTATTTGATTATCATTCCTTATAAGAAGGATAGGCTGAACTTTAGAATCAGTAAATAATTTTTTTGATAAAACTGTTGTAATAAATATTTTTTGTGTTAACATATTATATGTGTGAGTATCAAGGGTCGGTGCCCGAGTGGTTAATGGGGGCGGACTGTAAATCCGCTGGCTACGCCTACGCTGGTTCAAATCCAGCTCGGCCCATTCACTAAAAGGATTGAATAAAAACGCCCGTGTGGCTCAGTGGTAGAGCACACCCTTGGTAAGGGTGAGGTCACGAGTTCAATCCTCGTCACGGGCTTTGATCTATACATAAAAATATTTTTAATCAAATCAATAGTCTTTACTTATTTACTTCCTCGTAATAGATTTATAAGAATATGTCTTATGTGACTATATTTTTATAAACTATAGCAAGATAAATAAACTATTTGTTAGGGAAGGTGGTATGACACCTACAAAACTGTCAGATTCAGAAAAATTAGAAATTATTGAACTGTATCGAACTACACAAGAGAACACCATTACTCTAGCCGACCGCTATGGAGTGAGTAGTTCTACAATTAGACGGATATTACAAAGCAGTATACCAGAAGATGAATATAAAGATTTAGTTCAACAGAAACAAAAGCGTCCATCTCGTTCCCCAAAAAATATCGATCAGGATACTGAGGACTTGGATAAATCAGTAGGTGGGGAAATTTTAGACAAAGAAGGATCAGACTATAGGGAAGATGAAGTATATGGTATGGTAAAAAAGGGACGCCGACGTTCTTCTTCATCTAGTGATGCTAAAACTGAACAACGGATAGAATTATCCAAATTATCTTTAACTACTCAATACACTCAGGAATCAAATAATGTATTTGAGAGTGGTTACGGTTCCCCTGCTGAAGAAATACAAGAGATTTTAGCAGGAGATTTACGAGAGCAACCACAAAATTTAGATGATGATGATTTTGAGAATGATGATTTAGAAGGTTTTGATGGGGAGTTTGATGATGAAGATAAGGAGGAAGAAGGAGTAGAGACTTCTTATAATATATCTATTCACAACCCTAGTTACTCCGAAGTTAAAGTACATAATCTGACTGAGGCAGTTTTGCCAAAAATTTGCTACTTAGTGATAGATAAATTTACAGAGTTAGTAACTAAACCCTTAATAGCTTTTGGGGAATTAGGACAAATACCTGTGGAAGAGTCTCAGGAGAAAACTTTACCAATTTTTGACAATCACCGAGTAGCTCATAGATTTTCTGCTCGTAACCAAAGGGTACTGAAGGTTCCTGATAGTAAAATCTTACGAAAAACTACAATCTATTTGCAAGCAAAAGGAATAACTCGACTACTAATTGATGGTCAAGTCTACAAGTTATAATGAAAACTTATCAAGTGTTGACAAAATCCTGTTTTGTTGGTTTATCGTAATATGGGTAAGATATCAAGATGAAAACCAGGGGCAATTGATGGTTCCCCTTAAAATCAAAAATCTTCTTGACTATCTTTCATATGTCCAATAGAAAAAAAGGGTGACAAAAGAGCCGAACCAATGATAACTCCCATGCTCACACTAAGGGACAAGATTACTCCTATGGGAATCTGGATGGACTCGAAGTCAACAATTGTTAAACTAAATATCTTGAAAAATATCTTTAAAGATATTGGAGTGGCATTCTGAACTGAGAATATTGCAATTCCACTTACCCACAATGCCAGAATTATACTGCAGATAATTGGCGAGACAAATTTTTGCATATCATATTCCATCATACAATATAAATAGTTAGGGCTGGCTGATTAACTCTTAGAGCATTGAAATATAAAGAATTTTGCCTTTTTAGCTAGACAAAAGACCAAATTTTCGGTCTAAAAAGCTCAAAAGGTTAGCATTTTGGGCAAACAAATACACAAAAATTCGAGGACAATCAATTATGACTTCTATCTCCTTTATAATTCCCATTTATCCTGACTTCTGACTCCTAACCTCACTCATAATACTTTTTGAGCAAACCCTAATTAGAAGTGTACCATGGATAATTAAAAAAATAAAGCCGATACTACCTCAAGAATATATAGTAATTATCACTCAGCTATCAGTTAAAGGGCTTTTTTATTTATTTCATTGTGCTTTGCTTTCAAGGGTTATTATTCTCAACTCATATCTATGAAAAACATTATAAATTACATATAAATCATTGAAATTCATAAATGCTAGTTCCTTTAACCCGTCAAACATTTGAACAATTAATTCCAATTGTAGCTACAGGGGATCAATATAAATATTATTGGGGTAGGTTATCTGAGGTGTTGAAACGAGCTTTAATTTCTGCTGTTTCAGTTTTAACAATTGTCTTAATTAATGCACTTGTTCATGATGATGGTGACCCTTTGTTCTTATTGGTTGGTATTATGGCAGGTCTTTATTGGTTGTGGGGACCTGTTTTATTAGCTAGTTTTCGGAATTTTAAATTTAGAAGATACCCATATAGTGGTCTATGGCAAGGAAAAGTTTTCGATGTATATCTTACTGAAGAAGTAGTTGGTCAAGAAGAAAAAGTTAATAAAAAAGGAGAACTAATAATAGTAGAAAATTTAGAGCAACGAATAAATTTAGAATTGGGAGATAAAACAGGGTTTACAGTTGAAATGCAAGCTCCTCTAAGTCGTTATCATCAAGGTATTTATAAAAATCAAGTAGCTGTAATGTTGGTAATGTCTTATCAGCAAGATTTAGAAAAAATTGCTAAATATTCAGATGTTTATCTTCCTACTGTCAATTTATGGGTTAGTGATTATCCATATCTTAGAAAAGATGTATTTATGGAGGTAATTAATCAGGTTCGTTCATCTCGCAGGAAAAATAAACAACACCAACAAAACCACCTAATTTAAAATTTGAGTAATATATAACAAGTAAGCATTCAGCTTTCAGCTTTTTAATTAATGAAGTAAGCATTTGTTTAACTTCTACTAAGTTTTAACTAATTTTTGGAAATATCTCAATTGCTTTTTCCTCCTTTAAAGGTAATAAAGCTGATAGCTGAGAACTGAGGTTTGAATGCTTACTATTAATTACCTTGAACTTGTTGGCCATAAGCCTGCCAGGCCAAGTCTACTAAACCATTAATAATAGCAACTGCTACCACAGCACTACCCTTACGGCCATCAATTCTAATGTGAGGAATCATCGAATCATATAAACGTGACTTAGCTACATCCACCCCTACAAAACCAGAAGGAGTCCCAATAACTAAAGCCGGTCTAATTTCTTCGGCTTCAATTAAATCAACAATTGCACAAAGAGCAGTTTGAGCCTGGCCAATAACAAAAATGCCTTCTGGATAACGTCTAGCCAAAGTTTCAATTCCCCAAGCAGCGGTAGTTTTTTCCTTCTGGGGCCTGGTTATAGCATCCATTGAACAGTAAACAGGATTAGCAAAGGTACTTTGAATAACTGGGGTAATACCCACTTGTACCATTGGCACATCCACTACAATAGTTGTACGAGCTGCCAAAGCAGCAGCTCCAGACTGTAAAGCATGTTCAGAAAAACTAATCAGAGACTTATATTCAAAGTCTGCCGTAGTATATATTACCCGTCGAACTATCTCATACTCTGCGGGAGATAAAGCATGAGGGCCGATTTCCCTGTCAATAATTCCTAAGCTTTGGGCGTCTGTGATGTGCCATTCCATTTCAGATTATTCCCCTGTATTATATTTATAGTCAATAGTTAGATATAGTTTTAATTTGGCTCAGGTCAACTATACTTCACTTCAACTAATATAGAAACGCTCAACCGTTGTGGATTTTTACTTGCGTATGCCTTAGTTGGTAGTGGATTAATTGCTATAATTCAATACTAGAATCAAAAGTAAACCAATCATCTACCCCAGGGATTATTTACTTAGATAAGATGCGCCCTCAAATTCCCTATGGAGTTGCTAGTGGAGATCTTTGTGTTAGAGGAAAGGCAGTAGTTAGGAGTCGGAGCGATCGCCCAACTCGAATGATAGGTGGAATATGCCACTAACGAATCTTTCCAAAATGCCCAGAAAATTGTCGTGCCTGCTGCTTTAGAAACTACAGATTTTACAGCCAAAGTTAATCTTTCTGGTTTACCTACTTCGGAGCAGATATATCTATCGTGTGAGTTTTCAAGACTTGTCAGATACTAACATTTTTAGTGTTCCGGTTCTTGGTAAATTTCGCACTGTGCCAAAACCAGGGCAGGATATTTTGTTTGCTTGGTCTGGAGATACGGCATGTCTTGGTTGGGGTATTAATGTGGAGTGTGGGGGAATGAAAATTTATGAGACTATTAGACAGGTTAATCCAGACTTTTTTATTCATTGTGGGGATTATATCTATCCATATGGGCCGATACAATCTGAGGTTCAGTTAGAGGATGGTAGTATTTGGCGAAATTTAACTACGCCGGAAAAGTCTAAGGTGGCGGAAAGTTTGCGGAAGTTTCGGGGTAATTATATCTATAATTTGTTGGATGAAAATGTTCGTCGCTTTAATGCTGAGGTGTCTCAGATAGTGCAATGGGATGACCACGAAACTACAAATAATTCGTATCCGACTGAGACGTTGAGAAATAAAGATAATCTTCTCCACTTTCATCAACTATTCTTAAATCGCTATCTGTTGTTCTCTCTTCATCAGTTAAAACCACATAAATTTTATGTAATTCCAAAGAAGCAGAAGAATCTTTATTTTTAATACAAACCGCAAATTGAGGTTCAGATTTCAGATGATTCATAGTTTTTAATCTAAATAAAATTTACCTTTAATATCAAATCTGGTAGCATCGGTGTTATTCAGTCTTTTAAATATAAGAGTCCATATTATAGTAAAGTTTTGTTGAATTTCACTACTGTACAGAATTTGAAGTTTGAACTAAAGATTTGTTTTTTTGTTGAGTAGGTTTGATTGGTGTAGAAATGATTTGTCTACCACGAGCAGCTTGTTTTTTTCTAAATCTTCAACCATAGCGTGTTAATTATAATTAAAGGATTTAGCATATTCTTCTCGGTATTTATAAATTTCTGCTAATACTTCATTATCCCACATATTTATTCAATCTCCTGTTAGCTCCAAAGGTGTACAAATAGTTGGTAGAGAATATCCAAATTCCAGGCTAATTTGTCCTAATTTTTTCTGAATCTGGGCATTAGCAATGTGCTTACAATTCCATATTAAAAGGTAATCTAAACCATACACTGTAGCCAGGGCAATATGTAACGCATCATTAGCAGCTTTAGGGGGAAGGTTGCTGAGACTCAAAAATTTTTTGGCTAAGTTTTCTACCGTTAAATTTAATCCAAGTAAGGGAAAATCTTGCAAAATCTCCAGTCGCTTAGTAGCTATTTCGGTATCTCCTTCAGCTACTTCATCTAAAACTACCTGAGAGATGTAAATTGTGAACTGACTCCGGCATTTTTCCCACCAATTCATAGTAATTTTTCGATTAGCCATCAGAATTAAATTATTACTCGCTGTGATAGTTAGATAGCCAATTATACTGGTTTCGATATATACAGTTTCAGTGACAAATTTAATACCCTATATTTTAGGAAGTTGTTGTTATTTAGGAAAAAATATGATGTTATTTTCCTATGACTTCTCCAAATTTCCCTTATCTAAAGTCCAACATTTATCAGCTATGGGTAAAAAGTCACTAGAATCATGGGTGACAACCAACAAACTCCAATGATTTTTTAATTTAGCCAGTAAATTGACCAATTGTTTCCGTATTGACCAATCTAATCCAGCAGTTGGTTCATCTAGCATTAATAGATGAGGTTGTCTAATTAATTGTACTGCCAAGGCGAGACGACGTTGCTGACCTCCACTTAATGCTTGGGGCGACGTCTTTAATGGCAAGTCCTGAAGTCCTACTTCTTCTAAGGCAGAAGATATTTGTTCTGGTCGTAACTCTGGATGACCTAATCGTAATTCTTCTAGAATAGTACCGCCACAAAAATGTCTTTCTGGGAATTGAAATACTAAACCACCCAGTTGTTGCAAATTTTCAGAGGTTAATTTTTGCTCTCGCCAGTATATTTCTCCTTTGGAGCATTTAGCTAGACCAGCTAATATTTCTAATAATGTAGTTTTGCCCGAACCACTACGACCAATAATTAGACCCATTTGTTGAGGTGCTAGTTCCATATTGATATTTGTCAGGATAGGAATGGTACTAGCTGCTGGATGATAATACAAGTTTTTGAGATATAGCATTTAGATATCATTGGGTCATTTCAATTATCAGTTATCAGTCCCTCCGACTAAAGCAGAAGGCTTAAAATCCTAAATATTGTTTTAATCCCCTTAAAAGTGGAAGCTTAGGACCTCATTTGTTGGTCAAAAGTCTAAAGTAGAGATGAATAAGACTTTCAAGATGTTGTAACTGACAGGTTATTTTAACCACTCTACACGAAGGAATTAGAATTAAATAAAGTCCAGATTTTTTTTGAAAGAGCTCAGATGATATGGAGTTTAGTCAATTTAACTTGTGTAAATAATAAAATCCTCATTCCTAAGTTTATTAGATATCTTGATTTTGCTATTTACAATCAGCAATTATTCTAAACTTATGTTATATTTTATCTGGATTTAGTATCCTATAAAAATTAGCTATATAGCAATCCTATTTTATTCATGTCAAAAATCTGGCAACTTTTTGAGAATATTTTTGGAGGCAATGGTTAATGGACAAGACTTTGAGAGTTTATTTCAAATTTTTTCATTGTTACAACCTATTTAGGATTGGTATACCAGTTCTCATATTAATTACTGAAGAGGACAAAGTTCTTCTAAAAAATGATTGGCTTTCAATGCTGAAAGTATTACTGGACAAGCTTGACAACACCTACAATTTTTTCGAGAGATTTTTTTCATGTTGAGATCGTTAAAAGCCTTATCTAGCAATAATTATTCCTAGAACTTCGCATTGTTTAGTTAATTAATATTGACGAAATAAAGTTTTAAAATCATAGTTAGTCTTAAAATAATTTATGCTAAAAACATTATTTAGTTGGTGTAAACAGTTTCGAGTATTGAAACAAATATCAGTTTTTTATAGTGCTACTTTAATAAGTTTAAGCTTTTGGGTAAGTCCAGCAATAGGAGACCCATTTCGTAAAATAAATCCTATTAAAATCGGAGAAAAAACCGAAGCAGCTTTTCAAGCTATGTTTGAAGAAGGAAATTATAAGCAAGCAATAAATCATCTTAAAATAGCTGAATTTGAAGAGATAGATGAGCCTCTTGTTTATGCCATGATATCTTCATTGCATTACTTAGATGAAAATTGGGAATTACTAAAACTGTATGCCCAAAAAACTACTGAAGTAGCAGAAAACTTAATTGCAATTGATCCAGTCCGTGGTAATATTTATGCTGCAACAGGTTATTTTTTAGAAGGTGCTTATATTATATCTGCTGAAGGCACCTTAAAAGGAGCTCCAAAAGCTTTAGAAAAACTCAGAAAAGTTTTTAGTCATTTTGAGGCAGCAGAAAGAATAAATTCATTGGACCCAGAGTTAAATTTGCTGAAAGGATATATGGATTTAATGTTGGCGGTGAATTTGCCATTTTTTGACCTTACTAAAGCAATAGAAACATTAGAATACAAAGCTTATCCTCATCATTTAGTTTATCGAGGATTAGCAGTAGCTTATCGAGATTTAGATAATATCAAAAAAGCTTTAAAATATGTAGATAAAGCTTTGTTAGAAGTTCCAGAAAATCCAGAGATACATTACCTAAAAGCACAAATTTTAGTTGCTCAAGCTCAGGAACAAGACAATAATTTATCTTTCAGAAAAGAAGCTGACAAAAACTTTGATAAAGCTTTAGTAAAGTCAGACAAAATGCCAAAACGTTTGATAGCACAAATATTTTTTGAACAGTGTAAAAATATTAATAATATAGATGATGGAAAACGACCTTGTGACTCGATGCGAGATGCAATTAGAAATGCTTCAGGTATATGGGGACCTCCAAAATTACCGCCTCTTCGCAAATTCCAAACTCAGATAGTGCTATAGATGTAATGATATTTATAGGTTAATCCCTTATGCCCGCAATACAGATTTGCCTATCTTAATAAGGAATATTTATTTTGTATGACTACTTCAGATTTGCTAAAAAAGTCTTATGAGTGAGGATAGAAATCAGGATAAATGGGAATTATAGAGGAGGTGGTCATATATATTTGTCCGTTGATTTTGTGGCAATTATTCTGCCCAAAATGCTAACATGTGTGACCTTGAGCAACTGAAAAGCTTGCACCTTTTTCGACCTAAAAGGCAATTGCCTTTATATGTTAATGGTATGAAATTTAATCAGCAAACTCTACTGAAATATTTATGGAAGTACAATTTCGCGAATTTAACCCTTTTAATGTGTGGATTTGGTTAGAGTTTAGCACTGTTCCTTCTATAACAGAAAAACATTACATAGAAGAACTATTTGATTCATGGTTTTTATTGGGAAAATTGGGTGGGTTTAATGCTGAAAATTTACAAGTTCAAGAAGCAGGAATAGAGATTAGTTATATGGAATATAGCCAGGATGTGGCTAGTCAAAGTATGATGGCTGTTATGCACAATATGGGAGATGTAGAATATGAAGGATTATGGGGTCGTTGTTGGTTTGACTTGGGAACTAGCGATGCTTTAGCAATTGATATTTTGGTGAATAGTTTTCAACAATTAAGCGAAGAATTAGTCAAGATAGAAAAACTGATTATTGGTGGTCAAAATGAAGATTGGCCTGTACCAGAAAATAAGTATGAAGATGGTTTTTATGATGACAATTAATTGTATTTTCCTTTTTGTTTCTATGAGAAAATTATGAGTCAAAAGAATAAAATTAGGGTACTAGCTTTGGGATTAATTAGAGATGGCGATCGCCTTTTTCTTTCTCAAGGTTATGATTCTATAAAAAAGGAAACTTTTTATCGGGTTATGGGTGGAGGTGTTGATTTTGGAGAATATAGTCGCGATGCTTTACACAGAGAGTTTAAAGAAGAGATTGAAGCTGAGTTGACTAACATTGAATATTTGGGGTGTATAGAAAATATTTTTATGTTTGATGGAGAGGAGGGACATGAGTTAATTCAATTATATAAATGTGATTTTGCTGACCGTAAGTTTTATCAAATAGAGGAGTTAGCTTTTTGGGAGAAGGAACGAAAAAAAACTGCGCTCTGGGCTTCAATAGATAGATTTAAGTCTGGAGAATTGAAAATAGTTCCAGAAAATTTTTTAGAATACTGTGATGAGGAGGATAATTCAAATGGAGATTAGCATTCCTGATGTTGTGGCAAAGTTGACATCCTCCCCGGCCTAAAGGCACTGGGTTTTCTACGAAGCCTTAACCCCTCGGCGGGTTGACATATCACAGGCTGCTGCTACTTTGACAGTAGTCTGGCTGCTTACCGACCTGTCCATTTAAAGTCTCGGTATGCCCACCCGCGACTAATATATTTATTGCTGCATTTTCGTCTTTATCGTGTTTACTTCCACAATGTACGTCATTCTCACTCATGAATTGATAAATCTAATTTTCCACCTTGAAATCGACAACAAGAGCAAATTTGAGATGTGGGTTCCCAAAGACTTATCACTCTGAAATCACAACCATATTTTTGTGCAAACCCATTCTAAAAATGTTCTGAATGTTCTCCAGCCATGTTTCAGAAATTGCTGTAGATAATAACTGATATTGAACCATTCCAGAAACGTTCAAATCTTCTCAAACAATTGTTTGGTTTTCACAGACATTTCAGTAGATAATTTGTGTAGAAAATCTATCCTTGTGTCTTTCAGTTTGCCATGAAATTTAGCTATTTTCAGTCTAGCTTTTTCATATCCTTTAGAACCCTTAGTTTTTTTAGATAATGACTTACTTAGTTTTCGGTACTTCGAGCATTCGTTTCTTTAGTGGTTTTGGTCCATCAATTTTTTTACCATGTACGGACGTTGTATAACAAAAATGCGTTTCATGTCGCGTAGTGAAACGTCCCTACAGCTCGCTTTAGTTTTAATTCCTAAATCTATAACCTACTGAATTATCAGTTTTAGGCAATGCTTCGGGCAAAACTTCTACTACAAAACTTAGAAAATATCGATTAGCTGAATCTTTGATCACTGTTACTGATGATGGAATAGCGGGTAGTTCCCTTGACCACACAATTTTCAGCTTTCCTATTTTAGCTTACGTAAACTTTATGCTGACCAACTTTAAATACACCCTTTCTAAATCTAGCTGTTGGCAATGACACTCTCCTCTTAAATTTAGGAGGTCTTATAGGTTTACCTTTCCTGTTGCCTTGAGTTGATTTAAAAAAGTTTTTATAAGCCTAGTTTAAATCATTTAAAGATTGCTGTAGTGGCAAGGGCAGAAATAAGTGAAAGCCAAACTCTTTTCTCAGTCTTTAAAGCCCGAGTAATAAACTGTTTTTGTAGTTCAGAATTAGTCGGTTTTTTCTTTTCTAGTTTGTACTTTTCCTGACAGCAAACTAGACTATCATTCCAGACAACGTGGACACAACCTTCAGAGCTTTGCTAATCGGTGTTTTTGTCCCAGTTTTGGATATATACGGTACTTAAATCTTGCTTTCATAGAATGACTTTTGAACTAAAAAGCATGATAACATAAACTGTGAAAAAAAATAAACTAAAAAGTTGCCCGCTTATGGGCGAGACTTTAAACCCAATTTTTCGGTAAAAGCAGAATTTAAGTGATATGAAACTGCTTTAATTAGGGCTTGCTGAAAAAGTCTTTTTCAGGTAGTAGGGGGCCCACCCCTAATATCTTCCAGGAGGAGATGTAGGGGTGTTACATAACAAAAATGCGTTCATGTCACGTAGCGAAACGTCCCTACAGAGGAACGAGAAATTGATAGAGGAGGTAGTCGGATATATTTGTACCTTGATTTTTATACCTAGGGAGCGACCAAAATACTAACAAATTGATCTCTCAGGACCGAAAACTAGACACTTTTTTTGCTCCTAAAAATTCTGAAACCTTTATGTATCAATGCTTTAATATTTCATCAGCAAGCCCTAATTGGTAATAATAATGTGTAATTAATTGTGTTGACCTGCTTAACTTTTATAAGATGAATCAAAATTTACAAGATAAAAAAACTTTTCAACAGAATAATAAATCTCAAAATTATACTGAATTAAGTCAAGTAAAAAACGATGACTTAGAGTTTTGGAAAAGTGAGCAAGATGATGTTGATGCGATTAATAGGTTAGCGGAGACTTATTATAGCCACGGAAATTTTACATCAGCGATCGCTCTTTGCCACAAAGCATTAAAAAAACAAGCAAATTTTGCTCCAGTCTACAAAACTTTGGGGAACATTCTGCAAGCACAAAATAAAATAGATGCTGCTATTCGTGCTTATTCGTTGGCAATAAAAATCAATCCAAATTTTATTGAAGCTATTGTTAATTTAGCCAGTATGTGTTTTAAACAAGGGCAAATTGATGCAGCAATAATTAATTATAGAAAAGCAATTACAATGAAACCTGATTTAGCAGTAGCTTATTGGAATTTAGGCAAGGTTTTAGAACAAGAGGGCAGATTTTATGAGGCATTTTTTTTTCAAGAAAAGGCTTTAGAAATTCAGCCAAGTTTAGTTTATAATAATCACAATAATCATCAAGATAGTCATTTTCAAAAGTGGAAGAATCTAATGTCTAGTTGCAAAAATTAGTAATATTATTTTTAGGTTGAATTTCCTGGGATTCAGGTTTTTTTATTAGCTTAGTAAGTATTTTAATTAATACAAGAAGCTATTGATATTTATTAGTAATAACAGAGGCTGTAATCGACCTTTTTTGTAAAAAATACTTGTGTAGTATTATTGAATTACAAAATGTGGGTTTAAATGCTCAATAGCTGAATCTATTGTAATTATTTTGGTTAAGGAAAAAGGCAGTGGGAGCATCTTGCTCCCTTGCTGTAGCTTTGTTCATCCACATCTACTGTTATGTTAGTAGGGCTACCAAATAGGTTTTGCTAGAAGTTTGAAAGATTTATTATTGAATTACTTGAACCCTTTTTCTTTCTTTTTTCTTCTTCCTTAGTTTTATGAATTCAGAAGAACAACAGCATCCCCAATATCATAAAGATAGACAAATAGTTGATACTCTATTAAAAGAAAAACATATTCCCTATAACTTAGCAGAATTAGCAAGATTAAAAATTCGTTATCGATGTTTTCCTGGAGCAAAAGATATTCAGGAAGACCTAGAGAAAGTCTTGTCAAAGTGGGAACTAACTGAAGAAAAACTTTATGAAAAAACTCGTGAAATTCATCGGAAAGGCCAAGCATATAAAAATAAAAATACTGACAAAGAAGATTGGTTTTAGGTCAGCTATCAGCTATCAGCTATCAGCTATCAGCTGAGAATAACTATACTGCTACACAAATAGGGTGGGGAAATTTATAAATACTCATACTTAGCAGGGATATCAATTTCCAATAAACTTTTGATAGTCTGAGAGTAACCATTGAGGTAACTTAGTTACATCCTCAATTCGTAATTGTTCTGGACGACAATATAAAATTGCTGCTAGTAAATAATTGATCGCTTTCGGCGCTTCTATTCCTTCAGAAAGTTGGGTAGCTAATTGTTGTAAAAATGCCTGTTCACTTTCTATTAAGGATTGATTTTGAATCCCACTATTAAGTAGTGCTTGATAACCTTTACCCATCTCACCTAAGTAAAAGTTTTCTAGCTTTTGTGGTTCTAAATTTATCCAAAAATCAGCCATTTGTTTACGAAGTTGACGCAACTCTTTAACAACAGATTCATCAGAGGGATCTATATAATAAAGATTCACACTACCTAATAATTGATTCAGAAAATTTTGGTGGGCAGAATCTAAATTCTCTGCCTTATTTTCTGTTACAACTATATTCTTTTCAGTTTGAGCTTCAGCAGCTTTTAGGGGTTTGCTTACCAAATCTCGACTGATAGAATCTTCTGACAAATGAGGTGACTTAGTTTGAAAAGCTTTTTCCAACTGCTGTGCAACTTCTCTACTTTCAAATACCCGTTTATAATCATTAATTAACCATTCAGGCAAACGATTTTTAGCATCTCGAACTAACATTTTACCTGGTGGAAAATATAGCATCCCCCCTAAAAGTGCATTAATAGCTTTAGGGTTAGTTAAACCCATGCTTGTATCAGCTAATTCTTTGAGAAATTTTTCTTCTTCTTCCGTTTGAGGTTCGTTTTGAATCCCACTTGATAATAAAGTTAGATATGTTTGTTGAACTTTACCTTGATAAATAATTTCTAATTTTTGGGGATTTGTATCTAACCAAAAATCAGCTATTTGTTTACGAATTTGACGTAATTCTGCAATTAATGATTGGTCAGTCGGGTCAATTTTGTACAGGTTGACACAACCAACTAAACGATTGATAAATTCAGAAGTTAGAGAATTATTGTCTTGAGATTCTATAGTTTTTGGTGCATGAATATCTTGCCATTCTTGAAATAATTCTTGGAACAATTCACCTATCTCTGCAGAATAACTACGACTGTCTAAAAATGCCGGATTTTGCTGCATTTTTTCCTGAATTTCTTGCCGTTTTTGTTGGCGAAATTCTGAATTAGTTGCCAATTTAATAGCTAGATCAATATATTCTGTTTCGCTGTTAGCTATTAGGTCAGGAATAGAGAGCGATCGCAACAATGCACTACCCATTAAAGAACGGAATGAATTGCCATCTTTTGTAACTATTGGAATGCCTATTTCTAAAGGTTCTATGAGAGAATTTACACCTGCAAA
>JAKQYF010000399.1 GCA_023356535.1 Trichodesmium sp. MAG_R03 | reverse complement strand
TGCAGATGACCTTTGGTTAATACCTACCTCGGAAGTTTCAACTATGAATCTTTATCGGGATGAAATTCTGAGTTCCGAACAACTGCCTATTTATCATTGTGCTTTTACTCCCTGTTTTCGTCGAGAAGCTGGTGCTTATGGTAAGGATACTAGAGGACTCATCCGACTACATCAATTTAATAAAGTTGAGATGGTAAAAATTGTACATCCTGATACCTCTGAAGAGGAACATCAAAAATTGGTAGCAGATGCAGAAGCTATTTTGCAAGCACTGAAGTTACCTTATAGAATTTTAGAATTGTGTAGTGGAGATTTAGGTTTTTCCGCAGCTAAATGTTATGATTTGGAAGTGTGGTTGCCATCATCAGGAACTTATCGGGAAATTTCGAGTTGTTCTAATGTGAGAGATTTTCAGGCACGTCGGGCGAATATTAGATTTAAGGAAAGAAAGAAAAAAGGTACTCAGTATGTTCATGCTCTGAATGGCTCGGGTTTAGCAGTCGGGAGAACTATGGCAGCTATTTTGGAAAATTATCAACAGGTTGATGGTAGTGTAAAAATTCCAGAGCTTTTGCAACCTTATATGGGGCGTGAGTTTTTGTAATTCTGGTTGAGTAGGGTGCACTGCTGAAGTTAAAAGTTATAGCGAATTTCATCTCAGTCAGGTACATTGTTAGGTATCTCCAGAAAAGGTTATCTTGCCCCTTGCCCTGCTCTTCCAAAATCAGTATTTTGGGAGAGGTCTATTAGCAGGCAAGATACCTACACTACAAGCATGGTGATAGCAGGCAAGATGCCCGTACTATAGAGATTTAAACTTTAACAGCTGATAAAAATATAGTACTATGTATTTCGGGCATTGGTAAATCCTGTTTGCGGAGTATTTCCGTAGTCAAAATTCAGTTAGGGAAATACTTTTGACTTTTCCCTTTGGGGGGTCAGTGGGGGTTTGGGGGTAGTTGACTTTTCACTTTTGACTTGCGCGTAGCGCTATACTAACTTATTTATTCAGGACTTACGCAAAGGCTCTATATACAGAGCCTTTGCCCCTTACGAAGCGCGCAATTCAAGTCGCGAAGCGTTAGCGAGCTTTGCGTCAGCAAAACACACCCTATCAATAGTATTCATACGTAAGTCCTATTTTTTTGACAAATCACTACTTATACACCACTATCTCTAATTCAACAACCGAATTTGAGCCAAAACAAAAACAGCAGGAATCACACGACCATAATTTGTAGCGATCGCTCTCCAACCCAAATCTGCCAAAAACCAAGTCCACAACATCGGGCCTAAAAATCCTAAAGCTGTCCGTAGTGCCCCATAACGAGCCATGCTAATAGCCATCCCTTGATTAGCCATTTGCATAGCGATATGACTTTGAAACTGAGTTGCTACTGTTGCTCCACCTCTGGCTAATGCTCCTTTTGCCACTTGATATTTAGCAAAATGAATGGCGAATTGAGTAGCCAGCTGCTTCAGTAATATCGGTTTCAACACCGAATTGACGGCAAAAGCCGTACTACCTTTAAATAATAAACTTAGTGGATTATTGTGTATTGATATTGGTAGCGGCTGAGGAAAGTTACACTTAGCTAGGTGATTTTGTATATTTTGGCTTAAAACATCCCGTTCTGATCTGGGCAAACGTTTCCAGGTTCGACCTAAAACATGAAGAAATACCTCTGCTTCTAAATCTGTAGTAGAAAGTTTTTGAGAATAAGGAATTTTTAGATAACCACATATCTTGATTAAAACTTGCCGATAAGTTACTTTCTGAGTCTGTCCCCCTAATACTGTCATACCATTTGCTGCCAGATAACGAAACCTCTGATCTAATGCATCTAACCAAGCATCGCGATCCCGACTTTGTACATCTATTGCTAGAGGAGTTTGGAAATAATCCAAAGGATTGATCCCGCGCCCAAACAAAAGTCCTGTTAACTGTTGTAACTCCTCTTCTGTTGCCAATTCCAGTGCTGCTGTTAGTTCATCCACTTTATCATTTCCTCCAAGCCCACAAAGCACTTATAATTATACTTCAATTTAGTTTAACTAGGCCAATTACCAAATTCAGGTTAAATGGCTAATCATTATCAGGACTTACGCAAAGGTACTATATATAGAGCCTTGGTCCGTTACGAAGTATGCAATTCAAGTCGCGAAGCGTTCGCTCCGCTTGGCGTCAGCAAAACACACCCTATCAATAGCGTTCATGGGTAAGTCCTAATTATAACATATAGCATTTCCCACAGTTATGAGGTACATTTATGATCCCTCTAGCTTAAAAAGCAAGGCATTTTCATGCTCGGCGATCGCTAAAAAAATCAAAGAGCTCTTTTTGTTGGTAAAATTAAAAAAGAGAGCTTAATTTTTACTATTTAAAGATATTTATGATTAATACAGCACTTACGCCAAGGCACTAATCGTAGTGTAAAAATTTGAAATAATTACCAAAAATACATTATATATAGATTTTAGCCATAAATCCTATAATAATATACTTGAGAATTTGAAAAAAATCAATGATTTTCGCTAAAATCAGGGTAAAGATTTAAGATTGCTATAGCAGGATAAACTACGATATCAGAGTACCTAGTTAATAGACATAGGTGTGAAAAAGACATATAGAACCCATTTGGTATCTTTTAAAAATTAGGCGATCGCTAACCTCTTAAGCATCAGTCGAATAAAACAAAGGTTAATCTTAGCAGTAGCATTTTCCAGGGTTCGCATCAATTTTTTTAGTCAAGCTTTTACACCTTTCCATCCAGGAGTTAGTTCTTTCAATCACCCACCTAGCTTTGACTGGAACAAATCCTGTTTTTCCTTCCTGTTTTTTCTGTGCTTTTGATGGTTTTGATGATAGTTGAAATCTAATCTTAGCCATAATCCCTGGATAAATTTTCTCTAATTCCTGTGTGATTTTTTCGGGGTGATATCCATGGTCAAGTAAAATAGTAATTTTAGGAATATTTACAGGTTTAGATTTAAAGTAATCAATATTGTGTGACAACATTTCAATTAATCCCATGTCATCAGAAACTGATGCTTTGGTACAATGGACAAAAAAAGGAAAGCCAAGACTATCTACTCCTA
>JAKQYF010000398.1 GCA_023356535.1 Trichodesmium sp. MAG_R03 | reverse complement strand
ACTTATTTGTAAATAGTTATCTCGGAATAAATCCGTAGCTATTCCTTCTGAGTCAAAATCAAATTCATTAACTAATAAAATATCAGGGTTAACTCTTTGAATAATTTCTGCTACTTTCTGCGCTTGTTCGTTTTCTGTTGTGGAAAGATCCTGAATTAATTGGCCTGTTTCGGTACGGTTGAGAGATGCATTAAAGGTGGCAAAGCGGACTTGGTTTAACATAAATCTAGAAACCTTAAATTACTGACAGTCAGAATCACAGTATAATATCATAGGTTATAGGTAAAATTTTACTTTTCTATTAGCTTGACTGACTGAGAGTTTTATGGTAATGTAATCTACAATTTATTTGTAAAATTTGATGACTTAATTTCTAGTAACTATGACCATTTACTTTTTTACTGCTGACAAAAAACCCTACGGTTGTTTCTGTAACTTCTCCCTGCACGGTTTTGAATTAGACGGTCTCTGGTGGCAGACATCAGAGCATTATTATCAAGCACAGAAATTTGCTGGCACTGCCCATGCCGAAACAATCCGATTAGCAAAAACTCCAGCAGCATCTGCTAAACTGGGGCACGCTTTTCCTTGCCGCAGTGACTGGAAAAAAATCAAATATGATGTGATGCAACGAGCTATACTCCAAAAGTTTCGGACCCATGGGGATATTAGGAAAATACTGCTGGGAACAGAAGACGAAATGATTATTCAAGAAGATATTGGAGATTACTATTGGGGTATTGGAAAAGATGGCAGTGGTAAGAATTATCTGGGACAGATTTTAATGGATGTTAGATCCACTTTGTGCTGCATAAGTTTAGATAGAATGGTTTCAACAAAATCAGAGAAGCTCATATAGATTGGCTGAGATAGTTTAACTGAGGTAATAATTTATGTCTAATTTGGCGGTTGTCTATTTTTCAGGTTCAGGTAAAACACACTTAATGGCTGAAGCTATAGCTGAAGGTGCTACTCAGGTGATAGGAATGAAAGTTGAGTTATTGCGAATTGTCGAAGAGCAGATTATTAAAGGAGCTTGGCAAGATGCAGAAATATTGGAAAAGCTTAACCAGGCTGATGCTATTGTTTTTGGCTCGCCAACTTATATGGGAGGTGTAGCTGGTCAGTTTAAGCTATTTATAGATGCTGCCAGTGAGGTCTGGTTTAGGCAAGGATGGAAAGATAAAATAGCTGCTGGTTTTACCCATGGGAGTTGCCCTAGTGGTGATCAACAAAGTACACTGATTTACTTAGCAATCAATGCAGCCCAACATGGTATGCTTTGGGTAAACGTAGGGGATTTACCAAGTCAATATCTGGAAAAGGATGATGGTGTGAATCGTCTGGGGTCGTTTTTAGGAGTGATGGGCCAGGGTATAGATATGAGTGGAGAGGAAGCCAAACTTGCTCTTGCTCCAGGCGATCGCTTAACCGCTTTCCTCTTTGGAAAACGTATTGCAGAGGCAGTTCAACGTTGGAACCATGTTCCCTAAACTTATAGAATTTTTGTATAAAACCAAAAATATGGTGAAAGTAGAAATATTAGCAATAGGAAACGAACTTTTAATTGGAGATGTACTAGATACTAATACTAACTGGATTATCAAAAAAATTACCGGTATGGGAGGACAAGTAAATCGCTCCGTAATCCTCCGGGATAATTTAGATGCAATTGCTACAGAAATACAATGGGCATTGCAAAGGAAAACAGAGGTAATTTTTACAATAGGAGGAATGGGGCCAACAGTTGATGATATGACTCTTGAAGCTATAGCTCAAGGAATAAATCGGCCTTTGGCAGAAAATAAAGCAGCACTCACTTTTGTGAATCAAAAATATCAAGAATTTGCTAAAAAAGGATATGTAGACGATGCAAAAATGACGCCAGCACGAGGGAAAATGGGAATTTTACCTACGGGGTCAATTCCGATAGACAACCCTGTGGGAGCCGCCCCAGCAGTAATTTCAAAGGTAAAAGAAAGCATAATTATTAGCTTGCCTGGTGTACCTAGAGAACTTAAAGAAATATTTGATAATTCTTTGCAACCTATTCTGAAAGAAAAATTTGGGGAAAATTTCTTTTTAGAGAAAGTTGTAATTATTGATAGTAAGGATGAATCTTTTATTACTCCTATTTTAAATGCTGTTTCTCAAAAAAATCCTCAAATATATATTAAGTCAAGAGCTAAAAAGTTTGACATAGATACAAAATTTCAGGTGACTCTTTGTTACTGTAGTAGTTTCAAAGAAGAAGTAGTTAAAGCAATTAATCAAGCAATAGAAGACCTCAGACAAGAGTTAGGTAATGCAGGAATTTCCCTAGATTACACTGAATAGTGAACTGATGGTTTTCTCAGTTGTAGGTAGATCATCAATCTTTATGTCCACTAAAGCTTGTAGTAAGACCAGAGCCCTAAGGTATATATTTTAAGGGCTTTTGCCCTACTACAAACCATATACTTTTTGATCACTAATTATCCAGACATGAATAATTAGCAAAATCAACCATATATAGGTACTGCCTAACTCTTGTTTCTATAAAAAAAGCCTAAAAAAAGTAGACGAATTTTCAGAAAAGAATTATGATATTTCTCATATTTACGCAGTGAGGAATCTCCTTTTCTGTTCCCTCTTTAATTTAGGAGGGTGGATTAATCTGCAAGTCAATTTAGTTATACAGGACTTACGCAGAACTACCATGTCTGGTAGAGGGGTTTCATGTTCAGAGCAAGCGCGGCCGGAAAGCCCCTACAGATGGTGTGTGATTTGATATGCATGGGTAAGTCCTATTATAAATATTCCCTTAAATCAACCCAAGAAAAGACTTGTTCAAAAAATGTTGTACACTAAGTTATTGTATATCAAAATATACCTTTACAGATGCCAAGATTAAAATCTTCAAGTATTTCTTCCTACTTTGACATTATAGTAGTAGGTTCAGGTGCCGCAGGACTTTATGCGGCTCTTTGTTTACCTGCTCATCTGCGAGTCGCCTTAGTTACTAAAAATACTATAAACATGGGCTCAAGTAACTATGCTCAGGGAGGTATTGCTGCTGCTATTGACCCTTCGGATAACCCTAAATTGCATCTAGAAGATACTCTCAAAGTAGGTGTAGGTTTATGTGACCACGAAGCAGTAAAGT
>JAKQYF010000397.1 GCA_023356535.1 Trichodesmium sp. MAG_R03 | reverse complement strand
GGGACTCAAAGCAATGAATAAAGTGGTTAATTAGACTATAATTTTTGATTAACAATAAATTAATTTATGTGAGGAGTTTAATAATATTATATTATAATTTAGCTTGAATAATTATTCAACACAGATGGTGGATAAGAGTAAATTGGCGATCGCTACTTCCCAAGCTCAAAATCGCATTCTTTTTTAATTGAATTATTATTCAACTTATTGTCTAAAATGATTACTGTATCTAGCATTAAGCTTACTTGTCACCCCGTGAGGGTTAACTCACAGTCAATCTAGTATTACCTGCTCGTCACCTAAAATTGGTGAAATTAAGCTGATCATAACTTTGCACTGTCGAGTATAATTTAATAACCATAATAAATAACTGTATTATAAGGTGTATTCAGGGAAACAAATACAACAGCAGAATTTGAATTCTAGGGATTGTTCATGGCCGCTATGGCCTATTTTACCTTTATATCCCTATGGACAACGGCGGACATTAAGAAAAGAAATAGTTAAAGATACAATTTGGACTTTTGACCAACTTCAGGGTATCTTTTATGTTACTGTGCCAATTAGGATGACAATAGTAAGAATGATCGGAGGCGGTCTATTTGTCTACGCTCCAATAGCACCAACGCGGGAATGTGTGGGCCTTGTCAATGAATTGGTAGAAAAATATGGAGAAGTTCGCTACATTATTCTACCAACTATTTCTGGCTTAGAACATAAAGTATATGTAGGACCCTTTGCGAGAAAATTCCCCACGGCGGAAGTTTTTGTTACTCCCAACCAATGGAGTTTTCCTCTAAATTTGCCCCTAAGTTGGTTGGGTTTGCCAGGAAACCGCACATACCTACTTCCTGTGAATAGTCAAGATACACCGTTTGCAGCAGAATTTGACTACGCGACTCTCGGACCTCTTGATATTGGTATCAGACCTTTTGCAGAAGTAGTATTCTGGCATAGTCTATCCCAAACTTTACTGGCGGTCGACACTGTTTTGTCTGTACCTGCTGAACCACCAGACATTTTACATTTAGACCCATATCCATTATTGTTTCATGCTAAAGATAATGTGTTTGATGTGGTAGAAGATACTCCCACAAATAGATGTATAGGTTGGCAAAAAATATGTTTGTTTGGATTATATTTTCAGGTGGATGCTTTAGATGTAGTTCGTGCCGGGGAAATGTTGAAGAATTTGGGAAAAGCCAGCGATCGCTCGAAGCGTGCATATTTTGGTCTCTTACCGTGGCAGTGGAAGTCTGACTGGCAGCGTTCTTTTACACAATTACGACAGAATGGGCGGTTGTTAGTAGCGCCTATATTGCAAACTCTGATTTTGAATCGCGATCCAAAACAGGTCATGGAATGGGTTGATAAGGTGACAAAGTGGAATTTTCAGCAGATTATTCCTAGTCATTTTGATGTACTTATTCAGGCAAGTGGATATGAGTTTAGGCAAGGGTTTAGTTTTTTAGAAAAGGATAGTGGAGGGTATTTACCAGAGACAGATTTAAAGTTTTTGAGACAACTAGATGATCAACTTAAAAAAATAGGAGTTTTACGTTAAAGTAGCAGAAATTATTCATTAACAATTTTTGTGAGAGTGGAGAAAATTAACATTGAGAAACCTTATTCTGTAAACCTTTATTATTTTCAAAAGCAGAAGGAAAAATAAATAAAAACAGGAACTCAAGAAAAATTGTGAATCTAATCAGTTATAAATCTATGAATCAAACTATGCCAAATTAAGCCAATAATAATGAATCCTAAACCTACTAACCAAATTTGCTGTTCTACCCAAAAAGCTAAAAATAAACAAGAAGCTAAACCAACCCAACCTAACCATTGAGGATACAGTCTTTCTTCTGGAGAAAGTTGGAGAGCAGCAAAATTAGTAATAGCATAATAAATTAAAACATTAAAAGCACTAAAAGACCAAGTAGTTTTCACATCTCCAATTAAAACTAAACAAGCGATCGCTACTCCTACTACTACCACGGCTATATAGGGTGTAGTTTGCTTACTATTTAATATAGCAAAAACTTTAGGTACATCTTTGCGCCGTCCCATTGCTAACAAAACTCTCGATAAACCCAAAATCAGATTTAGTAGCACTCCCAACATTGCCGTAATAGCACCAATTGTAATTAACTTAGGAATAACAGGAGACCCGAAAATTCCTACTTTGGCAATAACTTCTAAAGGTGCAGCTAGACTTACATCTGCTTGAGATAATTTTTGAATTACTTCTTCACCAACAAATACACTAACCACAGCAGTAGATATGTATAATAGACAGGTAAAAATCATAGTTAGAGCGATCGCTCTAGGAATATTACGTCGTGGTTCTTTTACTTCCTCACCCAAAGTTGCAATACGACCATAACCAGTATAAGCAACAAACATTAAAGCAGCAGCTTGCAGTAAAGATGCTATGGGTTGATCCCCAGGAAAAAAAGGTATTAAATTTTCCCCTCCAGACAAGACTACTTGAGGCACTCCTGCCAAAATAAAAAGAATTAGGGAAAATAACGTAATCGAAACAATAATAATATTAGTAACATTAGAACGACGAATTCCGCTTAATACAACTATAGTTAATACAACCACAGCAGTTAAAGCAGTCAATACCAACCATCTTTGATTATTCATACCAAAAGCATTAAGCAAATAACCAGCAAAACCTAAAGCAGCAGTAGCAGCAGAAGCACTTTTAGCTAATAGAAACATCCATCCAGCAATAAAACCCAACCAATGATTTAAATATTTGTAACCATATTCATAAGTACCGCCACTTACAGGATGGTTTGCTGCTAACTGGGCACTATTAAATGCATTGCAGGTAGCAACAACAGCACCTATCACTACTGCAATAATTACCGATGAACCAGTAATACTCACAGCGATACCAATACTTACAAAGACTCCAGTACCAATAATTGAGCCTAAACCCATAAGGATGGAGCCGAACACACCAATTTCTCGTTTTAGTTGAGGCGTAGATACCATTTAATTTTTTATTTTTAAGTACATTTTTAAGCTGATTATACCAGATTTCATCATTAGACCTCTCCAAAATAGAAATTAAGGTAAAATTGTAGTGCCCAATTATATATATGCTGTCCCCAAATGAATAATGTATTAGAATATATTTATAATCATCCAAAAGAAACAAAAAGGA
>JAKQYF010000396.1 GCA_023356535.1 Trichodesmium sp. MAG_R03 | reverse complement strand
TGATGGTGCTAAATCTTACAAAAAGCTAGAGTCTAAACTATCACGACTGCAATATCAATCACAGGCATAAAACTAAGTTTTCCAATAACTGGAGGGCAGCACAGCTAAAAATAGCGATCGTTACATAATAGAATAGCTAACATCAGGAAAGATACACTGCATAAACTAACTACTTATTTGGCTAAAAACCACAGTCAAATAGTAATAGAAGACCATTATGTATCAGGAATGATGGCAAATCACAAGCTAGCTAAGGCTGTTGCTGATATGGGTTTTTATGAGTTTAGAAGACAGTTAGAGTATAAGTGTGAGTTATACGGTTCTAAGTTAACCATTGTGGATAGATGGTTTCCTAGTTCTAAAACTTGCAGTAGGTGTGGAACTGTTAAAGAGTCTCTGTTGTTATCGGAGCGTGTTTTTGAATGCGAACACTGCAATTTTAGCTGCGAACGAGACTTGAATGCAGCGTTAAATTTAGCTATGGCGGGCAGTTCGTCCGTGACAGCTTGTGGACTGGATAACGCCGACGTTGCCAGAATGAAGCAGGAATAGAACAGATAATCATAGATTTTTATAGATTATCGTAGGTTTCTAAGAACGGATATTCTTCTAGTTATCAAAGGATTTACAACTACTTCCTTACAGCGTTTTTCAAATTGATGAACTACATCGCCATAACCAAAACCTTGTAGGGACGTTGCATGCAACGTCCCTATTGTGGTCTACCGACATAAAAACTGCCAAATGAAGGAAATGGAGTGTTAATTGGAGCCGGACCAGGATATGGAAAAACTTCAATGGTAGCGGGCTATTGCGCACCTCTTTATACTCTGAAGTCAACATCAGTTCCTGAATCAGATAATCTGAGAGTAATTCGTGTTTAACCTGATAAATAGTTTTTCCTATTTTTACTGCTAATCTTTTTAAGAAATTCCAGACTAACATAGCACAGGCTATGTGATTTTTTTGAATTTCCCTGAGACGACATTGACAAAACTCAATACCTGTCAATTGCTTAATCTCTCTGTGAAATTATTCAATTTTCCATCTAGTTTGAGATTCAAATTCTACAGCATCTACTGAAGATTGACTTAAGTCGTTAGTGACAATATATTCTGTTCTGTTGGTAGAAACATTGGATAGTGAAGGTATTATTGTTAGTTTAACTGTTAAACCAAAGGTATTTAAAAAGTTAACAACTGTAGCAGAAAACTATCCCTTATGGGTGGCAGCCATCAGTGGTAAAATGGGAGAAAGAACGGAGAATGGATTTAAACTAGAGCAGCCAAACATCCAAGTTTTTGAGAAGAAACCCAAAGCTGAAAAACCTGCATAATTCTAAGAAAAGCTTGACAAAGTACACACAGACAATTAGGCTGTACTCAGCCTACCTATGAGGTTTTTTCCATGTCAATCTTATGGAGTCTTTTATTACCGAAAAATTGGGTTTAAAGCCTCGCCCATAAGCGGGCGACTTTTTAGTTGATTTTTTTCCACAGGTTATGTCCTTGTTGCTTTTTAGCTTCAAAAGTCATTCTATGAAAGCAAGATTTAAGTACCGTATATATCCAACATTGGGACAAAAACAGCAATTAGCAAGGCTCCGAAGGTTGTGTCCGCGTTGTCTGGAATGATAGTCTAGCTTGCTGTCAGGAAAAGTACAAACTAGGAAAGAAAAAACCGACTAATTCTGAACTACAAAAACAGTTTATTACTCGGGCTTTGAAGTCGAGCAAATTTGCTTGAGTCAAAAAAATTAAGGGTGAAGTATTTACTGCGGGAAATTCAGCCACGGTCTAACTCCCGTTGTAAGTCATTAAAATCAACATTAAACACATCTATTTTTTCCCTTGCCAAACTAGCCAGAAAATCTCGACGGTTTAACCCGGCAACTTGAGCTGCTTTTTCTTGAGAAATTTCCCCTTTTTGATACCAATATATAGCTGCTGCTAAACGCATATCCCGAACAAATTCTTCAGGAGCTAAACGGCGGGCAGAAAAAATTTCTTCTGGTAAATTAATAGTAATTTCTGACATGGAAATTTTATGTAAAATTACTGGGATTTAATCAGATAAAGTAGAAGTTTTGATGGACATTTCAGACAATATCCTCATAATAATTTTACCATTACTTCTGCGCACATGAATATAGTGAAGTTCGTTGAAATTGTCATGCGCTATATATAGTGTTTTTGCGTAAGTCCTGATGTCGTTAACCTCCAAAAGTTGTCACAAAAAAGGGGGGTTTATTAACCATTCTTTACAAATCATTCTCTGTGATGGGACGTTTATTGTAGTATCAATTTGTTGTGCGCAATTGCAAAATACTAATGGCCAGGCAAGCAACCGCAGCCCATAACCCACAACTTGGGTTATAAGTTCTTTGATGTCTATCTTATTTTGCCCATTGCTGTCCCCATCTCCCACTAATATCCTGTCCCCTTGAATAACCTTAGTTAGGAGCGGGGACGGGTCGAAGTTTTGATTATGGGCATTTGTCAATAATTGGTCGTAGGGGTGTTTGCGTACCATAGTGTCCCGCCACCATAGCATTGGCGCTGGCAGATTGCCCAGAAAATCAAAGTTTAGTTTCCCCAATGCAACCCCCTTCCGGGATTTAGGCAAGAGGCCTACTGTTAGAGTGCTGTAATTAATGGTTCTGATTAACGTTATTAAGTATTTATTTACTGGTGCCAGATGTGAGTATAAAGTGTTATATGGAGTGTTCAAATCCTTGCTGGCTGGTGTAGAAAACGTTATTAAGTATTTATTTACTGGTGCCAGATGTGAGTATAAAGTGTTATATGGAGTGTTCAAATCCTTGCTGGCTGGTGTAGAAGTGGTTTCCACAGCCCGGTCTTCAAAGGGTGCTATCTCATAGTCTAAGGCTTTCTGCCTTCTGCCTTCTGCCTTCTTTCCACCAAAGTGTAAGTCCTCAACCGGACTAGATATGACATCCTCCTGAAAATAGCCGCTCAACTTTTCTTTGAGCTGTTTCCTCCCCCGAGATATTCGCCTGGACACATTTTCGTAGGTTATCCCTTGGTATTGAGCAATTTCTTTATGGGTCAGCTCTTGGTAAAAATGTAATATAAAAGTTTCCCGCAAGGTTTCTGGTAAATTAGCGATCGCCTGTCGTATCTCAGTGGACTTTTCCTCTCTCTCCAGACTACTCTCTGGCGAGGCAACTGTTGAGGTGATATCTATCTCCTCA
>JAKQYF010000395.1 GCA_023356535.1 Trichodesmium sp. MAG_R03 | reverse complement strand
CCAAGGTAAAACCTTCAAAAACTTAATAGTTATCAGGAGTATGCTGGGGAACTCAAATCCACAAAATTCTCTTTTAGTTTTTAGCCATTTTTTATTACTTAATAAAATCAACCAAGTTGCAAATTAATAAATATAAGTCATGCATGATATAGCACAGTATTTAGAAGCTTCGGAGAAAAAAATTAAAGAATTATTAGACAAGAAAGCCCGTGAACAATATCCTTTTTCTCGAAGTTTTGAGATTGAGACATTTACTGATAACCAAAATTTCCGAAAAAAGCCAAATCCTAAAGAAGATGATTTGGATAAATACAAAGGTCAGCTACTAATACAAGGGGAACCTGGTGGTGGAAAAACTATATCATTAATTAAATTGGCTGATAAATTAATCGGCCAAACCAAGAGAATTCAGCTGAATAGTGTAAATTTTGTCTTGCCTATATTTGCAGAAATATATACTTGGTATACTTGGAAATATACTGATGAAAAACAACAACAAAAAGAGCAGGAAACAAGAGATACAATTTTTAGTTGGTTATTGAAACAAACTAAATTAGATCAACAGATTTT
This sequence comes from Trichodesmium sp. MAG_R03, assembly GCA_023356535.1. GTDB lineage: Bacteria > Cyanobacteriota > Cyanobacteriia > Cyanobacteriales > Microcoleaceae > Trichodesmium. The sequence continues at coordinate 2,652 of JAKQYF010000395.1, read as the reverse complement.
AGAAGCTAAAATAAATGCCAGAAAAGTTTTACTTTTACTAGATGGTTTAGATGAGCTTCCCTTCAATGTACCAGAAGACCAAAATAATCCTAATTCTTCTCTTCAAGATTATCGGGTTAAATTTATCGAAGCACTAAATCAGTTTCTTGAAAATACAAATTATGAAATTACAGTAATAATGACTTGCCGTTCTCGAGACTATCAAGAAATTATCAAAAATCATCCGGAAAATGAATTTAAGTGTACGGATAAATTATTACTTAGACGTTTGGATATTAAAGAAATAGAAGAGTATTTAAAAGACAAAAAAATAATAGAAGATGAAACAAAACGTGAAAAATTATTAAACATAATTCGGATAAATCCAGCTATATCTAAAATAATTCGTACTCCTTTTATTTTAAAAACTTTATTAGATGTTTACAACGATTTTGATGGCGAGGAAAATACTGAATCGCAAAACTTAAAAGCCATTAGCAATATTGAACAGTTATTTGATAAATATATTGAACAAGGCTATTACCGAGAAACAGAAAAACTAAAAATCACAAAAAAAGTTGATTTTCCCTATACTCTAAAAGAATTGAAAAATAAACTAGGGGGAATTGCCGTAGTAATGATGGGTGATTATGAACCTGATAATAACGACATATTATTAAGGATGTTTAAACCTGTTATTTCTGAAGAAAAAAAGCAATATATTTTTATTGAATTCGCTATAAATATACAATTAATATTTGAAAAATACCCAGAAAAAAAAATCTATGGATTTCGTCATAATCTAATTCGTGATTACTTAACTTTTCAATACAGTCAAGAATTTTTGAGACCATCACAAAATTCAACGGAGGAAAATTCAATTACTAAAAAACAAGTAGTAAGAGCTTTAGGCAAAATAGATAATAATCCGAAAGCTGTTGAATTATTAGCAGATTTATTGCTCAGTCAAGAAGAAGATAAAGATATTCGTTATGAGGCTGCTAATTCTATAGGTCAATTCATTTCACCAGGTTCTTTTGAAGGCTATGATAAAACTTTTGATCCAGACTGTATACAAAACTATTCTATTGATAAATTTGATAAGGATAATATAAAAGACTATTTTCAACAATTTGCTCCGGAAAAACTAATTAATGATGTTGCAGACATAGATAAAATAGATAAATTTAGCGGTGGTATTCCCTTAGTAGTTAATTTAATCGCACTTCAGTGGCGTGACGGAGTACCACTGAAAGAAATTACTCAACCAGGGGGAATTTCTAGTCAAGAAATTATAGGAAAAGCCTGTGAACGATTTCTAATTCATGTCAGAGAAAAAGAAAAAAATCCACTAGATAATAAAGATTTACGAATAATTTATCTTCTCACTATAATGCGTCGCTACGATCAGGATTTTTTACAGGAAATGATAGGAGAAGAGTTAAATTTATTAGCTTTAGGGCCACAACTGAATAGTAAATATTCATTTATTTCATCGGAATTAATATTAGAAGATAACTATAAATTTTACTTCAAGAAATATTTATTAACCAGAAACAACGATTATGAAATATTAAAAGAACTTTGCAAAAATGCAAGAAATTATTGTGAAAAATGGTTTCTCTCTAAGAATGGTTTTAAATTATCCAGTCTCAACAAAAGTGCAGAAAAATGGATTGATAACCAAGATTATCGTGAAATTATTTTTGATTGGATTTATTATTGGTTTTGGAAGGATGAAGAAGAAGGCTGGTATTATGGGATTCCTTATTTGGTACAGGGATGGAATTATGACCCCTCTTGGGCCCATAGTATTTTAGATATGATTGATAGTGGTAGACAGTTTATTTCCACAAGAAAAAGTCAAGACCAACTACGGCTTTTCCGTTCGGGAATTGAGACTTCAAAACAAGATATTAGTTCTAGGGATGATCGGTCTAAATTATTGGATAAATTAGAAGAAAGAGCTAACAAGACAACAAACGAAGAAGAATGGGTCTCAATCGTATATTTAAAACGTGGCGATTTACTTTTTGAACAGAAAAAATATGAAGAAGCTCAGGCACAGTATGAACAAGCAAAAAAATATCTTCCTCCAGGTATTGATTCATTGAGAAAGAGATTAAAAGAATTATTGCAAAAAGTAGAAATACGAATTGAAGCAAAGGAAGAATATGAAAGACAAATTCAAGAAAAAAAAGAATTAGAAAAACAAATTCAAGAAAAGGAAGAATTAGAAAAACAAATTCAAGAAAAAAAAGATATACAGGTAGAACCCACGGAAACTCCTAGTAATAATTCACAAGAAGTAAAAAATCAAGAGTCTCCCAAAGAAGGCAAATTATCTTTCACAGAATCAGTAATAGCTGCCATAGCATTTTTAATAGGAGGTTTATTTGGGGAAAATTTTGGGCAAAATCAAGTAGGTTTATTTTGGATAATCCTCATAGCATTTTTAATTTTGATTTTTGGTTTTACAGTCCAAAATACTACCTCACAACAGAAGCGTAAAACTTGGGAAGGAACTTTAAAATTGTTTAGTGAACTGTACAAAAAAATCAGAATGAGAATTAATAGCTGATGTTAAGTTAAAATAGAATTAGGTATTAGGTGTTAGGTGTTAGGTGTTAGGTTTTAGGTGTTAGGCGTTAGGTTTTAGGTGTTAGGTGTTAG
>JAKQYF010000394.1 GCA_023356535.1 Trichodesmium sp. MAG_R03 | reverse complement strand
GCCCAAACTGAAGTAAAATGTCCTTGAATATCAATACTAACTCCAGTTTCAATTGAGGGAGAAGCTAAGACAATATCATATTTTGGTAAGACTTGATTTAATGATTTAATACAACCATAAGCAGCATGATTTGGTTCTGTTAAAGACTCTGAATCTATTCTCAGAATTTTTAACTGGGGAAACTGTTTTTTAAGATAAGCTTCTAAGGCACGAGTCCCCCATTTACTTGTCAGTTTTTGCCCTGATAAACAAACCATTGGTTTGCCACCTTCACGAATATGTTTTTGTAAATCTGCTATTAATCTTTTAGGAGTTGTTTCTGGATAATTGAAAATTTGCCAAGCTTCTTTTTCTCCGGGCAACCAATCATTTTGAATAATGAAAGGTTCTAATTTTACTCCTGCTAAAGCTTGTAAATAATCTATGGAAATATCGCTTAGGTCAGCATCAGCTATAAATACTTGACCTACACCCCCTAAAATATTTTGCATTAATGTTTTAAAACATCTGAGAATTTCTACTCTACTTTGCCTACAAGTATTAGAATTTAAACAATGCCAAATTACTTGCTCAACTTCATCAATAATGACTATTCCATCTGACCAAGTTTCCGGATTAAAGTTTGCTTGGGAATTAGGATGTAAAGAGTCAATACATAATCCTAGACCTAATAATTTATCTTGAGATTCTGGGTTAACTTCTGTAATATATTTCAATCCAAAACGTTGACATAATTCTTGTACTAATTGCACCCGATGCCCAATAACTAAAACTTTTTGATTAAGAGCTACAGCTTCGGCAACTATTTTTTCTAATAACTTGGTTTTTCCAGTTCCTTTAGCAGATTTTATGCCTACAAGTTTTGCTGGAAAATTTGTACTATAAGCTAAATCAAGATTATCTAATTTATATAAATTATTATTGTCTACATAATTTAAAATATTTTGTTCTGAAAGATAGCGACTATTAACTCTCAAATTTACTGAGTACGTGAGATGACTAAATAATTTAGCCTTCCAAAGTTCTAAAGATAATGCCTTTTTATAAGCTTCATGAAAAACATTTTTTCCATGATTAGCGATTAAATCATCTACTCCTTTACCTAATTCTGGATTCCAGGAAATTACTTTAACTTTACATCCCTTTCTTGTAAGTAAATATCCAGTTTTTCTAATGGCAACATTAACATTTTTAATAGTTTTATATTTAGTATCTTGGTCGAATGCAATATATATTTCTCGATGATTATTAATCAGCTTTTCTAACTGTGGAATTAAGTTTTGTTTGCCAATACGGTTGCCATATTCGTCTCTCAAAACTCGGTATCCACCAAATACTCCTGGTAAGGCAATAGCTACATAAGATGCTGTTAGTAAAGCCCCTGCTTTTTTGGCGCCTTCAGTAATACATAAAGGGATCTGGGGATGGGCGATAAACCACTGCCAAAAACCGGAGTCTGGTTGATTATTATCAATATCTTCTGGCAAAATTTCTAATTGATAATGAGCAGCTATTTTTTGCCACAAATGTAGGGGAATTTTTAAAGCAAATAAACTGGTAGGAGTTTGGGGGGGATGTTCATATTTAATTAACTTTTTTTGGTCGTAACTATGACGTGGTTGACTAGGTTTGAAACAACCCCAAATATCTTCTTTTCCTGACAGTAAATCAATTCCAGAACACCACCATCCACCTTCTTCAATATGTTGATATCTCTTTAATATTTTGCTCGTTACTCGGCCATCATTGCGTCGAGGAATGGCATCAGAATAAAATAAAAATTCGTAAGGTTGTTGTCCTTCTAATGGGACAACATTCAGGTAAATTAATTGGTCATCAACACAGCTATTAGTCCATTCTCGGAAATAATTAATTTGTTGTTCAGGATTGGGACTCATTGAATAATTTATTCTATATATAGTTACAGATTTTTATTATGTTATAAAAATACAGTCTATATAGATTAAATTTAACTATATCCTATCAATCTAACTTATATAATTATTTAATTTTTGCATAAATACTAACCATAGCAATCCTAAGATCGTTTGAGGCAATGTTCTCTTGAAAGATACTATTTGCTATTTGGCCTTGATATTCAGAATATTAAGGGAGAAATAGGTCATTCAGGTCACTTAATGGCTATTCAGTATCTTAATATCCCATCCTCAACCCCTAATTTTTTCTGTATGTTAGTTTCTCTTAAGCTTACTCAAAAATGGTTTTACCTTGTTTGTTACCTCTCCAGCATATTACAAAACTTTACCACTTTATACCATTTCTCAAAAATCTTGCTATATTTGGAAGATGGTAAAATTATACCAATTTTTATTTCCTTAAGTATGGCAACACATCATATCTTAATATTAGAGATTAATTAAGATAAAGAGTATAGTTTAAGTTTATGAAATTGATTTTACTTTTCTTCATAATCAAAGTTGCCAAATATCAAGCATTTGCTTTAACTAATAATATTTATAAATATAAAATTCAAATATAGCAAAGTTTATGACAAGTGGTATTACCTAAAATATACCACATTCTTATTAATTACAATTATTAACTATTAACTTAAAAACTGCTACATTATTTAATGAATCTGCCTTGATTACGATTAGCTAATTATGGATACAATTTTGCAAATTATCAACAATCTCAGAATTCTGGATATACCAGTAATAACAATAATTTTTATAGTCCTAGTTTTTATAGCAATATTAGCCTTAAAACAATTATTTACCATAATTGTAATTAAACGAATTGAGGCTTTAACTCGTAATACACAAACAACCCTTGATGATCAACTAATTACAGTTGTTAAAAAACCTATCGGATGGTTTATCTATTTACTGGGGTTGTGGTTCATACAATTAATACTTACAGATTATATTTCTCCCCAATTAAATCAAACAATCACAGGAATTATTAACTTAGCAATAGTAGGTAATTTCGCGCTAATTATCTACCGTACATCTCCAGTTTTAGGAGAATTTTTGAAAATTTTATCAGCTCAAACAGACACTGAATTAGATGATATTATTAGCCCCTATATTCCGAAGCTACTTAGGTTAACTGCCATAGTAATTTTTAGTTTAAAAGCAGGAGAAATATTACTGGGAGCTTCTGCTACTGCATTACTTGGTTTAATCGGTGGTGCTGGTCTTACATTAGGTCTATTATTTAAGGATTTCGTAGGTGATTGGTTAGCTACCATTATAATTTATAGTG
>JAKQYF010000393.1 GCA_023356535.1 Trichodesmium sp. MAG_R03 | reverse complement strand
GGCGGTCAGTTCGACCGTGACAGCTTGTGGACTGGATAACGCCGACGTTGCCAGAATGAAGCAGGAATAGAACAGATAATCAGAGATTTATATAGATGATCATAGGTTTCTAAGAACGGATTAAATATTAGTCTCTACAGAGATATTATGATCAGGACTTACGTATGAACACCATTGGCAGGGTGTGTTTTGCTGACGCAAAGCGGAGCGAACGCTTCGCGACTTGAATTGCGCACTTCGTAACGCACCAGGACTCTATATATAGTACCGTTGCGTAAGTCCTGATGTCATTAAATTTTACCACTTAATCATAGTCAAGATATAACTTTTGACTTTTGATATTTGACTTTTAACTTTTGACTTCAAAATAAATGTCTACCAATTTTTTCATCAAAAGACCAGTATTTGCCTCAGTGTGTTCCCTGCTAATTATCCTAATTGGATTAGTAGGTTATGCTCGCTTACCAGTGCAAGAATTTCCTACCATCGACCCGCCAGTAGTCAGTGTGCGAACTAACTACCCAGGAGCTAGCCCCGAAATAGTAGAAACTGAAGTCACAGAAATTCTGGAAGCAGAAATTAATGGTATTGAAGGTGTCAAAACTCTAACCTCTAGCACTAGGGAAGGTTCAAGTTCCATAAACGTTCAATTTGAACTGAGTCGCGATATAGAAGCAGCAGCTCAAGATGTTCGTAGTCGTGTCTCCCGTGCTATAAGAAAACTTCCCAATGAAGTTGATGCCCCAGTAGTTTCTAAAAGAAGTAGCAATGAAGAAAGAATTATTTGGCTGGCTTTAACTGGAGAAAAATATTCACCATTGGAATTAAGCAACTATGCAGATCAATTTATCAAAAATGTCTTAGAAACTGTTGATGGGGTAGGTAGTGTTTTCATCGGTGGGGAACGTCGCTACGCTATGCGACTATGGTTAAACCCTAAAAAAATGGCTGCTCGAAATATTATTGCTTTAGATGTCGAACAAGCTCTTAGACAAAAAAACGTAGAAATTCCCAGTGGCAGAATAGAAGGAAAATCTACAGAATATCCCATCCGCACTATTGGTCGTCTGCAAACCCCAAAAGCTTATGAAAATCTGATTATCAGACGAAATGATGATACTTCTCTGACAAGATTAAGAGATATTGGTAGAGCAGAAATTGGAGCGGAGAATAATCGCACAATTGCCCGCTACAATGGCAAACCAGCAATAGGTCTTGGGATTAGTAAATTTTCCAGGGCAAATATCATAGAAGTTGCCACAGGTGTCAAAACTAGGATGAAAAAATTATCTCAAGATTTTCCGGAGGGTATGGAATACCACATCAGCGTTGACTACTCACAATTTGTGGAAGTTGCCATTAGAGAAGTCTGGAAAAGTTTACTATTAGCAATTTGTTTAGTTGTCTTAGTTATCTATGTATTTTTGCGAAATTGGCGAGCAACAATTATTCCGACTATTACTATTCCTATTTCCCTAATTGGGGCTTTTGGGGTAATGTTTTTCATGGGATTTTCCATCAATACTCTCACCCTATTTGCTCTCACACTCTCAACAGGCTTAGTAGTAGATGATGCTATTGTGGTCTTAGAAAATATTGTTCGATATATTCAACAGGAAGGCAAAACTCCTATGGAAGCAGCAATATTAGGAGTGAGGGAAGTCCTATTTGCTGTTATTGCCACAACCGTTGTCTTAATTGCAGTATTTCTACCTGTGGGATTTTCTGGTGGGGGTGCAGGGCGAATATTTAATGAATTTGCCCTAACTATTGCAGTGTCAGTAGTATTTTCTACCTTTGTTGCTTTGACATTAGCACCATCATTGTCAGGGCGAATTCTCAAAAAACAAGAACCAAGGGAACAAAAAAATTTTATTTCTCGCCTATTTGCCATTCCTTTAGATTTATTTGATTATACCCTCAGTCGTATCTCAGTAATATACGATCGCTCATTGCGTCTGTTGATGACAATAAAACCATTAGTAATTTTAGGATTTGTCTTATCTTTTTGGATAATAGTTTGGTTATTTCAACAGTTGCCCCAAGGATTTTTACCCACAGAAGACCGGGGAAGGGTATTTGTTTCTGTCACTGCACCAGAAGGGGTAAGCGTTGAATATACTAACAATGTTATGGGTCAGGTAGAAGATAAACTTGCTCAAGTGCCAGAAATGAGAGGTTATTTCAGTATTACTGGGTTCGGTCGTTCAGCTCAAGCCAACCGAGCTTTTGCTTTCACTAACCTGAAACCCTGGTCAGAACGTACAAAGCCAGAGCAAGCACAACAAGAGGTTGTCAAAAGGTTATTTGGAGCATTTGCACCCATTACAGATGCACGAATATTTCCAATTAATCCTGGTTCATTACCAGGTAGAGGTCTTGGTCGCCCCATAGAGTTGGTCTTGCAGGGAAATGATTTTGAAGAGTTAGCGCGAGTATCTGAAGAATTTAGCAATGAGGCGCAACAGTTACCCCAACTAAATAATATTGACACAGATTTGAAAATTAATAAACCAGAGATTGTAGTAGAAATAAATCGTTACCAAGCTGCTAATTTAGGGATATCGGTAGAGGATATTGCTCAGACATTACAAATTATGATGGGTGGAGAAGATATTACGAACTTTACCCAAGGAAACCAGCGCTATGATGTAATAGTGCGGGCTGAGGATGAATTTCGCAATAATTTACAAGATATTAATGACCTATATGTGCGAACTGAGCAAGGGGCAATGATACCTTTGAGTAATGTGGTGACTGTGAAAACAAGCACAACTCCTCCTGAGATTAACCATTTTAACCGCTTTCGTTCGGCAACGATTACAGGAAGCCCTGCTCCAGGAGTTAGTTTGGGTGAGGGGTTGCAGGCATTATACGATTTGGGGGATAGGATTTTGCCTGCTGATATGCGGATAGATATAAAAGGTGAGTCATTGCAGTTTCGAGATGCTGGTAAAGCAACGGTATATATTTTTGGGTTGGCATTGATTTTTATTTTCTTGACTTTGGCAGCTCAGTTTGAAAGTTATATTGACCCGCTGGTGATTTTATTGGCGGTACCGTTATCTTTGTTGGGTGCTTTTGGGGCGTTGTGGTTGGCAGATTTAGAGGTGAATGTTTACAGTCGCATTGGGTTGATTATGTTAATTGGTTTGGCAACTAAGAATTCAATTTTGATTGTGGAATTTGCTAACCAGTTATTGGCAGAGGGAATGTCTATTACTAAAGCTGCTATTGAGGCATCGCGGTTGCGGTTT
>JAKQYF010000392.1 GCA_023356535.1 Trichodesmium sp. MAG_R03 | reverse complement strand
CGGGCAGTCCTTACCTGGAATTACCATACTAGGTTTCAAAATCATCTGGTCAAAAGCAACCCCTTGAGTATAGAGATGATTGAAAACTGTATGAAGTGTTTCATCTGTTACCTCAAAGCAACGCTCTAGGGTATGATTACCGTCAATAAGCACCTCAGGTTCTACTATCGGGACAAGTCCCCCTTCTTGGCATAGAACAGCATAGCGAGCAAGCCCATGAGCATTAGCTTCGATACAAGCACGGCTAGGAATCCCGTCACCGATAGTAATGACAGCTCGCCACTTGGCGAAACGTGCCCCCATCTGATAATACTCGGCGATGCGCTCTCGCAAACCATCTAACCCTTCTGTTACTTTCTCATTGGGGTGACCTGCTAAATCTTTTGCCCCAGTGTCCACTTTAATTCCGGGAAGCATTCCAGCATCGGTAATGACTTTCAAGAATGGGACCCCGTCTTTTGTCGATTGTCGGATGGTCTCATCGTAGAGAATAGGTCCACTAATATAGTTAGATAAATCTGGGGTTGTTAGAATGAGTTGCCGATAGGCTTGTCGATACTCTTCAGTCGCTGGAATGCTAAGTTTCTCAAACCGCTTATTGCAAGTTCCATTACTTTCATCCATGGCCAAAATGCCTTTTCCTTTGGCCACCATTGCCTGAGCTGTTAATTTCAGCTCTTCTACATATGCGCCCATAAACCTCCTAAGGGTAATTGCATAGTTGTTAATTATTGATATAATATCTTAATAGATACTTTGATCAAAAAAAAATTTTTTCAATTATTATGATCTATAAACGAGAAGTAGTACTTAGGTTGTGGTGGATATTGTTTTTCCCAAGTTCTTGCTTTATAAGCTTTTCACTCTAAAATTTTTCCTTTTCATTGCCTCTGAGGAAAATCTATGTGACTTGATGAGGCATTTTCGTCACTTTATACTATTAAAAATTATTTTTATTAATCAAAAAATTTGGATTAAGGCTTAACCTGTACAAAATTTTATGAATGCAACCAGTCAAGCTATTACCCCTGAACTAGCTAGTAAAATTGCTCACCTAGCTTTCCTTTTTCGATCAGAGTTTTCTGGCTCTACCGTTGATCTAAGTCCGTGGCTTACCGATGAACAAACTCAGTCTCAACTAGATCCTTATTCCATTGATATGAGCTTCTATTTGCCAAAACACCTGAAAGTACTTGCATGTCAATATGTTTTAATGCAGGTGCATTTTTCTGAATATTTATTTTTACCTACCTGTCAACTCCAAACTATCGATGTCTGTGGTTATATGTTTACAAAACAGCAGTGGCAGTTTTCTACAGAGGATTGGACATTTGTTGGTCTATCAACTCCTAAGATTAAATGTCAAGTACAATTCAAGAACCTAATTAATCACATTTTTCAGTTATTCAAGCATCCAAATCAGGTAAATACCTCTGAATAGACATGAATATTGCTAGAGGTTCAACATAAAAGAAGTTAAAAATGATACCATTTCTCAAAAACTTTTCTATATTTTCTTGAGTAGGAGACTCCCAGGAGGAGAATTGGTATTAATTCTTTCACCACACTTTTGACTTTTAAAAACTTTTATAATAGCCTTTAACCATTAATCAAATCTTAACTATTGATAAATTCATGAGCGATCGCGGGATACCAAAAATTGATAAAAAGGGTCTCAGGGAATTTGGTCTCATAGTGGGTGGTGTTTTTGGTGGTTTATTCGGTCTATTACTACCGTTGCTCCATAAACATTGGCCTCTGCCAGCATGGCCTTGGGTAATTGCTGTTCCTCTACTGGTATTGGCAGTTGTTTCACCCCCGACTTTGGAACCTGTGTATAGGTATTGGATGCGGGTGGGAATTTTCCTGAGTAAGATTATGACTCCCTTATGGATGGGGTTAGTATTCTATCTTGTAGTTATGCCAATGGGTTTAATTATGCGAATATTTAAAAAAGACCCTATGGAGCGAAGATTAAATACTGAAGCGTCAACTTATCGGATAATGAGTCAATTAAAAAGTAGAGAAAGTATGGAGCGACCTTTTTAAATGTTTGAAGGAATATTAGACTTTTTCAAAGACCTTTGGGGTTTTATGGGAGAGCGAAAAAAATATTGGTTATTGCCTTTGATTATTACTTTGGTTTTGTTAGGAGCTTTGATTATTTTAAGCCAGTCTTCTGTAATTGCTCCATTCATTTATACTTTGTTTTAAGTTAAATCGTAAGAGTATTTACCTTTCAGCAAAATACCCCCCTTTAAGGATACTAACGCAAAAAGCAGTAAAAAATAGGCTCAAATATAGACAGCTATACTCTTTGATGTCTAAAAGGCATGATTCCTTTATTACCAAGGACTCTAGCCCTTTTTAGGGTTTTGACCTAATTCCTTTGTCTAGAATGACTTTTCCTGGGGAATGCTGCGCAAACAAACATTTTTCTGCCCAGAAAATGTATAAGTTCCATTAGGACCTATCTATGATCAGGAACTCCTAAAACCCTTTTCTAATGGGGGGGTGGGGCAGACAAGCCTATTCTTAAATAGGTTTACTCTCCCGATATATACAGCATATTTTGGGTAAGTGGTGAAAATCATGTAGTGCAGGCATCTTGCCTGGGTAGCTGTACCTAATAACAACGCATTGGGCTGTAAGTAAAATAGATGTTCAAATTTGCGCTATGTAACAAAATGTAAATTTACCTCAAATCAACTAGACCTCAAATACCGATTTTGGAATAGGAACATGAGGGTTTAAGAACCTTTTCTGGAGAAATCTACTATAGGTCAGAGCTTGGAGTTGGTTTACAAAAATTAATATATTTCAGTTTTTTTTGTGTATACCTACTTACATTGAATGAAAAATACATAATTGACTTCTTTTGTCAAGTTTTATGTTGAGTTAAAGGTGTTTATAAAGCATAGTTTAAGGATAGGATTTAATAACAACAGGACTTACCCATGCTGCACCTTAAACCCCATATGTAGGGGCGAATGGCACTCGCCCTCACCCTCCTGTAGTGCCCGTGGGTAAGTCCTGAACAATTTGAAAAAAGAAGGTTATAAGCTGAGAGGATGACAAAGTTAAAAATTTGGACAGTAAATATAGGCATGATTTTTGCCAGTTTATTTGTGGGAGTAGCGATCGCTGAAGTAGCAGTAAGAATTGCTGGTTTAAAGGGATTAAAAAAAATGCCTGAAAGTACCCATGCAGAATTTTATCCCACATTTCATACCATTCCTCATCCGGTTAGAGGTTGGGAATAT
>JAKQYF010000391.1 GCA_023356535.1 Trichodesmium sp. MAG_R03 | reverse complement strand
TTGTTCCTCATCCTGAAAATGAGCCTTAATAATAGTTTGAAGAGCTGCCGCATCCGGGTCTGGCATTCTTATTCGGAGACAGCGGCGGACAAAAGCCGGAGGAAAATCTCGTTCCCCATTACTAGTCATAACTACAATAGGAAAGCTAGAACAATGAACTCTTCCCCGTATAATAGAAGCTTTAATGCCTACATCTTCCGTCCGCACTTTTACTTCCGTTGGTTGATCATTTTTGTAACTTGTTTGAGACTTATCAGCCCAACGCACCAACTCAGGAATTTCAAATCTTCCCTCTTCAAATAAGTGAAGCAAATCATTCGGTAAATTAATATCACTTTTATCTATCTCATCAATTAATAATACTCTCGGATGCAAAGAAGGTAAAAAAGCTGTTCCTACCGGGCCTAAGGTGATATATTGGCCAATATTTTGTGACTTCTCCTTATTTAACTGAGAGTCTTGTAACCGAGCGATCGCATCATAACGATAAAGTCCATCGACCAAAGTAGAACGAGCTGTAATGGGCCAATTTAATACGGGCCCTAATTTTAATTCCTGTGCGATCGCATAAGCCAAGGAAGTTTTACCCGAACCAGGGTTTCCTGTGACCAAAAGAGGCCGTCGTAAATATATTGCAGCATTTACGGCATCCACAACATTAACAAGTGGTTTTTGACTATCATCTTCCTCAGTTATTTTTGAGGAATAAACACGAAATTTTTGACCCTTTTCTCTGCTCCGTTTATTATCATCAGACTCAGCTAAATTTTGAATATTTTGCCAATTTTGTTCCAGTTGTTTTAATTCAGCTTCTTCTTCTATCTTTGGAAATTTTCGCCAAGGGGGAGGCTCAGGAAGGTCAGCAATATTAACATCATGTCTATCTCCATCACCATAGAAAAAAATCCAATGTTGTTTATTTTTCGCCATATTGTTTTGAGGTTGATTTTTTGTCACTGCTTTCTCCTTTTTTAAGAATTAGTTATTAGTTGATTAAAAGCAGGAATGTTGATTGGTTTTCGGTCATTACAATCACATAAAATCCTTAAATTATAACCTAAAGATTCTTTTTTAGAACTATCAGCAATAGCCAGGTCTGTTTTACGAATATCAAAAATTTGTGTATATAATTGATTAACATCTGACAAAGTTTCTAATTCTCTTAAATCATTGAGCTTATCTATTAAAGATTGATAATGGGAATCATTTAACTTATCCCTTGGGTTTTTCCTTTTTATCCATAGACATAAAGGAACTCCCTTTTCTAAAATAATTTCAAATAAATGAAATGCTTTAGTTCCTTTAGGTAAACCACAGGATATTTTCAGGATAATTTTATCCTCTAATTTATTTCCTAGCTGTTTTCTTTTTTGTGGGTTAGACAAGAATTCATTTAATTTATCTTCCAATTCAAAAGCTAAAATATTATTTGATATAACTGGTTTTTTTTCCATGATTTTCCAGTTTTTTGTGCAACAGTTTAGCCAACTAGTTTTATCTGGTTGTAATCGTTCTAAAGAGCGTAAAATTACAGGATATTCTTCACAAATAGCTTTTTGTTTTGCTTTTAAAGCATTAGGAATTTTAAACTCAAAATCTGTAATAAAAAGTTCTTTATTTAAAAATAGCTCAAGTTTTAAATCATAAGTTTTATGTTGTTCACGCACTTTGTTATGCAGATGTACCTCTTGAACCTGCTCAATGAATTTATAAATAATATTAGGAATTTGCTTTTCTGAATATCCATTTTCCTCAAAATCTTCTTTCTTCAGCTCAACTTTAATATTTTTAGTATCACCCCAATTTTCAATCAACTCACCTTGAATATTAAATGTTTTTTTATTATTTTTAGTCTGACCTCCCATAGGGAAAATGGTTATCAAAAGATAGCTTTGGAGATTAGATGATTTCTCTTGTTTATCAGGAATCTTTATATTTGGGCAATTTATTTCTATCCATTTTCTCAACTTTTGCTGGAGATTATCTTTAATATCTCTAGCAGTCAAAATTTTAGCTAAATATTGTTCCACAAAATCCATGAAACCTGGATAAGATTTAAGGGAGAAACTATCTATATCACTTAAAAGCAGATTATTTTTTTCAGTTAATTTTAATAAACAATCTTCTAATCGATCTATATTTTCAAAATCTCCAAAAAAATCCCTAAAATTTTGGTATTCTTGAAAAATTTCTTTTAGTAAAAAAATAAGATGAGAAAGTTGTGAATATATTTGGTAACGTTCTTTAATTGATGAATAGTCCTTACTAACAATTTCAATAAAATCATCAATAAGTTGTTTATCATTTAGCTCTGTAATTAAATTAATCAATCTTGTACGATAATCATCTCCAGAAATTTGATTATAAAAATTAGCTCGAAATTTACCTGGATATTCCTTGAATATATTCTTCAGTTTATCCTCAGGTGATAACACCCTTTCAATCTCTTCACGAAGTTTGATTCCTTGCTTATCAGTCAATGTCATTGGAAATGTACTTACATTACTATTTTATCTACTATTTATAAATCTTGAGCAAAATTATAATACTTATACCTAACAATTTCAATAAAATCAACAATAAGTTCTTTATTATTTAGTTCAATGATTAAATTAACCAACCTTGTACGATAGTCACCTCCTGCAATTTGATTATAAAAATTAGCTTCAAATTTATCTGGATATTCAAGGAATATATTTTTCAGTTTATCCTCACTTAAGAACACCCTTTCAATATCTTCACAAAGTTTTCTTCTTTGTTCCCCCGTTAAATTAAAGAAACCATTTTTTTTATAGATAATTTCTTTGATTCTTCTAATTGATATCGACGACGGTAAAAGCTTAATTTACGATTAGTAGCGAAATAAATCTGACCTTGATTATATTTCTCAGGTAAACACATTAACTCCCAAGGATAAGCTACAACTTCCGGCATAGCTTCCTCATTTATGTCTAAAATAACTCCCAAATTTGCATCCTGTTGTTTGACAATTTCTTGATAGTATGCCAAAAAATATTCTCTTAATTGATCATCAAACAAAGCCTCAAACAAAGCTTCTCCCACCTTAGTAATTTGTTCACCTTTCAAATTAGTAGGAGCTTGAATAATTTCTCTAATCTTATCGTTAATTTTACCAAGATTTAACTTGCCCGTTGACTCCTCTTTATTAGCTAACCGAGGAGTTGATTTTATGACTCTTGTAAAAAAGTCCAGTATATTTGCCTCTATTTTATATCTAAAGGAGGTTATACTTGAATGAGTCTCCAGATCACTCCTAAGCTA
>JAKQYF010000390.1 GCA_023356535.1 Trichodesmium sp. MAG_R03 | reverse complement strand
TATTTGGAATATGCCAAAGCTAGCTATAAGAAGCTTGAGCAGAAGGAAGCGCAGGAAAAAACAGTTGGTAAACTAGAAGCAGACGTAATCGATATTTTAGGAATATGAGAGTAGGGGAGTGGAGCTATATTTTAGGAATATGTGTTCAACTTATGGCTGTTTTCATTTCAGTATACCACGGTAGGGAGGTTGCATGCAATCTCCCTATGGGGTTTTGGTTCTGGCGGTGTGGTTCATCAATCTCAAAAGCACTGTAATTCATGGTGCGTTACATTTCATTAATTCACCCTACCAGGTAGCTACAAAAAAGGCGATCGCTAATCCCTCAGCAATCCAGGGTCAAGATAACAGCAAAAGCCATTGTGTAGGTTGCGTTAGGCAGTTCTGTGGGCAAAAAATCGATAATTGGGCCTGAGAGAGAGCCCTAACCCACGAAAAAGACTTTTTCAGGAGTAGGAGACCCACCCCTAACATCTCCCAGGAGGAGAAGTAGGGACGTAACGCTTAGCGACATGAACGCATTTTTGTTATGCAATGTCCCTACAGAGGAACGTTAATAGCTGTTGTGAAGGGACAGAAGTTTGTGCCCATCCTGGCCGTACAACCACGCCTTCCAGACCATTGATCAAAACAATGACTGCCAGTCAAGTTTGGGCCAAGTAAGTTATTCTGAAGATTCTGCTAAATATAAAAACAAAAGAATATTCTGGGTTTACTGTGCGATCGCTTATTTAACAAAAGCCGAGTATTTTATACCTATAGAATCTTGGCAAACTCGTAAATCAGACTCTATCTGTAGAGAACAAATGCCAGAAAGCCCCGACTAGATATAGCGTTTATGGGTAAGTCCTGACCTAATAGTACTATCGTAATACTTATCATTGTGAGCTTATAAAAGCTTACTTTTAACTTTTAACTTTTAACTTCTCCTATACAGAAATATGCTATTTTTAGAAAATTTCACCTAAAATTATAGGTATATTTTTCGCTTATATCAGACTTATTACTTACTTTCTAGCAAATATCAAAAAAAAATTATTAGAGGGCATATCAATTGTTTCTTGGAGTTTTAAATTATAGGGTTCTGCAACTTTTTTTAAATAAGCAATATCTTTTAATCCCCATCCAGGAGCTCCTGTTGAATGTAAGATTTTATTAAACCATTTGTTTGATTCACTATTAAATGCCCCATCAACTTTAAAAGGGCCATAAATCAATAAAAACCCATTTTCATTAAGTAACTCTGCAGTACACTCCATCATGCCATCAGCAATATAAATTGGTGCAACATGGAAAATATTTATACAGAAAATAGCAGAATAAGCATTTTTCTTATCTAAATTCACCCAAGTTTTAGGTTTAGTTAAATCAATATATAAAGGATCATAAACATTATCATTAGCGAGTTCTTCTGAGATATTTTTGATATTATCAAATACTTCAGTATCATAGTCTGATGGTTGAAAAAGTAGATGCTTAAAGTGAGGTGCAAAATAATTAATGTGCATTCCGCTACCACTAGCAATTTCTAGAATAACACCTGATTCCTTGGGCAGTTTTTCTTTCAAAACATTTAATATTGGTTCTCTATTGCGCGTTCCTGCCCACGCTACATATTCGCTTAAGGGATGAGGATTTAAAGATGGCTTTTCCTGATTCATAAGTATTTTCTCTGATTTTTTATACCGTCTATATAAATTCACAAAATTCAAAAGTTTCTAGATAAAATTTTATTTACCTATCGTGGCAGCAAAAATTGTATGAGCCACTACATATCTATAAATATTACTATGATCACCTGCTAAGCCAAAATAAAGCTTTGTTAGGTTTCACTTTTTCTACAAGAGCTGACATTTTTTGCTACATTTTTAGATGTATTTCTCCACTATTAGACTGGATTATAATCATCATTGTCTTGATACTTGACAATAATAGCTTATAATAGTATTATTAACTGTCATAAAATTAACAACTACAGGACTTAAGCCAACTCGTAGATAATACCCTATCTATAGAAGGCAAGTGCCTTATGCCAATAGAGGGTAAATGCCTTACTCAACAGAACCTACTTAAATTAGACAATTTACTGAGAAAACAAGCCCATCGAATTACTCAAACCAAAGGAGTCAACCTCTCCCAATATCGTAGTAGCTTTTCTCCTCATTAAATGTTCCAAGTGCAGGCATCTTGTCCGGAATAGACGTACATCACCAAGGTGTAATGCGCTTTCGTGTTGCTTCATAACACTTTTCGACAA
Organism: Trichodesmium sp. MAG_R03; assembly: GCA_023356535.1. GTDB lineage: Bacteria > Cyanobacteriota > Cyanobacteriia > Cyanobacteriales > Microcoleaceae > Trichodesmium. The sequence continues at coordinate 1,039 of JAKQYF010000390.1, read as the reverse complement.
AACTTAAATAATGCCTTTGAAATACTATTTGAGAAAATTTATCGGCCTGCTTTCTAATAATTTCAGGCTGAAAATACCCCTGAGAACTTTCAAAAAATTCCACCGCTTCTATCAATGCTTTTTCTGTTTGTTCAGGAAACAATAAACCCGTAGCCGAATCAGGATATTTTCTCATATCTAAAACCGTTTCAGTTGCTCCACCAACACCATAAGCAATAACAGGAGTTCCACAAGCTTGTGCCTCCACTAAAGCCATACCAAAATCTTCACAAGCAGCATAAATAAAACCCTTAGCTTCTGACATATATTGAGCAACAACTTCTGCCGGTTGCCAACCCATAATTTTAACATTAGACTTAGCAAGATAACGTAATTGACTTAATTCCCCACCACTACCAATAACTATTAATTCCCGTCCTAACTGATTAAAAGCTCTAACAATTAAAGATATTTTTTTATAACTAACCAATCTACAAACTGTCAGATAAAAATCTTGTTTCTGAGATTTAAAAAGAAACTTTTCCACATCTACTGGCGGATAAATAACCTCAGCTTGACGCCGATAACAACGCCAAATTCTACGAGCAGTATGTTGAGAATTAGCAATAAAATAATCTACTCGGTTAGCAGAAATTACATCCCATTCTCGCAGTCTATGTAAAAGATATCGAGTAAAAATACCAGGAATACCCTTACCAACTTTACTACTATTTAGATAATCAAAAGTCAAATCCCAAGCATAACGCATAGGAGTATGACAATAACAAATATGTAGTTGATAAGGTGTAGTTAAAACACCTTTAGCGACTGCATGGGAAGAAGAAAGAATAACATCATATTCTCGTAAATCAAATTGTTCAATTGCTATTGGCAATAAAGGTAAATATTTTTGCACTCCGTTACTAGCTAAAGGCAAATCTTGTAAAAATGTTTTACCTATTTGACGTTGATAAAAATAACTTTCTGGGTTCCTCGACTCAAAATCAATTAAAGCATATACATCTGCATTAATATGCTTGAGAATTTCCTTAACAACTAA
>JAKQYF010000039.1 GCA_023356535.1 Trichodesmium sp. MAG_R03 | reverse complement strand
CAGACAATATAAGCCCAGAACCGGAACCAGCACCGGAACCATCACCGGAACCAGCACCGGAACCAGCACCGGAACCAGCGCCGGAGCCAGCACCGGAACCAGCACCGGAACCAGCGCCGGTGCTGGTTCCGGTGCTGGCTCCGGCGCTGGCTCCGGTGCTGGCTCCGGCGTTGGTTCCGGTGCTGGTTCCGGAGCCAGCGCCGGAGCCAGCACCGGAACCAGCACCGGAGCCAGCACCGGAACCAGTGCCGGAACCAGCACCGGAACCATCACCGGAACCATCACCGGAACCATCACCGGAACCATCACCAAGACCTCCGGATCCAGATAGTGTAACACCACCCTCTCTCAACGAACCTCCCAATGACATTCTGTTAGATAACAACAGTGTGGAAGAAAATAGTGAAGCAGGGACAGTTATTGGTACATTTAGCACAGTAGATCCAGATGTGGATGATTTTCATGAATACAGATTATTAGTTGATGATACTGACGGTCAGTTTGCTCTTGATGGGGAACAGAATGATCAGCTAGTTGTAGCAGAGGGAGCAAATCTTAACTTTGAGGAACAAGAAAGCTTTGATATTCAAGTCAGAACTTTTGACCAGGCCGCAGAAAATTTCACCAAGTCATTTACTATCAGCTTGATCAATGTCAACGACCCACCAGAAATTACAATTCCTGAGGAGCAACAACTTGTTAACGAAGGCAAACAGCTAGAAATTGTTGGTATTGAAGTTACTGACCCTGATGTGGGAGAGGAAGAACTCGAGGTTATTTTAGAAACTACTAACTCCAAAACTATTGAGAGTAATCTTACCCTTAACTCTACTTCTGGTATCACCTTTACAACTGGTGATGGCCAAGCAGATAATCAAATGGTATTTACAGGCACTTTAGAAAATATCAACCAATCTATTAATACCGTCACTTATACTGGAAACAAATCTGGTATTGATTCTATTAGTATCACTGTTAATGATCCAGGAAATATAGGGGAAGAGGATGCTCAAACTGATACTGCTTTAATTGATATTACTATCAATGATTTTCCTGTGGTAGAAACAAATGCTGAGTTGGTACTAAACACAGAGCAAACAGCAAACATAGATAATACTTTCCTAGAAACAACTGATAATAGTAAAACTGCCTTAATATATACAGTGACAAATTTACCAAGTAGTGGTAACTTGCTATTGAATGGAGAGACTTTCACCAGTTTTACTCAGGATAATATAGATAATAGTCTCTTAAGTTACGAATATACTCAAAACAATACTAAAAATGATTCTTTTAGTTTCAGCGTGTCCGACCAAGCAGGAGCAGAAACCAAGGATATATTCAAGATACGAGTCAACGCACCACCAAATCTTACTACCAATAACTTAATTGCTATTGAAAGCACTAAGGTAGAAATTACTAACAAAAATCTACTGGCAGAAGATCCTGATACTGATGGAGGTGCAGCAACTCTAATTTATGAACTTGCTGAGTTGCCAAGCACTGGAATATTCAAACTAGACAACACTACTCTAGAAGTAGCAAATACTTTCACTCAAAAAGATATCAACCAAGGAAATGTCACTTACCAAGGAGAAGAAGTTGGTGCCGATACATTTAGTTATGTTGTCACAGACCAAGACGGAGGTACGACCAGTGGGTTATTAAATATTAAGATTGAACCTGCCAACACTGCCCCAACAGCAAATGATGATGAATTTGAAATCAACGAAGATAAAGTTAGAACTATTGAGAAATCTGAGTTATTGGCCAATGACACAGACCCTGATGAGGACAAACTTACAATTACTGAATTCGTTGATGATAATATCCAACAAGGGACTTTAACAGAAACAACAAAGAGTTTCATTTATACCCCTAATGATAATATCAGTGGGTCAGAAAGTTTCACTTATACTGTTGACGATGGCAAAGGGTTAACAGATACAGCCAATGTGACTCTTAATATTACTCCCGTTGCTGATACTCCTAACTTAGACATATCCCAATCTTCTGTATTGGGAACAGATCAAGAGGAATTACCACTGGGTATAACTGCTAGCTTAGTAGATACAAGCGGTTCTGAAACTATATCCATTAATATTTCAGGAGTGCCAGATGAAGTAACTCTTTCAGCAGGAACAGATAAAGGTAATGGGACTTGGGAGTTGACTCCAGAGGAATTAAATAATTTAACCATTTTACCTCCTCGAGACAAAGACACAGGAACAATATTTAGTTTTGATTTGACAGTAACAGCGACAGCAACTGAAACTGAAAATGATGATACTAATACTAAAACAGGGACTATCTCTGTGGAAGTAGAAGCATTAAACGATGCTCCAGTGCTAACAGACTCAGGAGATATAACCCTAACTACTATTAATGAAAATAAGTTGAATAATGTTGGTACTGCCATTGTCGATATTATTGCTGGTGCAGTTACTGATGCTGACAGTGGAGCTAGTAGGGGAATAGCTATTACTGAAATTGATAATAGCAATGGTTTCTGGCAATATTCCGTTGATGATGGCGCAAACTGGGTAGAGGTTAGTAATAGTAGCACAACTTTATTAACAGCTACAGATATGGAACGCCTACGTTTTGTTCCTAACAACGACTTTTTCGGTAATGCTAACATTAAATTTCGTGGTTGGGATACCACCGATGGTAGCAGTAATACAACTCAGTTAACAGAAATCTCAAGTATAGGTGGTACAAATGCTTTTAGTGAAAATTTTGGTTCTGCTAACATTTTAGTTAACGACATTCCTGAAGTTACTAATAATAATGAACTAGTTATCAACCTTGGGGAAACAAAAACTATACCTAAAAATTTATTACGAACAACTGACGGCGATAATGGTACAAATACCTTTACTTACAGAATAACCACCGAAGCAAAAGCCGGAATATTGCAACTAGAGGATGACTCAACCAATACTTTCACCCAAGAAGATATTAATAGTGGTTTAGTTATCTATGAACACACAGCTAATAATATAAACGATGACTCATTTAGTTTCCGGGTTATCGATGTTGATGGAGGAAAAGTTACAGACACCTTCAATATTCGAGTCAATGAACCCCCTATTGGTACGACTACAGACTTAAATATTATTCTTGGTGAAACTAAGGTTATAGCAGCAGAAAATCTCCAATTTATTGACCCTGATGTGGCAACTGCTACCCCCGCTTCTCTACAATATACTCTGACTGAACTACCAACTATAGGGGAATTGCAACAGGGAGGGGAAACTTTAGAAGTAGACAGCACATTTACTCAGGAAAATCTTGATAATGGGGAAATTAGTTATGCAACTACCACTGGCAGTACTGGCCCTGATAGCTTTAATTTTCTAGTGACAGACCAAGACAAAGGAACTACCAGTGAGTTGTTAAATATCAATGTTATCCAAGGGAACCGGACCCCTGAAGTAGAAGATGATAAAACTGTCACTTTGGAAGAAGATAATTCCGAGACCTTAAATATTCCAGCGCCTACTGACCCTGATGGTGATGACTTGACTATTACTGTTGACAGTATTCCTAATGGGGAAATAGGACAAGTAGTATTGGACAATACGACTAATACTGCCCTAACTATTGGCCAAAAGTTAACCCCTGATGAACTAACATCATTAACATTTATTCCTGTTGCTAATGCTAATGGAGATGCAGGAGCTTTCAGCTATATAGTTGATGATGGCAATGATGAAAATAATTCTGCTACTCAAGTTATTAGTATTGATGTTAAGGCTATCAATGACCCGCCTAATGCTGTTGATAATGGACCAGTGTTTACTAATTTAGGGAATCAACTAATAATTGATCTGTTAGCAAATGACAGTGATATTGATGGACCAGAACCTCTATCAATTTTGGATAATGATCCGCCTCAATTGGGAACTTTGAACCCATCGGGTACTCAGGTTCGATACATAGCAGTCTTGGGCACAGGTACGGACATCTTTCAATATACCGTTACCGATGGTTCCGACGAAGCTACCGCCACCGCCACAGTAAATATTCTCAATGTTACTGATAATGCTGACTTTTTGGTAGGTGGTGAATTTAATGATAATTTTAATGGTGATGAAGGTGATGATACTCTTGAAGGTTTAGCCGGTAACGATGCCTTAACCGGAAATGACGGTAATGATAGTTTAGTCGGCGGTGAAGGTAACGACTCTATAGATGGTGGGAATGGTAATGATACCTTTGTCGGCGGTCTCGGAGCAGATACCTTGTCAGATAATGATGGCGACAATATTTTTGTTTATACTAGTGCGAATGATGGTAGTGAAGCAAACTTTAATGCGGCTAATGCTACTTCTATCGGTACTGCTATTGATGCTGGGTTGTTCGACCGTATTACTGGTTTTGATGATTTAGGTATCGTTGGTGGGGATACTCTTGAATTCTCTATTAAAGTTCTTCCATCTCTAGATAATATTGCCACTAACGTACAAACTACCAATATTTCTGAAAATGTCTTAATTTCCGGAACTCCTGGTTTATTTATGTATGAAGTAGAAGATAAAACTTATCTAATTTATGATGCTACTGGAGATAATACAGTTGGTGATGATTCCCGAATTCTAGCAGAATTAGAAGATGTTAGTGGGGTTGTTGCTGTGGATGTAAATGATGATTTTACTATTATCTAATATCATTGGTCTTAAATATATTTAAGAGCACTAAAGCCCCAAACATAACTGTTTTACCCATAATTAAGGGAGGTCTCTTTAAGGAGTAGGGGAAATACTCCTAAGATTATATCCGGATAATCAGTAATAAAAAAGTTTTTGTTTGTAGTTGGGCTTTAGCCCTATCTGCAATTAGGGATGTTGGCCTGCTATGAACTTTAATTATAACTATTCAACCGGATATTATATAACTCTTCCCAGAAAGGGAAGTAAGTAGGGACGTTGGATGGAATATCCCTAGAGAGGAATGGAGAATTTGTAGATGGCGTAGTCATATTATGTCCCGATAATTAGTAATAAAAAGCATATGGTTTGTAGTAGGGCTTGAGCTCTATCAGCACAACTATACTTAACCCAAGAGTCTTGAAAGCCTTATATAGGTCTGCTTATGTATTCCTAAGGTCTAGTATCTTTTTAGGGATAACATAGCGAATTTTTATTGTCAGCCCCAGTTTGACTATCCTGGTTGCCTACAGAAGAATAAGTTGCCTGGGAGAAAGGTCGAAATTTAGGAGGAAGTACAATCTCTGTAATGTTTGCTCCATAAACATTATCATAGTTGAGGGCCCTCGCTTTGATCTGCACTTAGGGCTCTTGCCCTACTACGAACAAATATTGAAGTAATTATAGAATGATAAATATATACCATAATAACCGGATTCTATATAATCTCTCTAGTAGAAGGGAAATAGATAGGGATGTTGCATGCAACATCCCTACAACATAAGAATAATTAACATTAACTTGCTCAGGACTTACGCGGGGGCACTACACGAGGATGAGGGTGAATGGCATTCGCCCCTCCCTATATATGGCGTTTTCAAGGTGAATTTGCCTAAGTCCTGTTGCTATAAGAGCAGGATAACAAATATTTACCCTGGAATTATTGCCATGTCTACTTATATTTCAGGCATTATATAGCAGTCGCCGGGATAGTTAGGAGATTCTCACTCCTCTCAAATTTAATCCCTGCTTTGATGGGAATTTAACTTCTGTACGTCTTTCAAATTGGTATCATTTTTGACTTTAACTATAAATTTACCAAAGCTGATCTAAATTTTTCCTGATAGTAACCAACTATTAATGTTTAAGTAAATAGCAAGCTAAATTAAAGAGTTAAACAAAATATGGCTAACATTCAAGTTACTACCCTTACTGATGAAAATGATGGAAGTCTTAATCAAGGAGCTGGTAACTCCCTCCGAGAGGCTATTAACTTTGCTGGAACAGGAGATATAATCACTTTTGCTAACAATATTGACGGAGGTACTATTAATCTCACCAATGGTGAACTTGTAATTAATAAAAACCTCACTATTGATGGCGATGAAACCAACCGAGTCACAATAAATGCACAAGGTCAATCTCGTGTATTTAACATAAATGATAGCAATAATTCTATAAGGCAGCAAGTCACTATCGATGGAGTTGTCATCACAGGTGGAAATGCTTCTGGTACCGGCACAAATCAGAGTGATGGTGGTGGTATATTTACTAATGAAGCACTTACTCTCAGCAACAGCATAGTTACAGGTAACACAGCAATAGGTGGTGTAGCTGATGGTGGTGGTATATATGTGAATTCCATAGGTAGCGCCAATATTAACAACACTACTATTAGTAATAATACAGCAACTGATGACGGTGGTGGTGTCTTTGGGTTTGGTACTACAAATATCACCAACTCTACTATCAATAACAACGTAGCAAGTGCTGCGACTGGTGATGGTGGTGGTGTTTATATCGTTGGCGATACAAATATCACTAATTCTACTATCAGTGGTAACATAGCGAATAGTGAAGGTGGTGGTGTATATGTGAAAGCTGGCTCACGCCCCGATGCGACAATAACTAACACTACAATTACTAATAACCAAGCGCCTGTAGGCAAAGGTAGTGGTTTAGCTGCTTTCGGAAGTATTCAAAATACAACTGTGACCTCTAGCATTATTGCTGGTAATGTTAACAGTGATGTTGATGAATTAACCGGTGGTAGTAACGCAATACAAAGTGGTGGCAACAACCTAATTGGTACAGGAAACGCCGCTACTAAATTTAATTCTACAGGGGACCAAACAGGAGCTACTAATCCTGGTCTAGAGCCTCTTGCTGATAACGGTGGCCTCACTCAAACCCATGCTTTACAAGTTGGTAGTGCCGCTATTGATGCTGGGAGCAACTCTCAAGGTCTTCTAACTACTGACCAACGGGGTGTGGGTTTCCAGCGCGTTATTGGTAATGGTATTGATATTGGTGCTTTCGAGTTTGGTAATCCTATTCCCACTCCGCCACCAACCCATACACCAAATACTATTTCTGGTACTGCAGGCGATGATCCTCCTATTAATGGTGATAATCAGAATAATATTATTGATGGTCTGGGAGGAGCAGATATAATAAACGGTCTAGATGGTAATGATAAACTGCTCGGTAACACTGGTGCAGATATCCTTGATGGTGGTACTGGTGAAGATACCCTTGATGGTGGTTCGGAGAATGATATCCTTCGTGGTGATAATGGTAACGACAGTCTCGTAGGTGGCACTGGTGAAGATAGCCTTGATGGTGGTTCGGAGAATGATACCCTTGATGGTGGTATTGATAATGATTCACTCGTAGGTGGTGACGGTCAAGACAGTATCCTGGGTGGTCATGGCGTTGACACCTTGGAAGGTGGTGACAATAACGACACTCTTGACGGTGGTCTAGGTAACGATCAACTGAATGGTGGCAACGGTGTTGATACTTTTGTATTGCGTTCTGGTGATGGCAATGACCAAATCGATGATTTTATGCCTGGCACAGATAATTTATTGTTAGATGGCTTGAGTTTCAGCGATTTGACTGTAATTCAAGATGGCACTAATACTATTATCCGAAAAACTGCAACATCAGAAGATTTAGCAACTTTAATAGATACCCAAGCTGTCGATCTTGATCGTGGTGATTTTGAGTTCCCAGGTGGTATTGTTGGTACTGGAAATAATGATATTATTTTAGGTAATGCTCAGGATAACCTAATCCAAGGTTTGGATGGTGCAGATGACATTCGTGGTAATGGTGGAGCAGATGAATTACTTGGTGGTACTGGTGATGATGAATTACAGGGTAATGCAGGTAATGATATTCTCATGGGTGAAGATGGCAATGATACCTTACAAGGTGATGAAGGTCAAGATACCCTCTTAGGTGGTAATGGTAATGATATCTTAGAAGGTGATGAAGATCGAGACAACCTCATAGGCGGTAATGGTGATGATAACTTACAAGGTGGTGCCGATAACGACACTCTAGACGGTGGTTTAGGCTCTGATGTTCTAAAGGGTGATGGTAGTGCTGACAGTAGTGCTGACAGTTTTATATTGCGCTCTGGTAATGGCAGTGATCTTATTTTAGATTATCAAGATGGTATAGATAACTTCTTGTTAGATGGTCTGACTTTCAATGAGTTAACTGTAGTTGATAATGTTGGTAATACTATTATCCAGGAAACAGCAACATCAGAAGACTTAGCAACTTTGGTTGGTGTTTCTGCTACGACTATTGATAGTGGTGATTTTTCTACTATATAGTTGAGATCAGCAGTATTTTTTCAAGTGGAACTGATTCAGGACCTGACCCAGAGGAACTCAGAAACTCGGGCTTGTCGTAGATATCTATTCTTAGAGAACAATGATTTATCCTGAAAACCAGGTTTCTTTAGGTAAATCCTATAATTGTTAAATTGATTATTCAAGCGATCGCTCTTTAATGAGGAGCGATCGTTTCTTTGATCGTAATACTATCAATAAGGTTTAAATAAGACTAAAAACATAATGGTACAAAACTATGTCTACTTTTCCTTCTCCTTGTCTATCTTATTATCTCTTGTAAGACCTGCTTCATAAAAATGAGTAGATAAAATTAAAGAGAGCGTATAATAGCAACTCTGCCATATCTGGGGTCAATTTCAATTCCTATTATTTCTACAGTTCTAAAGGAAGTGCTAGACGCCACAAAAATTGAGTAATTTGTTGTTGTACCTACTGGTAAGGATAAACATTGATTAAAAATTTCTTGCCTATGCTCTAGAGGTAAAAAATTATGTTCTCCAGCTCTTAATGCTGCTTGATTATAAAAAGACAATTGACCTTGGAAGTTAAGGATGCCAGCAGGAGCTGGAAATTGCTCACACCATCTCAAGGCCAAAAACCATTTAGCTTCTGAAAGTCTTTGATATTCTCGGTTTGGGTTAGGATGTTGTAAAACTTTGTATCCCCTTTCAGTGGCGAAAATTGTTCCACCTAAAAACCCAAACATTATGCCAATGGTATTACCCATGTTGAACTAGCTCCATCCATAATGTCAGAAATATTGACTTTAATTGTGCTAATTTTTATTAGCTATATAGCTACTGTACAAAACCTACACAATTCTTGACCCACCCCTCTAGGAGCGAGTGATGTTTGTTTATTGCTGCAACTTGGGAAGCCGCCCTCTTCCATTTCACAAGCTTAATTTTGGGTGCAGCCTACCCTAGTCAGGAATGAGGATTTTATGATGTACATCAGTTAAATTGCCTAAACTCCATAAGTAGTTATACAGAATTAATTGCACATACTTTCAAGCGGTTTATTCTAATTCGGCAATGAGGACAGTTAAAGGTCACCACTTCCGACTCCCAAACCCGATCAGGATTTTTTGGTCTACTTAACTCAAAAGTGCTATAATTCAGTGACCTTTGACCTAACTCTAATATGGTCATAACTTATCTATGATAAGTTTTATAATGTATGAGTATCTTATCGGCTCTTAAACAGATACTCTATTATTTTCAGCATATATTTATGATTCATTTGATGGCTTGTTTTCTAACTAACCTTTGTGTGCTGACTAGAGCACTGTTTAACTCATACAGCGCTTTCCGTTGTTATAAGGTACAGCCCTACGGGCAAGACGCCTGCACTACATGATTTTAAACATTTACCCTGTACATCGTTTCCCTGAAATCTGCTGTATATACCTCCTTGAGGATTTTTTAGATCAGCTTGTTGTTTTTCTTCTATCATCTCTACATCGAGCAACAGCATACTAATGATTTTGGTTAATTCCTAAGTTAGAGATATTATGGTAGAAAGTAATTTTAGGAGAAGACATAAGATTTACAGACAATATTTAAGAATTAATAACTAATTTAGTAATTTTGTCAGAAAATTTAACAACTATTAATATTCTAGGTTGCCAAATTATTACCAAAATTTATGATGGTACTAATTCCATAGTTTATAGAGACAAATAAAAGCCAGATAGTTAATCTGTTGTACTTAAACTTAGCAAGTAAAATTATTCTGTCGAAGCTGACAATAATCAGTATAGAAAATCTATTAACATTACAAAATATATGATTGATCATCAAAACACAGCAATTTCTAGTGACATAGGTAGTAATAGTCAGTCCTTAGATCTAGCTACAGTTCTTAAAGCATCTCAAACGATTTCTAGTGAGATTGTTTTAGATAAGTTGCTATCTAAATTAATGAAAATTTTTATGAAAAATACTTCTGCAGAAAAATGCGTACTTTTGCTACTCACAGAAGGTCAACTAATCAATAGAGCTAAAGCTAACTTAGATTCTGAAAAAGTGCTAGTTCAAGAAACTCAAATTAATGAATCTGAAGATTTGCCACTAACAGTAATTAACTATGTAGAACAGTCACACCAAGATGTTGTGTTAAGCAATGCTTTTGCTGAAGAATCCTTCACAACTGACCCTTATGTTGCCAAAGTTAAACTTAAATCTGTTTTATGTGCTCCTATTATTAATGAAGATAAACTTATGGGAGTTTTGTACTTGGAAAATAACCTAACTATAGGTGCATTTACTTCAAAAAGTTTGGAAATATTAAGACTTTTATTATCTCAAGCAGCAGTTTCCTTAGAAAATGCAATTTTGTACACTTCAGTAGAACAAAAATTACAAGAAAGAACTCAAGAATTAAACGCAAAAAATTTACGACTAGAGCAAACATTCTACCAGCTACAACGCATTCAATCTCAACTAATTCACAGTGAAAAAATGTCAAGTCTAGGACAGTTAGTTGCTGGAGTAGCTCACGAAATTAATAACCCTATTGGCTTTATTTATGGTAATCTTGCCCCTGCCAATGAATATATCTCTGACTTATTAAATTTGATTGATTTATATCAAGAACATTATTCTGATCCTGTAGATGAAATTCAAGATGAAATTGAGGATATAGACTTAGAATTTCTTATAGAAGATTTACAGAAACTTTTGAATTCTATCAAAGTTGGAGCCGAACGTATTCGAGATATTGTAATTTCCCTCCGCAACTTCTCCCGCTTAGATGAAAACGATATGAAACCTGTAAATATCCATGAAGGTCTTGACAGTACCATACTAATTCTACATACTCGCCTTAAAGAAAAGTCAGATCACAGTGAAATTAAAATAGTTAGAAACTATGGTGATTTACCACAGGTTATCTGTTACGCTTCCCAAATTAATCAAGTATTTATAAATTTACTGACTAATGGAATTGATGCTTTAGAAACTCTGCGGGATAAACAACAAAAATTTGACCGTCAACCCACTATTACAATTTCTACTGAAGTAACAGATTCGGAAACAGTAAAAATCAAAATTTCTGACAATGGTAGTGGTATTAATTCTCAAGCATTGTCTAAAATATTTGACCCATTTTTTACTACTAAACCAGTAGGAGTAGGTACAGGTTTAGGATTATCAATTAGCCATTCAATTGTAGTAGAAAAACATGGGGGTAATTTGAGTTGTGTTTCTGAAGTTGGAAAAGGTACAGAGTTCATAATTGAAATTCCTATAGCAGTTCTTTAATCTATTGGCCCTTACTGCCTCAGTAATAGATAGAAAAACAGGATAGGTGTAAGTAATTAGGGTCTGCTGAAAAAGTCTTTTTAAGAAGCAGAGGAGTAGGGACGTTGCATGCAACGTTCCTACAGAGGAACAGGGAATGTATAGATGAGATAGTCGGATATATTTGTCCCTTCATTTTTCTGACATGGGAGTGCCCGAAATCCTAATTTTTTCAGCCTTTTACTACCAAAAAGCTGTTACTTTTCCCTACCCAAATCAGGCTAAAGCCTTTATATTTCAATGCTTTTATATTTAATCAGCAAACCCTAATTATCCGGACATAATATTACTCTAATACGACCAGCATCAACAGGACTTACGCAAATTCACCTTGAAAACTCCATATGTAGGGGCGAATGGCATTAGCCCTTAGTGGGTATAGTGCCCGTGGGTAAGTCCTGATCAATTAAAGGACAACACTCTCAGTTATTGTAACGACAAGTAACATGATAGGAATATTCAGGCAAAAGTTGACGTGGTTGTCTAGGTATAATCAATTTATAATTCTTATTCTAACTTTTAACTTCTAACTTCTAACTTCACTCCAACCATTCCCAACTCCTTCTAAATCAAAATCAACCCATTTTGAACCTCCAACTCGGTCATCCCAACTACAATAGCAATTAAATCTCTATCCACAAAAATTCCTGTGCCTTGATCCGTACCTACAGAAGCAGGTCCTAAAACAATTCCATCACCAGCAAATACAATCATCTTATCATTTTCTAAATTATTTGAATCAGTAATTACTGCATAATCACTACTACCAGAAAAACTATAAAAAGCAACATTGCTATTACTTAAAACAAAAGTATCACTTCCCTCGCTACCAGTCAAAAAATCAATCTCATTTTCTCCAGACTCACGACCTGCACCAATAATAAAATCATTACCCAACTGCCCAATAATAGTATCATTACCCAAGTTTCCATTAAGAGTATCATTCCCCCCACCACCATCAAGAAAATCATTATCTTTACCGCCAAATATTAAATCATCACCCTCTCCTCCACTCAACTGATCATTGCCTAATTCTCCCAGGAGAACATCTACATCAACACCACCATCAACTAAATCATTACCTTTTCCTCCATGAATAGTATCATCTCCTTGATTACCAAAAATCCTATCATCTCCTTGATTACCAAAAATACTGTCATTCCCGATGCCGCCTTCTAGGCGATCGCTATCTTCATTACCCAAAATATAGTCATTGCCAACATTACCAAAAATACTATCACTACCCAAATTACCGTACACACTATCATCACCACTTCCCCCATCGATTTCATCACTACCTGTGTTACCTTGGATCGTATCATTACCCTCACCACCACCCAAAATATCATTATCTTCATTACCTAAAATACTATCATTACCATCTTGCCCATCGATAGTATCTATTCCCACATTGCCAAAAATAATGTCATCATCTCTCCCCCCAATAATACTATCACTCCCCGAATTGCCAAAAATACTATCATTACCATCTTGCCCATCAATAGTATCATTGCCACCAAAGCCAAAAATAGTATCACTATTAAAAGTACCTTGAATGAATTGAGGAGTATTATTACCAATAATTGAACCTGGTGGAAATTTACCATCAGGGATAAAAGAAAATTGATTCGGAATAGTTATGCCATCTATAATTCTAGAACTATTAACATCAATTCTACTATTTTCTAAGGTGAGAGAACCAGAAATTGTAATAGGTTGATTTGCTTGTAAACCTAATGCTACAGTGTTAAATTCATCTAATAAATTAACAAAGTATATTTGACTATTAGAGTTGAGAATAAATTGACTATCATTAACCACAAAACCAATAGTTCCAGAGATAGTTTGTAGACCAAGAATTGGTAGTGCTGGTCTTGTACCATCCTGATTAATTAGAACTGTGTTAATTAGGTTAAATCGATTATCTTCTATGTTGACAAAACCTGTTAGCCTAACCAACTGATCAACCTGTAAACCTAAGATTGAAGTATTTAGTTCATCTATGAGGTCAACAAAGAAGTTTTGACCATTATCAGCTGTCAGAATAAAAGTATTGTTACCAGTAATAGAAAATATTGTTCCTACTATTTCTGTTAATGTTAATTCTAACTGGGAGATAGTTATAATGCTTGTCATTTCAGTTTTGGGCAAATGATGTATAGGGTAAATGGTGAAAACCATGTAGTGCGGGCATCTTGCCCACGTGGGTGTACTTAATAACCACGGAAAGGGCTGTATTTTTAATACATCGGATTCCAGATACATCAAGCCCGGCAATTCCCGGTAAAAGTTGGGAAAACCGTTCATAGCAATGTGACGGCACCTTGGTGGAGGTATGCCTATCCCGGGTCAGATACCTGCACTGGGAACATTTAATTTTTAATATCTGTACTTCGTATACTTGGAATTTGCTGTCAAATCCAAAACTTCCTTTTTTTATTCCCTTAAAAATAGAGGCTATTGACCTGATTTATTGATCACAATTTATTATTATACTTCACCTTCCTTTGAAACTTTTGTGAGGAATTTCTAGAAAACATTCCTACTATTTTTCTGAGGATATATTTTTGAGAATTCAAACTAGTAATATTTGAGTATTTTATTATTGTTAAGGCACACATTTACAGCCAACATTTAACTTATTTAACTTGTGAAAAGTATTTAGCAATTCGTCGTAACAAACTATCTTAGTTATGTTAGTTTACTACTATTTTTATCAAAATAATTAGGTTTAAAATTCCACCTTTTCAAGTGAAATGTTTTTATAGAATTGCTCACAATACAAATTACAAAAACAACTTCTGACTTCTACTCCCCTACTTCCAATTCAAATGATTGAGGAAAAGCATCAGGTTTAACCAAAAATTTGGCAATTTTCCGATTACGAATTACCTCCAATGCTAAATTTTTACCTACTAAACTTTTTTCTACTTCTTGTTGAACTTCTGTTGGATTTTCAACTACTACTCCCCCTACTTTTTGAATCACATCTCCTTGACGTAAACCAGCTTTTTCTGCTGGAGAATCTTCTATAACTCGCGTAATTATTGCACCTTTATTATCCTTGATTTTTACATCCAATTGTCTATTAATTTCATCCTTTGCTTCGGGAGTTAAATCAACCATTGAGATACCTAAGAATGGATGTTCTACTTTCCCATAGAGAAATAATTCATCAGCAATTCTTTTTGCAGTTTCTATGGGAATAGCAAACCCTAATCCCTGAGCATCTGATCTAATAGCTGTATTAATACCAATTACTTCACCTTTATTATTCAAAAGTGGTCCACCAGAGTTTCCTGGATTAATTGCAGCATCCGTCTGAATAAAGCGAACTCGTTTATCTGGAATACCTACTTGAGAACTGGTACGACCAATAGCACTAATAATTCCCACTGTTACAGTATTGTCCAAACCCAAAGGATTACCAATAGCGATCGCCCATTGTCCAGGAATTAATTTTTCTGATTTGCCCATAGATACCTGTGGTAAATCTGTGGCCTCAATTTTAATTACTGCTATATCAGTGAGTGAATCTACCCCTTTAACCACACCATCAAAAACCTGGCCATCTTTCAATGTCACCTTAACGTTATCTACTCCATTAACCACATGAGCATTTGTAATTAAGCGACCATCAGTACTAATAATTACCCCAGACCCAGTACCATGCTTTATTTGTTCTTCTGGAACCGGCACATTTTCCCCAAAGAAACGTTTCAATAGAGGATTATTTAAAGCTTCTGGAACTTGAGTTGTTAACTTTCTAGCTGCATCAATACGGACTACTGATGGGCCAACTTTTTCTACTGCTTTGGCAATAAAATTCTGGTTATAGAAGGAAACTAAGCCATTTTCAGAAGTTGGAGTAGATGGTTGTTCTTGTTCCTTGACTACAGATATTACATCAGGGTCTATAACTGATTTTTTGGCTTTGACATAATCATAACCTAACCATCCTGTAACACTACCAATAGACAATAGAGAAAAATACAGGGTTAATTGTTTAAAAGATAAAGTCATTTGTTTTTCCTGCTAGATAATCCTATTTTTAAATATTAGAATAGAAGGGAAGGGAGGCAGGTTTGACCACATTCCCATGAATAAAAAAATATACTTAAAAAAAATTTACTTATTGATTTAGTTGAAGACTAATAATCAGAAAATAATTAGCTTGTCCTATTTGAATTAGGTTTTAAACTAAAGAGAGTTTGGCTCAACTGTCATTGTTAAGGTTGAATGGAAGTTCCCAGCAATTTTTACTGAAAAATTGGGTCTCTATTGCCTCCCTCATAAGCGGGGGACATATGAAGTGATTAAGTGGGAACACATAATACCAATTCTCAAAAGTCCTGCTATACTTGAAAGCTTACAAAAATAACTTTTCTTCATCACCGAAATTACCAATAATTATAGAGTATTTGCTCTAACAAATAATATTTCGAAATAGAAAATCCAAGTATAGCAAAGTTTATGGTAACTGGTATAAACTATAATACCACTGTCACGGTTTGGCCTGAGAGGTGAAACGGACTTAGAGGCAAGAGTACCCACCCCCCATCTCCTCCCGGGAGGGTAAAGCACCCAATCTTAGGGCAGTTAGGCACCACCAAAACCTTAACTCACTTAATAGCTAGGGCTCAGTCGAAATTTCTACACCTTCAGACCAGAAAGAATATTAAATTAACATCATTATATTTCTACATAATCAGATTGACACTTTCTGGCAAATATCAACAATATTTACGATTTTACTTGAACAAATAACTATAGAAACAAGGTAAGGGTTTAACTGGATATGAAATAATAGATTATTTATTCTTATTATTTAATTATAGCATTTCTCAAATTACTCAGGTAAAATTGTGTTCATTCTTTTCTATTCCCACTACATCCGAATTACTACTCTATAGGGGGACAGCAGAAACAAATTTTGTATTTCATGGGAATTGCTATATTATTGAATAGGATAATTAGAATTAAGTCTTAGATGATGCCGAGTACTATTAGAAAAAATATGAAACAAGAATTAAGACAAACACAATCACAAAATCGAATCTTAAATCACCTATTTTCTCTCGATATAATTGCTCCTGTCATCCTAGGAATTATTGTATTAACCGCATGGGAAATTTCAGTACAAGTGATGAATATTCCTCCCTATTTACTGCCTGGGCCAGTATTAGTGCTCAAGACCCTGATTCAGGAATGGAATGAATTATTTATGTCTTTGCTAATTACCATCAAAATTACAGTTGTTGCTTTGGTAGTAGCAGTGGTTTCTGGGGTATTGATTGCCATGTTATTTGCTCAGAATAAATTGATTGAAAGAAGTTTATTTCCTTATGCAGTAATTTTGCAGACTACTCCTATTGTGGCCATCTCTCCTTTGATTATTATATGGCTCAGAGATAATACTTTTGCCGCATTAATTCTTTGTGCTTGGATTATAGCATTTTTTCCAATTATTTCTAATACAACTTTGGGATTAAATAGCGTTGATAAAAATTTGAGCGAAATGTTTAAATTATATGGGGCTTCTCGTTGGCAAACTCTAATTTATTTGAGATTTCCTAGTGCTTTACCTTATTTTTTAGGAGGGTTAAGAATTAGTGGTGGCTTAGCATTAATTGGAGCGGTAGTGGCTGAGTTTGTTGCAGGTACTGGAGGCTCTCGGTCTGGTATTGCTTATCAGATTTTAATGTCTAGTTATAATTTGGAAATTCCAAGAATGTTTGCTGCTTTATTATTGACGACAGTTTTAGGAATAGCTATTTTTGTATTGTTTACAGTTGTGTCAGATTTTTTGTTAAAAGATTGGCATGAAAGTGCTATGAATAAAGATGGTTAATACTAAATTTAGAAAGTTCTTATTTATTACTATTTATTTAACTAATAACTAATAACTAAATCACTGTTTTACTTGCAGCGCCAAATTTTTACAGTATTGTCACTACTACCACTTACAATAGTATTATCATAAGTACTAATCGTTAGAGAATTTATATCCTTAGAATGTCCGGTTAAAGTCTTAATAACTGTTCCAGTTACCATATTCCAAATCTTAATAGTCTGATCCGCACTACCGCTAATAATCGTTTTGTTGTCCAAACAAGTTACAGACCTAACCCAATCAGAATGCCCAGTAATTGTTTTGATTAATTTAGATTTTTCTACAGACCATAATTTGATAGTCTGATCACTACTACCACTCACTAAAACTTTACCATCAGCACGAAAAGCAATTGTATTAATATCCCCAGTATGCCCAACTAATTCACTGATGAATTTACCTATTTCTACATCCCAAAATTTAATAATATTATCGCTACTACCACTAGCAAGAATTTTTCCATTAGGACTAAATGCAACTACATTTATTCCCCGTGAATTTTTAATACTGTACAAAAGTTGACAACTTTTTTGATGCCAAATTTTAATAGTTTTGTCGTCACTTCCACTAGCAAGAAATTCTCCATTCGGACTAAATGCTACTGCCATCGAAATAATAGAACCAGAATGTATAAATACATTAGAACTTAACCTACCTGCAGCTAAATCTAAAATATCAATAACCCCACCAAAATTACCAATAGCTAAGATATTACTTTCAGGATGAAAAGCAATTGATAAGACTAAATTAGAAGTTACAAAAGAGTCTAATAATTCTCCTGTAGATAACTTCCATAATTTAATTGTTTTGTCAAAACTACCACTAGCAATTATTTGATTATCAGGACTAATAGCAACGGCTGAAACTGAGCTTAAATGACCGCAAAGAGTTTGATGTTTTCCCCAAGACAAAAGATGTAATTCTCGTACATTAGCCGTTTCTTTGAGGGAAATTTTTGGCTGTGAAATTTTGAGTAAATTTATTGGAAGTGGGGGTGGGGGTGGTAATTTACCATAATTTAAATCTTTTAAAACATCTGCTGCATATTGGTAACGTTTTTTTGCCGCTTGAGCAATTAATTTATCTAGAATATTTCCTAGTTCCTTGCTAATAGGATTATTGACTAAATAATCTCGCCATACCCATTTATTTTCTCTAGTATTAAATAGTTTAAATGGGGAAAGATTGGTTAGTAAATAAATACAAGTTGCACCTAAACTATATAGATCGCTAGCAAAATTTGCTCTACCTTTGAGTTGTTCTGGAGCAACATATTCGGTACTTCCTATGATTATACTTGTTTTTAATAATGCTGTACTTGTTAACTTCTTGGCTGCACCAAAATCTACTAATACTAATTGATTTCTGATTCCAGTTTTATAGCCATAATTCGATTGTAAGCGACGAATAATATTTCTTGGTTTAATATCTCGATGAATAATTTTATGAGAGTGAATAAATTTTAGAACTGGTAAAAGGCTATTCAATAGTTCTCGAATTTGGTTTTCTGAAAATACTCCCTCTGTTTGTAAGATTTGAGTTAAGTTTTTTCCGGGGATAAATTCTTGTACTAAATATTGATAAGTATTATCATGTAAGTTGGCTAATAGTTCAGCTATCTGAGGATGTTTTCCTAAGCTTTCTAATTTTTCTACTTCTTGTTCAAATAGTTGAATTGCTTTTTTTACATCTACATCATTTTGTGAAATAAAATAAAACTGTTTAATTATACATGGTGGTTTAGAGGGTTTATCTTCATCCACTGCTAAATAGGTTTTGCTGAAGCTTCCCTGACTAATAATTTTGATGGCTCGATATCGATCTTTTAGTATGAACATAGAATTAATTAAAACTAATTACAACTAATTACAACTTAGATAGATTATTATATAAGATTAGGTCATCAGGATTTTTGCGGTTGTCTTTGAGGCAATAAATCATATTTCTTCTTTTCCCTAATATTGTATTCGTTGCTTTAATAGTTAGTAACATTTTGTGAGCGTACCTCAAAAATAGAGACAGGGCTTACCCCAAGGTACTATATATAGAGCCTTGGTCCATTACAGAAGTCAGGAGGGAAGAGGAGGAAGTTTTTTTATCACTTAATTATCCGGACATGATCAGGACTTACCCAAATTCACCTTGAAAACGCCATATGTAGGGGCACATGGCATTCGCCCTCACCCTCGTGTAGTGCCCGTGAGTAAGTCCTGATGATATAACTCATAAGAACGGAAAGCACTGTATATAGTATAGGTTTTACATTAAATCAGTCTTTTTACTGATATATCTAGGTTTAAGTTATTTTTAGCAATAGCTGCATATTTTCCTGACCCCTAATACTAAGAATGATCAGCATTTTAACCAAAAAATTGGGTCTGAAGCCTCGCCCTTCTAGGGCGACTTTTTGGTTGTTTTTTTTCAATAAGCATGTTATGGTAAATGTTAATAGTTAAAAACTCAGATTTTTGACTTTTAACTTTTAATTTTTATCTTTGGGAAGGGTGAGGAAAGGTTAACTTTTTATTTTTAAATTGATTACTCTTGTCGCCAAATTTTAATAGTATTATCACTACTACCACTAGCTAAACTCTTTCCGTCCCTAGAGAAAGTAACAGAATTAACATATTTTAAATGACCTACTAAATTTCCAATTTGCTGGCCTGTTTTCCCATCCCAAATTTTAATAGTTCCATCCTCACTACCACTAGCAATAATATCTCCTTGAGGACTAAAAGCTACTTGACGAATATCACTGGAATGTCCCTCTAAAGTTTGTAATATTTCACCCTGGTATATTTGCCAAATTTTAATATTTCTATCCCGACCGCCACTAGCTAATATGTTGCTATCAGGACTAAAGTCAACTGCATAAATATAATGTACTCCCTGATAATAATTACATAGATTTTTAACAGTATTGCCTAAGTTTAAATCCCATATTTTAATCGTATTATCTTCACTGCCACTGGCTAAGGTTTTGCCGTCTGGACTAAATGCGATCCCTCGCACTGGTCGTGAATGTCCAGTTAAAGTGCTCTTGACTTTCCCAAAGTTAGGGTCAAGAATATCATCCCCTAGTTGCCAAATTTTGACATTTTTATCTTTACTAGCACTCGCTAAAGTTTGACCATTGGGGTGGAAGGCGATCGCTGTAACTGCTCCAGAATGACCAAAATATTCTCCCCGGCTCCAGTTACCGAGAATACAAAGCAGTTTTCCTGTCTGAACTTCCCAAATTCTGATAGTTTTGTCATCACTCCCACTAGCTAATATTTTGCCATCAGGACTAAAAGCAACAGAGTTTACATAACCGGAATGTCCGCGGATAGTCAAGATTTCTCTGCCACTATCTACTTCCCACAATTTAATGGTTTCATCTTCGCTCCCACTCGCCAAAATTTTTTGATTATTGTTCCAAGCAACGGAGCAAACCCATTTTTGATGACCGGTGAGAGTATGTATACATTTCCAAGTTTTAGTTGGTACAGGTTCTGTAATTTCTGGTGTTTGGATAGCAGTTTTATCTTGAATAAGAGTTAAGTCGTCTGTTTTTAAGTTTTCCATAACTTCATCAACAGACTGATAACGACGGTTGACTGCATTTTCGACTAGTTTATCTAGAATATAGCCTAATTTTTCGCTAATAGAATTATTCTTTAAGTAGCGTCGCCACACCCATGTTCCTTCACCTACATCAAATAATTCAAATGGGGAAATTTTGGTTAATAGATGTAAGCAAGTTACTCCTAGACTGTATAAGTCACTGGCAAATACTGCTTTCCCTCGGTTTTGTTCGGGGGCGGTGTATTCAGGGGTGCCGATAGTTGTACCTGTTTTCAGGAGGGCTGTACCAAGGGCGTGTTTAGCTGCACCAAAGTCTACTAATACTAATTGGCGATCACTATTTTGACGACGAATAATATTTTCTGGTTTGATATCCCGGTGAATAACGTTATGAGAATGAATAAACTCTAGTACTGGGAGTAAATTTTTTAGTAAACCCCTAATTTGGTCTTCATTGTAGGGGTTCTCAATTGTTAAAGCTTGGGCCAAGTTTTGTCCAGCAATGAATTCTTGTACTAAATATTGTCGGCTATCTTGGGTAAAGTGGGCCATTAGTTCGGGAATTTGGGAATGTTTGCCCAATTGGTCTAATCTTGTGGCTTCTTTTTCAAAGAGTTCGGCGGCTTTGTTAATATTGTTTGTGCCTTGTGATGCGGGAAAAAATTGTTTAATGACACATTGGGGTTTGGAGGGTTTGTCTTGGTCGGTAGCTAGGAATGTTCTGCCGAAACCTCCTTGACCAATTAGGTTTAAGGGTCGATAGCGGTCTTTGAGTAGTAGTTTTGAGCCACAATTTTGGCAATATATATTCCGGTCTGGGTTTTGGGGAATTTGACAGTTGGGGTTGAGGCAATGGGTCATGCCGATGAGATGATTTTTAGCTAACGATAATAATATTGATTATATTTGGCTTTGGTCGGTTAGGTTTCTTGAGATATTATGATTTTTTGGCAATGGGCAGGACTTTGAGGGTTTTTTGTTACTCTATTCTAGTTTTTGTCGGGGTTGGGTCAATTAATTTTGGCTAGCAATATTTCTACTGATACAATCAAAAAATACAGGAGAAAATCAAAAAGGGAAATGACACAGGGGAATTAAAATCTTCTCTCCCTCAACTGCCCCCTGTTAAAATGACGGGCTATCTCTCCCTCGGAGTTTTTTTGTATAATTTTACCAATTCAATTAAGTAAATTCTGTGGGGGAAGCTCAACATGGTATTGGATGGGTATGATGAGCTAATACTCGTTTAAAATGTGTATTAGTAAGCTAGAATTTAGAATTTAGAGGGATTTTTTCTCAAGGGTGGAATACAACAATAAGTCGTTTAAATGCACAAAAGCTTATGAAATTGCTGAAATTAATTGATAAAATAATTAGGTTTTGTTTTAAATGTCTTAAAAACATATTTCTGACAATATATCTGACAAGAAAAACAAAGATATTTGTACAAGAGCATCCACTTGGTTGTCATGTCAGAATAGTTCATGCAAATAGTACAGATAGTCAAGAAAACTATGGGCAGTTTATCAAATATGGTCGTGATTATATAGTTTTAAGAACCAGTGACGGTCTTTCATCAACAGTTTTTACTAGAACAATAATATCCTGTCGAATTGTACCACAAGAAACTCTACAATCAAAGTCGGATGCAAAAGAATTAAAATATCCTCAAATAAATGATGAAATAACTGCCGCAGTTATTCGTAGAAAATATGATATTGAAGCTCGTTTTCACAGTCAGATTGAAATAGGGAAGAAAAATATTAAGATTAAGATTCCGGATTTTAGTTTCCCAGATGATGAGATAAATAATCAAGATAAGGCTAATTGGAATTCCCTAAAAGAAAAGTATAATTATGCTAAGCAAATTCAGGAGCTAGATAATAAGTTTGACCGAACTCCACAAATAATTAACAAGTTAAAAGGTTTGGAAAGTCGGTATCCAAATTCAGCAACTATAAAGCGACATATAGCATATTTATATTTATTATTAGAAAATTCGCAAGAAGCGATAAAGTATTATCAAAATACTGTTTTTATATCAAATGCAGCAGATGATTGGTTTAATCTGGCAGTAGAAACTAGGGAATCTAACAAAAAATTAGCCTGTTATAGTTTAGAACAATTTTTCTTGCAAAAACTTATAAATGAGGAAAAAGATGGATGGTATATTTATACAAATATTTTGGAAAATTTGATGATATACCCGGCTTTAGAAATCCTTTGTCAGAATGATCGAGAATTTTCTAATGAGGAACTTATTCTTTTATTAGAAACAAGTGTGTATCTGCTTCAAGCTGTAGGCCATCAACAAAAAGTAGAAAATATTCTTCAGAGGTTGATAGGTGGAGAATCATTAGATTTACTGATACAAGATATTTTTAAAGATATAGATGGTAATATTTCCAATAATTATGATGATTACCGGAATTTTTACTTAGAATTTAATCAGACAAAGGAAGGTATATTAAAGGAGATAGAACTCAACAAAGAAAAGTTTGAATTATCAGAAAAACAAAAAGAAGGGAATATTGATGATTACAAAAAAACTAAAGGATATGGTTCATTAACAGATTCTGAGGGTAATCAATATACCTTCAATCATAAAGATATTAAAGATGATAGTTTGATTGCCCGCCTTAAGCAAACAAGCAATTCCCAGTTTAAACAAGGTACTCAAATACCTATATTTTTTGAAGTAGTTGATCAAAAAGCTGTAAAGCTATCTTTACGTGATATGCTTGATGGTTCGGAAAATAAGCCTAGGGAAAGCATCTCTACAAATATTCTCCAAGGTTCAAATCCTTATGCCCGTGCTATCCGCACTTTGTTAGTTAAGCAAGATTTAGAGCAAGCAGCAGGATTTTTCCGCGTAGCAATAGATAAGAAGGATAACTTTGAAAAATCAGTTGAATGTATTGTAAGAGTGCTGGAAGAATTAGGTCGCGTTCAAGAAGCAATAAATATCACAGTACGATATTTTCCGCAACTCGCAGAGCAAAATAAATTTGAGGACTTCCTATTAAGAATGTATCTCAAGATAGAGCAGTATAATAATGCTGCTCATTTATTTAAGAAACACATAGAAGTTACCAAAAATGATGGAAAAAAAGTAGAAATTTTGTGGAAATTGGCAAGTTGTTATATCAAGTCTAATAATTTTCAGCAAGCAGAATACTCTTTTCGAGAAATCTTGAATTTACAGCCTAATAATGTGGGCATCAAAAAGGATATTGCTTTGTGTTTGTCAAAACAGGGAAAGTATGAAGCAGCAAAAAAGGACTTAAATGACATTGAACTTAGTGCAGAACTTGATAAATTACAAACAAAAGATGAATCAGTTCAGCTAGATCAAATAATTACTGATCAATTAGAAGACATAACTTCGACTCAGTTTACAGCAATAGTTAAAAAAACAGAATTTTCAAAATTTTCTAGTAAATTGGAGACAGAAATAAAGGTAGAGGAAATCTTAAAAAGAGCTAAAAAAATGGCAAGTTTTAATAACTATTCTTTAGCAATTCCCGAAGTTCGTGCTGCTCTTTCATTAGATCCTAAAAATTCTGAAGCCAAGAAACTAGAAGAAGAATTTGTGGAACTTCAAAGAGAACAATCTTTCGAAAATCTTAGAACTCAAACAAACAGTCGAGGTATTTATTATCAAGCCCAAAAGGCTTTACAGAAACCAAATCTATCAAAAGCAGAAAAACTCTTACGTGAAGCTATTGCCCAGGGAGATCGTTTTGAAAGTGCAATAAAAGACTTAGCTAGTGTAATGGAAAGAACAGATAGACGGGAAGAAGCTATTGATCTTCTTAATAGCTACAGGTTCAGGGTAAACGATAAAGTAGCTCTTCTTAATAAGTTAGAAAATCTTTATACTGCTTTAGGAAGATATCCAGAAGCAAAATTAACTCTAGAAGAAATTTTATGGCAAACACCACCTACAAAAAAACCCAATGTTCTGAAGCGGATCGCATCTACACAATATTCTGATGGAGAATATGAACAGGCTGAAAAAACACTTGAACGTGTTTTAAAACAAAACCCAGGCGATCAAATAGCAATAAATAGACTTCAAGATTTGCGTGAAGCTAAGAAAACTGGTATTTATACAAACTTGGATCATTTGTTTGCTCAGGAAAAAATATTAGATACTCAAGTTAAATTGGAGGAATTTTTGGCTTTTCATCTTGAACGGTGTGATTATTCTGGTTTAGTAGCTTCAAAGATAGCTTCAAAAGAATTTACGGAGAAAGATGTCGAAAGTCTTAAAAGAAGCGCAGAAAAGGGAGTAGGCATTAAGCGTCCCCGTGAACGAGCAAGCTATTATCTTTCTGCTGCCAAAATTCTTATAGATGATCTAAAAGTCAAATTAGAAGAAATAAAACCAAGAGTTTATCTAAGAAACTTTTGTGCTGCAATGGGAGATGCTTGTATAGCAGAAAATAAAGATAATGATGTAGTAAGAAGCTATTATGCGGAAGCTTTTAGAATTGCACCTGAATGGACAGACCAGTTAGAAGTCAAGTTATTACAATATATTAAGCTTTACTACTCAACGGCTGAAGATGTACTCAAAACGGATCGTCGAAATGCCGATGTAGAATCTTGTCTTGAACAAGCTTTGAGCAGGCAAAATTTAAGACAAACAGTAATTGAAGATTTGTTGCATCTTTCTTTACTCAATAATGATTTAGATAATTTTCTGGGCAACAAAATTTATCCTAACAATCATTTACGAGAAATGGTTGAATTACATTGCTGGGATATTCTAGGTGAGCAAGTTGAAAAAACTAAAAACCAAGATGATTTTGCCAGACTTTGGCAACGAGGAAAAGATGTTATAAGCTACCGGAATCAAGATATTGGAGATGAATTAACTTTTCTGAAGTCAGTAGCTACTAGATTAGATTCCTTGGAAAATAGCATTTTACGAGTTAAAAATGTGAGACAAAAATTTATCAATAACTTAGATAAAAATCGTCTCAACAATATTGCTGATATTTTAAATAATATGCTCAATTATAGTCAAAATAATTCTTATAATGAGCAAGAATATTATCATGGAAAAATTCGAAATAGAGTGACAGAATTTCTTGAAGAAGTTGAAGATAATCCAACTAAATATTCATGTGAATTATTCCGTCCTTATGTTATTTCTCTGGAAGATACAATCAAAAAACATTTTCATCAAGTACAGCAGGAAGCAGAACCAGAAGAGTTAAAAACAGAATTTATTATTTCTGACTATCCCCACCATGGATCAAAAATAGAATGTCAGGTTAGTGTTTCTAATGAGGAAGGTAAAAGTACAGCTAATTCTATCAAGATAAAAGTAAAAGATTCCCCAACTCATGAATATACACCTCAACAAGAATTTATTACTGTTAGTGAATATATAGAGGGAGGAAAGTCTGTTCCTCGTTCTATTCCAATTGTTGTATCTGAAACAGCTCAGAAATCTAGATTTACCCTATATTATGAATTACACTATACAACAAGAACTGGAAGACAGATAAAAAAAGAATATTCAGAGGCTATTAGCTTATATTCTGTCGAAAATTTTCAAGAAATTGATAACCCTTATATATATGGTACCCCTGTTACAGACGAGAATATGTTTTTTGGTCGAGATAAATTTATTAAAGACTTAATTTCATCTATTCATAATTCTGCTGGTAAAAAAAGCTTCGTCTTTTCTGGACAAAAACGTACTGGTAAATCATCAATCCTTTATCATTTAGAACAAAGCTTAAAACCACCAATAATTCCTGTAAACTTTAGTATCCAAGGTAGTGATGTGTCGTCTTTACCTAACTTTCTCAACCGAATTGCTTTTGAAATAAAGGAAGCTTTTGATGATTTAGCTTACGAGAGGAAATATCCACCTATTCCACTAGAGCTTCCGACTCTAGAAGAGCTTCAGAAAAGTCCGGATGTCAGGTTCCCAAAATATATGTCTGATCTAAAAAAAATTACTAGAGAAATAGATGAATATAAAGAGGCAAAAATCATCCTACTTATTGATGAATTTTCTTATATTTATGGTCAAATCAAGCGACAATATATCAATGAAAATTTTATGCAATATTGGAAAGCATTATCAGAAAAAGGATATTTTGGAACTGTGCTAGTAGGACAAGATTATATGCAAAGGTTTATTGATACCTTTCCAAATGAGTTTCAGGTTGCTGAGCACAAGCCAGTTTCCTATCTAGAAGAGGAATATGCTCGTCAGCTAATTGTTGAACCAATTCATACGAAAGAAGGTGAAAGCCGTTATAAGGGAAAAGCTGTTAATAGACTCATAGAATTGACCGCCGGAAGTCCTTTCTACACAGGACTTACGCACGGGCACTATATCCAGTGATAAAAAATGCCCTTTGCCACTACATATAGCTTTTTCAAGGGGGATTTGCGTAAGTCCTGCTACATTCAGATTTTCTGTTCTCACTTAGTGGAATATATGAACAAAAAAAAGGTGAATTATGTAACTGATGCAGATATAGAAAAAGTTAAGGGAGATTTAATCCGTGGAAATAACTCCCTTGATAGAGCAAAATTCGATAATTTAACTGCTGCTGGCGACGATCATACCGACAACATTTCCAAGGATGATGCAGAAGCAGTATTGCGTGATATCGCAAATGAGTCACGCTTAGACCCTAAATCTTGGTGTGATCATTCGGCAATTAATTCTTACACAAAATCTCCCAAAGATAATATTTTGGAGGATTTGGAAATAAGGCAAGTTATAGAAAAAGATGTAATTTTTATAGAAGAAGGTGTAAGATTTAAATTTCGGATTAAAGTTGGTTTGTTTAAAGAATGGTTATTGAAAAACCAATAGACATCTCCAAAAACGCCGATTTTGGAACGGCGTGGCAAGGGTTCGATAACCTTTTCTGGAGAGATCTAATAATCAGTCACTACTTGGTTCTTTAAAAGCTTCTATTCCCTCTCGTAAAATATTAGCAACTGGATGATCGATCGCCTCCATGAATGCTTGAACCCCCATTGCCTTAATAGCACTTCTGATACGCTCTTTTAAGGTTGGGTTATTTTCTATTTCCTTAACTGCTTCCACTGCAACTGCCGCTTTTTGAGGGAAGGTTTGAGTAGGGTAAGTCTGGGAAAGTTGTTCTAGAAGTTGTTGAATTTCTTGTGCCGCTTCAGCAAGCGTTTGTTTTGATTCAGAAGTTGTCGAGTAGTCGTATAGAGTTCCACCCTTTTGATCTTTACCGGCAAGGCCACCACCGAACTTAGAACCACGCGCATCTATTTTAGACATATGATTAGAATCTCCGTAATCATAATGATGATATTCTCCTATTGTATAATTTGAAGAAGAACTTTGCTCACTTTCTTTAAAATCTTTAGAATCAAATGATTTTGACAATAGAGGAAGTATTTCTTGACAATACTCCTTTGCTTTTTCAAGTTCATAGTCTGCGAAAACTTTATTAGGACTTTTATATGCCATTGGACTACGAACAGTAGACAACGATTCCAAACATAATTTCCAATAATCTTTTTCTTTGCCTAATATTGGTTGAAATAAATTCCAGTATTGATCAATAATTTTCCATAAATCATTAATATTTGTAAAATCTAAGAGACTGACAAATGCACGAGAATCTAATCTTTTTCCTTCGCGAGTTTGTAATTTACGACATTTATCAAATACCTCATATTTAAATTTTATATCTTCTTTTTATAGTAGAGGAATCCCATCAAGATTGCCATATTTTTCTGCCATTAATTCATCAACTAATTTGCGTAACTTTCTTTGAGTTTCATCCCAAAAATTCCACAAATCTGTTGAACGGTCTACACTCCTTAAATAATCCTCAAAGTGAGATGAAAATGCCATGTAATCTCCATTTTTATGCTGCTTAATCAATCCGTATTTTTCAAGTCCTCCAGCTTTTAAAATTGTTTCTTGTGTAACTGGACCAAATATTGTTTGAAGTAGCATTTGATCTAAATTTCCATCTTCTTTTAAAAGCTTAATTGATTTATCGTAATGCTTCAGAAACTCATCCCTTGAATTAGTGAGAGCATCGTCTAAATTGTATTGATGATTGTCAAGCCAACTTTGAGCCAAATCAGAAGCTAAAACAGATGCTAAGTAAGGATGACCACCTGTATTATCCCAAACGAAATCGACCAGCTCAGGATTAACTTTTAAACCTATTCTTTCTAATTTATTTAGTAATTCAGTCAATTCATCAAAACTAAAGCATTGCAGATACTTAGTTTGAAAAATATTATCAAAATTAGACACATCTTTATTACATTGCTCCGTAATTATGTGCAAGGGACGACGAGAAGTAGTAACTAGGTTTACCCCATACTTAGGTTCATAAGCTAATGTTCTTAATGCTTCAAATCCAATCCCATCTTTAAATATCTGACGTGCTTGATCAAACTCATCTATGACTGCAACAACCGACCAACCAGCTCGCTTAATTCCTTTAAAAAACCTATAAACTTGATGCTGAATCACAATTTCAGGAGCGTTTTGTGTTAGTAAATCTTCACCTATTGACTGTAATTTTTCATCCTGTGAATTAGCATCATTTAATGTGTCTAAAGTTTCCTTCACAAGTTCCTGAAATAATTCTAGATGATTGCTAAAAGTTGATAAATCAATCTTAAAAGTTAGAAACTTTTTCTCAATTAAAGAATCTTGCGGATCAACAAAAACATGATATGCTAGACTTGTTTTTCCAATTCTTGGTGAACCGACAATTGCTAGAGAACCACCAGAATGATTAAGAACTCTTTGTGTGATACTTCTTATTATTTCGTGGCGACCAACAAAGTCCTTCCCATAAACGGGGTTACCGCAATTGCTAAATGGATTATCAAGATTATCATAAGTCATTGTCTGAATTATGTTATATTAAAAATTCCTAATAAACACCCAAACCATAGCATTACTCAAGAGAAATTTCAAATTTAAAAATACCTACATCAATCATTCCCTTGAAACAAGTAGTTAACTTTGTACCTTCAAATTCCCATATTTCTGTTAGTTTGCTTTCATCAGTAGGGGATACTTCACCGGTATAAACAATCTAATACACCATAATTTTCTTAACTAAATTGCTCAATATCTGGCTCCAATAAAATTTAAATTCCTGGTGCTTCTAAATAATAATACCCTCAATATCCTTAATTATTGCCAAAAATTGTACTTTTATTCTCTAGCAATGTTACTATCAAAAATAATCGTTTCTGAAGACCCCCACATTTTGTCATAAATTCCTATTTTTATATAACGATGAAAACTCGAATATTCTCAATCTTTGGGAGCAGCCACTAATCCATGATTTACTGGATTATAATGAATATATTCGATATGATTAGCAAAATCTGATTCCCTTTGAATTTGATGCTCCCAAAACCTACGTTGCCAAACAGTTTTTTCCCTTTTATATTGTCGAGATGTTGAAATTTTTTCTTCATATTGAGAATAGCATTGACGACTAAAATAACTTTTAATTAACCGCCAACGAGTCGAAAAATCTGCATCATTTTTAGGTAATGTCCAAATAGTATGG
>JAKQYF010000389.1 GCA_023356535.1 Trichodesmium sp. MAG_R03 | reverse complement strand
CTATAGTTGATCCATAATCTCAAACTATGTAGGAAATTTTTTTCCCTTTCTGGGTCAAACTCATGACATATTTTTTGAGACAATTCTAACTGAATCTCTTGTAACAAATCTGGGTACCTTGAGTGTTCAGATGTAGCAAGTATTTTGGACTTTAAAATTCGGCTCCATAACACATCAAAAGCTCTATGCCATTCCTTGCTTCCAGAAGTTTCCTGGCAGAAATTAGCGATCGCTCCACAGAGCAAATCATTATTAGACCTTTCATTATACATTTGAGTTAGAGAGACATATTTTGATATTACCATTTAATTATTTCCAACTGTACCATAAATCATCTTAATTTCTGCTAAAAATAGTAGGTTAGGTTGAGGTACAAAACCAAACAAAATAATATCATTTATCACAATGCACCACTTCCCAACCTAGGGAGGTATATCCTTTGCGGAAAAGATATCCGCACTTTAGAATTTGCCCTCTCAATTCTCATTTGTAGGTAGAAAAACCAAAACCCGAAGACAAAAATTAATACTAAAATTAATCTGAATTTGAGAGTTTTCCAGATATAGACAATTGCTCATAATAAACATCATCAAAATAAACATTAATCGGCACAAACGTAACCTTAGTTGTGAACTTTTGATTATGGTTGTTAACTGCTTCCTCATAATTTTTACAAGCATGAGTAAATTGATATTTTCCCCGATAAAAAATCTTCTTGCACCTGCGCAATTTATCTTCCCGACGTAAATGGTTAATTCTAAACCAAAAAAAAGCAAAAGCATTTTGATAGCGAGCATAACCATAAACCACACCAGCATCAGTTACATAAGCCAAAATTCCCATCGCGATCAACAAAATGAACTCATAAAACTCAGGAGGCCATTCGTCCCCACTATAGAGAGCAACAGAAGTACCAAGCAACATTGCAGGTGTCACCCAAACAATAACATTAGCCAGTCTTTGCCAAAGTATAATTTCATCTCGAGAAGAAGAAGACATTTGAGCCAAAAATAACTGAGAACAAATTCCCAACTCAAAGAGAATAATGACAAAAGGCAATAATATAGTCGCAAGAGTAACAGCCCAAGACCCTGGAGGAAATGCCTGGGATGCCAAATATTGCACTGGTTGTTTAATTAAAACAAAATTGATCACCAAAACAGCAAGAAAGAATGATAGCATGAAAAAATAACCAATTGTTGTCCTAATACCCTTCCTCAAAAATTCCGGATATTCTTGTTTCAACTGTGCCAACTCATCCTCTATTTCTAACTTTCTTTCTTGAGTTTCCCCTGCCTTATAGAAATGTTTAAACCTCAACGACTCAAGCTTACGAATATTAGCAAGCGATCGCCCCTCATTTCTTTCCCTCTTAAGCCTTTCTTGATCCTCCTGATCTTGTTTTTTCCACTCTGCTGATTTTTTAAAGTACGCTTCTTTTCCAGACTCAAATTCTTGACCTTCCTTACCCAAAAACAAATTATTCATATCTAATTTTCTCCCTTATTCACCTGAGTAACCAAATACTGAAAAGCAGCAGGTACAGACTCAAAAGCTTTGTGCTCAATATTTTCAAATATCCCCTTACTTCCCGCGCCATTTACTAACAAAACCTCAGCATTGCTCTTAAACTCCGCAGGTTGAACACCAACATTATCCAAACCATCAGTAATAAAAACAGCAAACTCTCGAGGTGTTTGTCTCCAAGTCAGCTCGCTTTCCCCTAAAAACAACTTAGCACGATTAATACCTCCTTGAATATCACTACTCCCACAATTAACAGGATGTGCTAAAATAGGTTGGAGTTGAGTTGTGAGAAACTCCTTAATTTTTCCCTCACTCTGACTTTGCCACTCTTGCACCGAATTATTATGGGCAGCCAAAATTTGCAAATCATTTTGACGCCGAGTTTCATATTCAACTAATTCTTGTTTATACCTATCCTTTTCCTTCCTATATGTAAAAGCATTACCTTGATTTTTTGGTTCAACAGGTGGAACTGGATGATTAAAAACCGCTTTTTCCAACAAAGGTTGTTGTTCCAACCTAACTCTTTCTAGGGGACGGTTACTGTCATCACAAAAATTTCCGACTGCTAGCTCCCCACCATTAATTTTTAAGAGGGGTAACAATGATTGAAAATCTTGGCGTTGTGGTTGTTGGATGCGACTCCAGTCAGCACTACCTGTTTTATCCGTTATAATTACCAGTCTGACTGGAGGTGACTGGGGTTGATTTTGCAAAGCAGTTTTGACTTCTGATAAAGGTTCAGATATAATGGGAGATATAGTATTAGTGGGAGTTTTGCTCTCAACTTTTATGGCACAGTTTCCTAAAAAGCTTGTCAAAATAACCACAATAATTACATGAGGTTTTTTTCTGAGTACATTCATTGTTTCCTTTAATTGTTAAATTGATAATTTTGGGCCATGTAAAATTATTCATGATTTGTTCTAATATATTTACGGGTTGAACCGGGGATAGTTTTGCAATATTGCCAAAATTTTTTGTTGAGAATTATAGATTTTGTTATATTTTTGATGATTTTGGGGAATGGAAATATTTTTGATACACAAAAAGAGGTTTGTAATTGGGGTTTAGTTCTAATGTCCTTGGAGGGAGTAAGGTCCAACGACGAGCCGAATTAATCTATGTTGGGTTTCGTGGCCTCAACCCAACCTACTACTACGAGCCGAATTAATCTATGTTGGGTTTCGTGGCCTCAACCCAACCCATGACTGACTTAAAATAGATACTATCCAATATGGATATATCTCGTTTATTTTCTATAGATAGTGGGGAAGATTTATATACTGTTGTGAGTATTTTTAAGAGTCTCGCTCAATTGGTTATTCAGCAAAATTAATGGTGCATATATTAGTAGCTTTGTTGTCTGAAAGTAGCGATCGCCAATATCCTTAGAGGGACTTAAAGTTCAACTACGAGGAGAATTAATCTATGTTGGGTTGAGACAATGAAACCCAACCTAAATTTTGAATCCGTTCCCATTGATAATCATGCAAGCCATAACGTCTAGTCATTTAGAGCAGTCCAAATTGTGTTATTCCTGTATTTATTTTTCATATTCGTACAATACTCATTTTGTCAACCATTTTAATTGATGACACGGCCTAACTAATATTAAGTATTTTTGTTTAATAAACCACAAAAGAATAAAATAAAGACTAAGGAGAAGAGCGATCGCTTTTATCCTTTGTCTTTCTCTTAGCCATAAGGAACATTGATTTTTAAACTTACTAACACCAGAACAAAAATAATTAGTCTTGTCTCTAAAATAAAAAGTGGGGGAAGT
>JAKQYF010000388.1 GCA_023356535.1 Trichodesmium sp. MAG_R03 | reverse complement strand
GCGATCGTTACATAATAGAATAGCTAACATCAGGAAAGATACACTGCATAAACTAACTACTTATTTGGCTAAAAACCACAGTCAAATAGTAATAGAAGACCTTAATGTATCAGGAATGATGTCAAACCATAAGCTAGCTAAGGCTGTTGCCGATATGGGTTTTTATGAGTTCAGAAGACAGTTAGAGTATAAGTGTCAACTATACGGATCTAAGTATATCGTTGTTGATAGATGGTTTCCTAGCTCTAAGACTTGCAGTAGGTGTGGTCAGGTGAAACCTTCTTTGTCTTTATCGGAGCGTGTATTCAATTGTGAATATTGCGGTTTCAGTTGCGTTCGAGATTTGAATGCTAGTTTAAATCTAGCTATGGCGGTCAGTTCGACCGTGACAGCCTGTGGACTGGATAACGCCGACGTTGCCAGAAGGAAGCAGGAATAGAACAGATAATCAAAGATTTCTATAGATTATCGTAGGTTTCTAAGAACGGAAATACCTTTCAATGTGGTCATGGGCTGGTAGCAGCAGGTGCTAATACTCCCTATCTTTTGCCAGAGCTACAACCTTACATGAAAGTAACTGGTCATCCTGTGTTTTGGCTAAAACCTCAAAATTCTAAATATTTTTCGTCGCCTTATTTAAGTGTTTTTGCTGCTGATATTTCTAATTCTGGTTGGTATGGTTTTCCTTTTTTACCTAAATATGGTGTTGTCAAGATAAGTAGACATTCTGGTGGTATACCTATTCACCCGGAAAATAGCGATCGTCAGATTAAGGCTAGTGAAGTGGAGAAGATGCGGTCTTTTCTGAAGATGACTCTCCCAGAGTTGGTAGATGCATCTTTAGTCTATACCCGCAGATGTTTATATATTGATACCCTTGACGGACACTTTTGGATAGATAATCATCCAGAAATTAAAGGTCTTTCTGTTAGTAGCGGTGGCAGCGGTCATGGATTTAAAATGGCTCCTTTATTGGGAGAAATTGCAGCGGATGTTGTGGAGGAAAAATCACATCAATTTTCCCAAAGATTTAGATGGCGACATTTAAGACCCAATACTCTTCTAGTTGAAGAAGCAAGATGTATTGAAATCTAAATCAGTACTTAGGCAGCAGCGCTATTTATGGTTTGTTTTCGTTATTATTTCGGATACTTATACTATATGTAGCGCATAACAATTTTGGCAATCTTCACTATAGTTTTGTGGGATGCGGCTAACTGTAGGCTCCGCGATCGCTTAACTATTTTTATTCAAAAAAGCTTCAGTTATTAGTAAGAATTCAGGTCTAAGTGTGATCAAACTTGGATTACTAGAAATAAAATTCTAGGAGATGAGTTGGCTTGAGAAAAAAAATAAACTAAGATAGAATATAAAGTATGAGTCTCTTCCCAGCCCCCATTCAATTCTGAACATCTTATAAGTTGTCAAAAGCCCAACTGCTTCATCTGTTATTTTGGAGCTTTAATAGTTGTGAATAAGGAGGGTTCAAAAGTGGGAATTTTACCTTTAAATCAGAGAAATTAGCGATCGCTCAAATGAGCAAGGAGTTTAGGACCCTATCTTCATCCCCTGGGTAAGTTGGCCTTATGTGGCAGAATACAATGGAAAAGGATGGCCAATTGACAGCTTATATAGCTCTATGTGGCGCCCAGAAAACTTTAATGTTTTGTGGGAAGAAGTTTTTTAGACTATTACTGAGGCTTATAATCTAATTTATCCATGGTTTAGTTTTTGGGTGTTGCTTACAGCAGTTTTCATGTCGGTAGACCACAGTAGGGACGTTGCATGCAACGTCCCTACAAGGTTTTAGGAAGATACAAAATGAAGCAAGACCCAGAAGTAATGGGTGGTAAACCTTGCATTCGAGGTTTGCGGGTTACTGTTGGTACTATAGTGGGGTTGATGGCGTCTGGTCATTCAAGTGAAGATATTTTAATGGCATATCCTTATTTGGAATCAGAGGATTTGCAAGAGGCTCTAAGTTATGCTGCCTGGGGTGTTGAAGAAGTAGAAATTCCCTTATGGAGCAGATGAAAATCTTGATTGATATGAACTTTTCACCCCAATGGTGCAAGGTAATAGAAAAATACGGATGGGAAGCACTTCACTGGTCTGAGGTCGGCGCTCCAAAAGCTAAACATCGAACTATTATGAACTAGGCAAATATCAATGGGTATGTTGTTTGACAGCAGTTTTCATTTTAGTAGACCACAGTAGGGACGTTCCATGGAACGTCCCTACAAGGTTTTGCTTATGACAATGTGGTTTATTGGAGCTTTAATAGTTATCAATAAGGAGGGTTCAAAAGTGGGAATTTTACGTTTAAATTAGAGAAATTAGCGATCGCTGAAATTTTAAATTATTCAAGAGTTACCCACACAGATGAAAATATACACCATCTGTAGGGGTCAAGGGCTGTTAACCCCTACTATATATAGGGCTTGGTGCGTAAGTCCTGTTATTTTTAGGATAACCTATTCCAGGTTTTCTCAACTCTCGATGGAAAACCATAGATGCTGTAAGGCTTTTCCAATAAAACTTTCAGCTCAGTTTAGCAAATCCTTTTTTAGAAAGCTTTGTACTCTCCAGCAGAGTAGGGACTGTTAGGATTACTATGTGTAACTTTTTGTTACGAGATTAATTTTTTTCCCGTAAAGCTTAAAATTATAACATAGCATTAACAATTAAATACTTTTAAATTAACCGGACTTTAGGAAAAATCAAAATAAGGTTAAAACTATATTTAGTCGAATATTTGCAGAGTAAAGTTTTGAGACTATTATGCCAGAAAAACAGCGGGAAAATTATTTCATACTTTTGGGAATAGACCCAAAAGAATCTTGGTCTGATAAAAAATTCGAGAAAATTCTAATACAAAAACGTGCAGAGTGGTCGAAAAAAAGCCAATTACCAGGAAGAAGAGGGGCACAGTATCGAGAATATTTAGCTCTAGTTTCTGAAATTCAAAATATTATGGGGGACCCAGATCAAAGAGCACAAGAAGCAGAAATGGCAAAGAATAGCCAGCAAGAGACTCCAGGCCAAGTAGAACAAGAAAAATTAATAACAGAAATAGACTTAATTTCTAGTAAAGGATTTATTAAAGAACCAGAAATTCAAGGGTTAGTTAGAAAATATCAAAAATATGTTCCCGAATCATTTGTCAGAAATGAAATCAACAGAAAGAATATTCAAATTAATCAAGATGTCGATGAATCAAGTTTAGAAAATTTAGAGACTTTAGATGAAACACAATTAAAAAGAATTAAAGGGCATTTAGAGACATTAGGCTGCCAAAATATTTACGAATTTTTAGAAGTCTCAAAAACTACTGTAAATAGCCAAAC
>JAKQYF010000387.1 GCA_023356535.1 Trichodesmium sp. MAG_R03 | reverse complement strand
TTGAAGGACTCTATGATACTTTCCCATTTCCTCCAGACCCTTTGATAGATGAAGCACCTCCTGGATACAACTGGCGCTGGAGTTGGCCAGTAGCTTATAGTTTTTGCACTGGTCAAAAACCCAAAAAACAAGATATTAGAATTTTAGATGCCGGTTGTGGTACAGGTTCTAGTACAGACTATTTGGTTCACCTTAACCCTCAAGCATCTGTAGTCGGAATTGATTTAAGTGGTGGTGCTTTAGGTTTAGCAAAGGAAAGGTGTATTCGTTCGGGAGCTTCGCGGGTTGAATTTCATCATCTCAGCATATATGATCTAGAAAAACTAGAGGGAGAGTTTGACTTTATTAATTGTGTAGGGGTACTGCACCATTTACCCGACCCAATTCAAGGCATCCAAAATCTAGCTTTGAAATTGGCTCCTGGTGGAATTATGCACATTTTTGTTTATGCAGAGTTGGGGCGCTGGGAAATTAGACTCATGCAGCAGGCGATCGCTATTCTTCAAGGCAATAAACGTGGCAACTACCAAGATGGAGTAAAAATCGGACGTCAACTTTTCGCTTCTCTACCAGAGAATAACCGTCTTGTCAAATATGAACAGGAAAGATGGTCTTGGGAAAATCAACGAGATGAGTGTTTTGCCGATATGTATGTCCATCCTCAAGAGATAGACTACAATATTGATACTCTGTTTGAGTTAATAGAAGCATCTGGTTTAGAGTTTTTGGGATTTTCCAATTGGGAATACTGGGATATCAAACGACTTCTCGGAAAATCTCCTGAATTGATAGAAAAAGCAATTGATTTAAATTATCAGAAACATTATCGTTTGATTGAGGTATTAGACCCTCAAATCAGTCATTATGAGTTTTTCTTAGGAAGACCACCTCTACAGAAAGTTGATTGGTCTCACGATCAGTCTCTCTGGACAGCA
This sequence comes from Trichodesmium sp. MAG_R03, assembly GCA_023356535.1. Lineage (GTDB taxonomy): Bacteria > Cyanobacteriota > Cyanobacteriia > Cyanobacteriales > Microcoleaceae > Trichodesmium. Next base: position 2,421 of record JAKQYF010000387.1, on the reverse strand, counting down.
ATACCTGAATTAAGTCCTTGTATCCAGGGATGGCCTAGTGAAAATATATTTGATGGAAACTATAGATTGGTAAATTTGTCAAGGCAAGAATATGAATTTCTAGAAGCTTGTGATCAGGCAAGTGGCAAATCTCAACCCACAGTAGAAGAAATATTAACAAATATATCAGTTGGACTAGAAACTGTGCGATTGCTTCAATCCCGACTTTTAATTTTACTAACTCCTAGCTCCGGTTATAGCTGAATTAAGAAGTAAACTACCCTTTGCCCTTCCTAAGGTGAGAAGTCTGTCAAGATGAATGGCCAATTTGCCCCTAAATTTTACTGTAGCTCAATTAGATATGAGAGGCGCGAGAATGTTCTGACCAGCTTGGTGACTGCTATAGATTTATCCGATACTATTTTGTTAACATTTAGCTTTTCTTGAGTGGACAAATTTAACCACAATCATGACTGGGAATAAATAGAGAAAGAGAATTTTTTACACTTTATGAGGTACATTATCAACTAAGTTATAGCTATCCTAACTTCCGAGTTATGAATTCTAAATAATAACTTCTGACTTATAAATATCTATGAGGTATGCTTACTCCAACATGGTATGATGGCTACTGGCATACAAAAAAGTCTACCACTTGTGATTAGTATCTAATTTTTTGTGAATACATCTGATACATCACCAGAATCAATAACCGTTGAAAGTAATACTTCAGAAGTTGGTACTGTACCAACAGAACCAAATGCTTCAATACAAGAGTATTACAAACTGCAAAAGGAATTATATGTAATTACCTTGGCAATTACAGGTATAATGCTCACATTTGTCTGGGTTTTTTACCCCCTAAACATAGCTCTAAATTATTTGATAGGAGCAGCGACAAGTGTGGTTTACTTAAGAATGTTGACTAAAGATGTTGAGCGTATTGGCAGAGAAAAAGGATATCTAAGTAAAATAAGACTAGCTATGTTTGTTGGGTTAATAATATTAGCAACTCAGTTAAATTCGCTAAAAATTTTACCGATTTTCCTAGGATTTCTGACTTACAAAGCAGCCCTAATAATATATATACTGCGAACATCACTTTTGCCTAACTCATAGGTATAGGTATCTTAAAACCATACCTTAATATAAATCGGGAAGCCTAAAAACAAAAATGCTAGATGTTTTGAACACTATTAAATTTTTATCCCTGGCTGAATTGGAAGTTGGCCAGCATTTTTACTGGGAGTTAGGTAATCTCAAAATACATGGGCAAATTATACTAACATCTTGGTTTGTAATTGCCCTGATACTTTTGGCTGCAATTCTTGCTTCACGAAATGTGGAGCGAATTCCTAGTGGGATACAAAATTTCATGGAATCTGTCCTAGAGTTTCTCCGTAGCCTAACTAAAGACCAGATCGGTGAAAAAGATTATCGCCCTTGGGTACCATTTGTTGGTACCTTGTTTTTGTTTATATTTGTGTCAAATTGGTCAGGAGCGTTAGTCCCTTGGAAAGTAATAGAACTACCTTCAGGAGAATTAGCTGCCCCCACAAGTGACATTAATACAACAGTAGCATTGGCGCTACTGACTTCCATAGCATATTTTTATGCAGGTATCAGTAAAAAAGGCTTAGGATATTTTGCCGGTTATGCCCAGCCAGTAGCTTTTATGGTCCCATTTAAGATCATAGAAGATTTTACCAAGCCTCTATCCCTAAGCTTCCGTTTATTTGGTAATATTCTCGCAGATGAATTAGTGGTAGGAGTACTAGTTCTGCTAGTACCTTTGTTTATTCCCCTGCCAATGATGGTTTTGGGTCTATTCTTAAGTGCTATTCAAGCTCTAATTTTTGCTACTCTAGCTGCTAACTACATCGGAGAAGCTTTAGAAGAGCACGGCGCAGAAAATCACGACTAAGAGACTAAGCAAAGTAGGTAGTAGAAAAAACTTGCTGAAAAAAACTCAAAATCTGGTATTCTAAGTTGTTAGTGGGATAAAAAGTTACTAGATTCACACAGATGAAGATGGTATAGTAAAAAGTCTCCACAAAAAGAATAATCTAGGGTGTTAGAACTCCTGGAGATGTCAAAAGTAAAATTCAGAGTTGATGAGTGATGTGAGATAAAAGCACAAAATTTGAACTTGTTCATTTTCTAGCTCCACTTCAATCATCACATCAATTCATCTAAAAGAGTGACCATTGTGTAGTTGATTGCACTACAGTGCAATTAATGTATTTCTAGTTGTCAAGTTTGTACTTTAGGTTAAACAAAGGAAAGAAAGTTATTATGGATTCATTGATTGCTGCTGCGTCCGTTGTTGCTGCTGCCTTAGCTGTAGGTTTAGGTGCTATTGGTCCTGGAATTGGTCAAGGAAATGCAGCAGGTCAAGCTGTAGAAGGTATTGCGCGTCAGCCAGAAGCAGAAGGAAAAATT
>JAKQYF010000386.1 GCA_023356535.1 Trichodesmium sp. MAG_R03 | reverse complement strand
GATACTAAAGCAGTTATGATAGTTTATCCTACTTATCATGGTGTTTGTGGAAATATTAGAGCGATCGCCCAACAAGTCCACAAATATAATATTCCTCTATTAGTAGATGAAGCTCACGGACCTCACTTTGGTTTTCATTCAGAATTGCCAATACCAGCATTATTAGGTGGAGCAGATTTAAGTGTACAGTCAACTCATAAAACTCTAGGAGCTATGACTCAAGCATCTATGCTTCATATTGGTAGTAATCGTATCAATCTTTATCGACTTCAGCAAGCATTGCAGATATTACAGTCTAGTAGTCCAAGCTATCTACTTTTAGCTTCTCTTGATGCTGCTAGACAACAGATGTCTTTATTTGGCGAGGAACTAATGAGCAAAACTCTGGAATTAGCTAAAAATGCTAGAAACAGAATTAGTCAACTCTCGAATTATTCAGTATTCGATCTAAAAGGAAGGGACAAGAAAAAAGAAGAAAGAAATTTGACTTGCTTATCAAGAGATTCAGATTTATTAAAGAATGAGGTAAAAAAAAGTATTAAGAAATCAGAGACAATATTCTCAACTCCTAAGACTCAACTCCCAACTCCCAACTCCCTAATTGAAAATTATTTAAACCCAGGATTTATTGCCCTTGACCAAACGAGATTAACTATTAAAGTCTTTAATATTGGATTCAGCGGGTATGAAGCTGATGAAATTTTGCATCAGGAATTAGGAGTTACCTGCGAGTTGCCCAGTTTCCCAAATCTGACATTTATTATTTCTCCAGGAAATACAAAGGCAGATATTAATCAATTAGTAACTGGTTTATTTAGTTTAAGGCATCGAAGTAGGGTTAACTTGCCCACTAACTATGAAATAAAACTTGACATTGAGGTAAATGATTTTACCATACCTGTCTCTCCTAGAGATGCTTTTTTTGCCCAGAAGGATTGTTTGCCCATTGAAAAATCTTTAGGATATATCAGTGCCGAATTAATTTGCCCCTATCCACCAGGTATTCCAGTATTAATACCTGGTGAAATTATTACACAAAAGCATCTTCATATACTTGAACAAGTCCGAGCATTAGGTGGCATAATAACAGGGTGTAGTGACCCGACTCTTAAAACTATCAAAGTTTCTAGATTTTAGTTTTGGCGATCGCCAGTGTAATAGGGGGGAGTTATGCCAAAGCTAGTCACAATTGAAAAACACTTAACAGTAGAACAGTTAGAGTAAAGATATCATAATGCCCGCGAAGTAACTGAGAAAATTCACTTGTCTTACAATTTGGTTATTGGCCACTGGTAGGACTTGCTTAGAGGTCTCTGAAGTAAAAAGTTATAGTCTCTCATTGGATCTACCGATTGGTACGTCGTTATAATACTCAAGGAACGAAAGAATTGGTAGACCAAAGAAAAATAAATGCCGGGCGTGAATCATTCTTGAGGATGTAGATCAAGCTCAATTGTGGCAGCTACTACACTATCACATAAGTTTTATAGAGAGTAAATTTTAGCGGATAGCCTAGTCTTGGAGTTAAAAGTGTGCTAATATTTCGTTTTTTCTGATTTATTATTGAAAAAGAATTTTCTATGCCTTCGCAACTTTGGCCTTATGTTACTCCAGGTATCCCAGATGACTTATTTGAACGTTTACCTGGCATTCCCATGAGTAAGCGAGAAGTTCGCTTACTATTAATATCTTATTTACGATTACAATCAGATTCTGTAGTATGGGATATTGGTGCAGGAACAGGAACCATACCAGTAGAAATCGGCTTAATATGCCCTCAAGGTCGAGTTATTGCCATAGAGAGGGATCAAGAAGTAGCAAGTTTAATTAGGAGAAATTGTGACCGCTTTGGAGTAGAAAATGTCACAGTCGTTGAAGGTAATGCTCCCGAATGTCTTGATAGTTTAACCGATATACCTAGTCATGTCTGTATAGAGGGAGGTCGTTACATCACAGTTATACTACAAGAAGTTTGGAAAAGATTATTACCAAAAGGTCGCATTATTGCCACGGCTGCTAATCTGGCAAATCTTTATGCTGTTTCTGAAAGTTTTGCTGATTTACAAGTTAGGAATGTAGAGGTAGCCCAGTCAGCTCTGAATCGTCTGGAGACTAGAGGAATATATCAAACTTTTGTGGCAACTAATCCTATATTTATTTTGAGTGGAGAAAAAATAAATTAATTTTTCCTCTGGTGGCCGTCAACCATTACTTGCAATGTCTAATTAACCGAATTCTATATGAGAATACCCTAAATAGAAAAGAAGAAAAACAACAGAATAATAATGGTGGAGAGTGTAAAATAAAAATTTTTAAAGTTAATCAAAAATTAATAATATTATGTCTTGGTCTCGAATAATTAGTGGACTTGTAGCAATCACTGTAGCTCTGGGAATGATTATTTTTGGGGAATGGTGGTTTACTGCAGGTATGGGAGTCATAGTTTACTTAGGCCAACTCGAATACTTTCAACTAGCTCGTGCTAAAGGTATTGCACCAGCAGCCAAAACTACTCTAGCGCTAAGTCAAATCATGTTAGTAGTAGCAGCCCTAAATCCTAACCTAGTAGATGCCATATTTACATTAGCAGGAACCATAATCTGTTTTTATCTACTGTTTCAGCCAAAATTAGCAACTATAGCTGACATAGCATCATCAATTTTAGGTTTATTTTATGGTGGATATCTACCCAGCTATTGGATTAGACTGAGAGTTGGACTTGAAACTCAATTACAAATATCCCAAATAACTTTAGAAAACTATGAACATATTTCATGGATAGACCCTTTTATTTGGCCTTCGAGTTTAACATTTACTCTACTTGGTTTTTGCTGTATATGGGCTGCTGATATAGGTGCTTATTTTTTCGGAAAGTTCTTTGGCCAAATTAGACTTTCAGAAATAAGCCCGAAAAAGACTGTGGAGGGTGCAGTATTTGGAGTTTTAGGTAGTGTAGGAGTCGCTACAATAGGTTCTTGGTACTTAAATTGGTCTGGTTCGCCTTGGACAGGTGCTGCCTTGGGTTTAATAGTAGGAATTGCTAGTCTACTTGGAGACTTAACTGAATCCATGATGAAAAGAGATGCGGGAGTTAAAGATTCTGGACAACTAATACCTGGTCATGGAGGAATTCTTGACCGCACTGATAGTTATGTTTTTACTGCACCTCTTATATATTATTTTTTCACTTTACTTCTACCAGCCCTCAAAAATTATAATTAGGGCTTGCTGACAAACAAAAGCCATCCTAGGGTGTGTCATCAATTAAAGAGGTTGACATTAAGGGTATAGTATGCTGATGAAGAATAATATGCATAGGACTGCTCTAAATGACTAGACGTTATGGCTTGCGGCTAGACCTATG
>JAKQYF010000385.1 GCA_023356535.1 Trichodesmium sp. MAG_R03 | reverse complement strand
TCGTTTTTGTATGATTTTTGGTACTTTGACTCGTTCTGGAGTGCCGATGTTAAAGTCTCTGGAAATTGTGCGAAATGTGGCAGGAAATGAGGCGATCGCTCAGTCTATTGAGTATGCAAGACAGGAAATTCAAAGTGGGGGTATGATTAGTTTGGCTTTGCAGGAGAAAAAAGTTTTCCCTTCTTTGGCAATTCAAATGATGGCTATTGGTGAGGAAACTGGTGAATTGGATGGGATGCTTATGAAGGTGGGAGCTTTTTATGAGACTGAGGTTGAAGAAGCTGTTAAGTCTCTCTCAAGTATGTTGGAACCAATAATGATCGTGTTTATTGGTGGAATAGTAGGTTCAATTTTGCTCTCTATGTATTTGCCTATGTTTGCGGTGTTTGAAAGTCTCTAGAGAATAGAATGTACGAACTCAAAAGTCAGAAGTCAGAATATAAAATAATTTTGATCTATGCTTAAATATCTGATGATGGTACATTATCATTATAATCATTATTTTGGTCAAGATAAATGGCAGTAGCAGCATCTTTATCCTTTGAAGTTGACATTCTAATTTTTGCCCTTTTTCTTATTGTAAGTTAAATATAAAAGAATACCAAAATTACTAATTATGGTTGTAAAAAAGTCAGATTATGAAGCATTACTAGCTGAATATAGTAACTCAAAAGCTGCAATTGCACTACTTAAACAATATAGATTCTATTTGGAAATGGTGCCAAGTTTGCGTCGACTAGAAGATAGTTTAATTACTATCCCTTTACCAATTATTCGATTACAGGAAAAAAGTTATGAATCTGGGAGAACTGTTCCTTTATCCTGTGATTTAGGAATTTTTATGTTTGACCCAGAATGGAAGGTTAAGACTGGGGTAGAAATTTTCGTGTTTATTTATCGACCCCAGGAAGATTTTTCCGATATACTTCGTCGTTGGCGAGAAACTCAGGTTTTATTAGATAAGGAGTATGAGTGGGTTATGCCTCAAGGTTATAAATATATTTATTCCCAAGAAGCGGAAGAAATTTATCCTTTATTTGTTTTATTTTCTGAAACTCCAGAAAGAGTTAAAAGAGGATTAACTGGAGCAAATTTACCTTTTGTAATTCAGCCAACTTATGATTCGATAGAAGTAGAAGTTGAGCAATCAAATATTGAGATGCAGACAATTTTATCCCAGATGGATGATAGGTTTGATGATAGTTAAGAAACAGATCATGTATGATTAGGAGACCTTTTCAATTCAAATACAGATAAAACTAGAGGAATATGAAAACAAATATGGAGTCAACGACTGCGCCAGAAACCGATATCAACCCATCACTATTGGACAAAGCCCTAAATCATTTTCAGGCTTGGGCAATAGAGAATCCCAAAACCTTACTAAGCCGTATTTTATTACCCATAATTAGTTTTGTGGAGGGGATTATTGGCAACAAACCAGTTTATCTTGATGCTAAAAAGCAAGCATTGGGACTAACCTTCTGTTGTGCGGGGGAAGTAGTCTTAGGAGACTTTAAAACACTAGAAACTGCTCTTACCTCCCCCCAAGCTCGTGACTGGCGACTAGGAACATCGATCCTGAGTTCTAGTCATAGCCCGGGAATTGACGAAGGAGATCGCAATGTTTTTTTAATTTCTCTCTCAGATCAAGCAGCAGGAGGAGAGAATCATGATGCTTTCCGTAAGTGTATTGAAGATTACTTTTTTAATGAGGAGATGCTCATCCGTCAAAAAGATGACGTAGCGCAAAAGTTAGTGGACACATTAGCTGCTGATTATTTTGATAGGATTTCTAATAAGGCTTTAGATGAATTTTTTACCAATGATCAACTGGGTTGGATGGGCTTTTTGATTCGATATCTTCACTATGTTATTTTTGGTATTGATCCTAATGATCAAGGAAAAATAAGTATTCTCACCAAATTACATTACACGCAAAAAGGGACATTGCATTATTTTGCTGGTAGTAGTATTTTAGAAAAATTCAATCTCTTGGGATTTGCTCAGATTCCTGAATTGATAGAGCAAGTAACTACGATTTACGAAAATTCTCCAGTCCTAACTAATTTCCAAGAGAGCCCTAAGTATAACAATATGAAGCGACGGGAAGTTGCGAAACTGATGGTGTCTTTGATGAGTATTGCGGGATTGCAAGGACCACTCCATGGCGGGAAAACAGTAATGGGTTTTCAATCTCTTCCTGATTACAAAGGTCGTCAAACCAGTTAAATTGATGTTAAGGGTTATTGGGACAAGCTTGATCTAGATGATCGCCCCGGTATCCAGCTTTTTTTATTAGAATGCTTTCGTCTATTTATGCCCGTAGCTGCCTCTCACCGAGTTGCTAGGGAGCCCTTTACTGTAACAGTGGCTGGCAAAAAACGAACCTTTCCCACAGGAACTAAAATTTTGATTCCTATGCTTTTGGGAATGCTCAGTGAAGATTTTTGGGGAACCACTGCTTATGAATTTAATCCACAAAGGGATAATCTTTGCCCCTTTCATATGGGTTTTCATTCTGTTGGTGATCGTCATGCTGGACGCATCTGTCCAGGAAAAAATCTAGCTATAGAAATGTTGACTGATGTGATTATTTCTGTCGGGAAAGCTCGCCGCTCTTACCTAAGTCAAAAATCTGAGAATATTAAGGTATAGGCTTTGGAGACTGCTCACTTAATCAAGATCCAGCTTTTGGCAGAATAATTAGCTAGACAGATTAAAGTAATAATCTTTTGAAAAAATCAAATTTTTTTTACTCTTTGCTGTCAATGTACCAATGTAAGCATTCATATCATGTCCGGTAGCATCGTTTGTGTATAAAATTAAGTCACAATTGGAATAAGCCCTTCTAACTTATGCCTTCTAGCCTCTACCAACACCCACCAAAGTATAAGTATTTAGGCGGACATGATATCAGCCGTCCGCTATCAGCTATCAGCTAGAAGGAGGAATTAGCCTCCAAGAAAAATTAAAAGTGCTGAATGCTTACGTACCAATTAGTCGTGCAAAGTGCTGTCATCTAAAATCAGATTACAAAGTTTTCACAAAGGAGTATCCCTGTAAATTCCCATCTGAAAATTATTCCTAATCCTAACTTCTGATTCCTGAGTCTTGAGTCCTAAACCCCCTACTTTCTCTATTTTGTAATAGCTATAAATTTATTTATAAGTAAATAATTTAAAGTACATAAAGACAAAAAATTCCTTGATAGGAATTGCGACAAAAGTTAAAGGGTTAATTGTAACAATAATTGTTCTAACATCTGCTTTTGCTAATTTAACTATTTGCTTGGCTACCCAATCAGCAGACATAATTCCTACAGGATTTAAATTACTTTTAAACGGACCTAATATTAATTTTCTA
>JAKQYF010000384.1 GCA_023356535.1 Trichodesmium sp. MAG_R03 | reverse complement strand
GGTAGACTAAAGGTTAAAATTTGTCAAAATGTAAAAAAAGGGATAAGATAACTTATATCTACCCACTTATTTAGTATATCAAATTTTCGTGTTTATATCCCACATTTCGCACTTTAATTTTTATGACAACAGGCTACAGAGAACTTCTCTACTTAATTAAGTAGAATTACTTATAGTGTGTGGTAACTGCAAGTAAAATCATAAAGTTGACGATAGCCTTGTCCTAACTAGATATATTCTGCAAATCAAATCAGGGGGAAAAATAATATATGCAAAACCTTCCTATGATTCAACTAATAGATGAAGCTAAAAATATAGTAATCAAAGGTTCACTGTGCCAACAAGAAGGCCAATTAGAAGAGGCAGTTTTTTATTATCAACAGGCACTGAATGAGAATCCAAATTTACAACAAGTTCATTATAATTTAGGCATTGTCTTCTATCACCAGGGAGATTTATTAGAAGCATATCAGAGCTATAAAAAAGCAATTGCCCTTCAACCATCAGAAACCGAAAGATTTGTAGCTCAACTACCTTGTGTTAGGGCATGGGTTGTACCCCAGAAAAATTCTGGGATGATTAATAATACTATAGCAATTATTAATCAAGATAATCAACTTGTAAAAGAGCTTCCTCAGTCAGAGCCTGGTCAGTTATCAGGATGGCAAAATTGCGATGGAAATAAACAGGGAATTTTGGAATTAGAAGAACTACCAGAATTAGAAAAAATAAATGGTAAAGTAGCAGTGTTATCAGGATTATATGACCATGTATATTTTCATTGGATGGTGGATATATTGCCTAGGTTAGAAATTCTGAAAATTCATGGCATAAACTTAGAAGAAATAGATAGATTTTTAGTTAATAGTTATCAACAACCATTTCAAAGGGAAAGTTTGAAAATATTAGGTATTCCCCAACAGAAAATTATCTTAAGCGATCGCCATCCTTATATTCAAGCTAAACAATTCATTGTACCCTCATTTCCGGGAGATGTAGGTAGTGTAATATCCTGGGGTTTAGAATTTCACCGTCGGGTATTTTTCAAGAGAATAAAACAGGAAAACTATACAGAAAATCAACCAAGCTCATTCTATCCAGAACGGATATATATAAGTAGAAATAATTCACGATATAGACGAGTTTTCAATGAAGAGGAAGTGCTCTTCAAGTTAAGCCAACTGGGTTTTGTTTGTCTCCAGCCAGAATCAATGACTTTGACAGAAAAAATAGCCATATTTGTTCATGCCAAAGTGATTATTGCAGATCATGGTAGTGTACTGACAAATATTATGTTTTCTCCTCCAGGAACTCAAGTTATAGAATTGGTCTCACCTAACTATATTAGAAATTATTATTCGGTGATTAGCCAACAACTAGGACTTGAGCATTACTATTTAAAAGGAGAAGATTTTGGTTGTGCTCCCATCCGTCAATTAATGTATCAAAATCCTCTGACGGAAGATATTATTGTGAATCTTAATTATTTAAAAAAAGTGCTGAAAGTTGTTAGCATTACCGAGAATAAAAAAATCCTAAAAACAGTTTTCAGTAGTGAGAGTAAAGCATCTATTCAGAAAAGCCAACAACTAGACATCAAAAATTTATCTCAGGAACAGAAAAACCTACCTATGGAACAGGTAGGTAAAAAAATGTCATTAAAAGTGAACTCCCAAGAAATAGCTACTCAGTTAAATCAACGAGCAGAATTATACTTAAAGGAAAAAGAATTAGAATCAGCAAAAACCACCTGTGAGCAAGCCTTAAAACATCAACCAGAATATGCCCCAGCTTGTAAAACTTTAGGTAATGTTTTTTATACCCAAGGTCAACTAGAAACCGCTTGGTATTGGTATACAAAAGCTATAGAATATCAGCCAAATTTCGCGGAAGCTTATGCTAATTTAGGTACATTATCTGTTAGAAAAGAACAGTGGCAAGAAGCAATAAGCTATTATCAAAAAGCCATAGAAATCAAACCCGAATTGCCAGGAGCTTATCTAAAATTAGCCAGAGCTTGTGAAAAAATAGACAACTATACTGAAGCCACAGAATGTCCTAGGCAAGCTGACTTTTTCAAACCTGCTAATCAAAAAATAAATCAACTAAATCAAGTCATAAAATCAACTTCAGATTACCAAATTATCGGCAAAATTTTGCAATCTCAAGAGGAAGTAGAAGCAGCTTGGCACTCCTATAAAAAGGGTCTTGCTCTACAACCAAATGACCCAGAAATATATCTGAATATTGGTAGTTTATATAGTCAACAGGAACAATGGATAGAAGCAATTCAATGTTATCAAAAATCCCTTGAGCTCAACCCAAATTATGCTGAAGCTTACCGTCAAATAGCTAGAGCTTGGACACAAATTGGTCAGACGACAAAAGCTGATAACTGTTGGTATCGAGCCTACAGTTTAGAAGCAAAAAAAGCTACAGCAGAAGCTAAAGCAGCTATAGATTGTTGGCCCAAAGCTGACTCTCTAGAACCCAAAGAAGTCACAGCTAATGACCATTTTAATTTAGGAAATAAATTGTATAGGGAAGGGCAAATTACTCAGGCAGTATCTTGTTATCAAAAATCGATAGAATTAAATCCTAATTTAGGTACAGTTTACTATAATCTTAGTGTAGCTTTAAAATGCCTCGGAAGGCTAGATGAAGGAGTTATTTATCACCATAAAGCCAAGGAAATTTGGGCAGAGAAAAATAAAACTCAAAACAAGAACAATTTCAAGGTTAGTATGAATTCTCGTATCTCAGCCAAATTAGAAATTAAAAACCAGAATGGTCATCAACCAAGTACAAAAAAAATTAAACAGGAAAGTAGTCAACTACTACAGTTAAATCAGATAGTTCCAAATCAGAGAAAGTACTCTCAAAAAGCACAAATTCAAGAAATATTAAAACAAGCTAATACTTATTATTTAGAAGGATTGTTCTCCGAAGCGATCGCTACCTGTGAAAGAGCAATTAAAGTTCAAGAAAACCCAGAAGCTTATCAGATAATGGGGAAAGCAAATCATAGGAAAAATCAAGTAGATAATGCTATTAATTGTTATCATCAAGCACTGAAACTCAATCCTAAGGATTCAGGTGTTAATTATGAGATGGGAAATATATTAGCTCTTTTACCAGGAAAATTAGAAGAGGCTATTTCTTATTACTGTAAAGCCATTGAAATTGAGCCATACTTGACAGAGGCTTACTACTCTTTAGCTAATATTTTAGTCAACCAAAACCAGTTAGAAAAAGTAGTAATTCTCTATGAAAAATTAATTAAAATTCAACCAAATCTCTGGGAACCTCATCATAACTTAGGGGATATTTTAATTAAACAAGAAAAATTTTCGGAGGCCATTTCGGCTTATGGTCATGCCATAGAATTAAATCCCAACTCTTC
>JAKQYF010000383.1 GCA_023356535.1 Trichodesmium sp. MAG_R03 | reverse complement strand
TAAATATCGTCGTCTAGTTGTACGATGGGAACGTATTTCTGCTTGCTTTGATGCTTTTTTAGCGATCGCCACTATACATATTTGGATTAATCGCATATTATTAGTGGGATAGGTTCATATAAGTAGTTGATAGACTTTGCAAATGTTTGTAGAGATTTTGTTCATTTTTCACATCCAGAGCACTAGTCGCTTCATCTAAAATTGCATAACGAGGTTGAGTCAGCAACAAACGAGCAAAAGCAACCCGCTGTTGTTCTCCCATGGAAAACACACGCTCCCAATCTTCAATTCCATCTAAACCACCAAATCTTTCAGCTAAGTCTGGTAGGTTAACTTCTTCTAAGACTTGATAAATTTCTGCGTCAGAAATATTGAGATCAGTCCGTGGATAGAGCAATTGATCGCGCAGGGAGCCAAAAATTAGATACGGACGTTGGGGTAAAAACAGAATTTCCTCTAATTTTGGTCGGTAAATTTTTCCACTGCCTGAGTTCCATAAGCTGGCGATCGCTCGTAAAATTGAACTCTTGCCACAACCACTTGCTCCGGTAATTAAAACTCCCCCCCCTGCTTTTACTTCTACAGATACATCCTGAACTAGAGTTCTTTGGTAGTTAGGAGTTTGCAAAGTCAGATGTTCCAGATGTAAATTTGAATCTTCAACAATCTCAATTGTTGAAGTCTCCTCTGTTAATGATATTTGTGGTTCGTCTAGAGCTTTTTCAAAACTTTCCAAGCGTTCTATCGCTGCCACAAAATTAGTCATGCGCTCAAATTGTCTAATCAGAACAATTAGAGAATTAAATACATTGATAAAAGCACCCCCTGCTTCTGTTAATATTCCTACCTCAGTATCCCCAGCTAAAATTCTTGGTCCGAGAATTAAAGCAGGTAATACCCAAGTAATTGCTTGATATCCATTGCTAAAAATTTCTAAATTTCTCTCCCAGGTAATAATTTTATTGTAATTACTTAAAACTCTATTGAATATCTGCTTCAGATTCTTCAACTCACGAATTGCACCTTTATAAAAAGCTATAGATTCAGCATTTTCACGAATCCGTACTAAACCAAATCTAAAGTTAGCTTCTCGTTTTAGTTGCTCTGTTTTTAGGGGAATTAAAATACTACCAAATCCAACTGTTGTTATTAACATTCCCACACAAGCATATACAATTAATAAAATCACAAGGTAGTGAGAAATTGACCAGAGAACAATTCCAAAAGCAAAGATATTAAAAAAAGCTCTGCTAAAGTGCATAAACAAAGCCAAAGCCATGTGGCAAAAATTTTCAATATCTTCAGAAATACGCTGATCCGGATTATCAATTTTTCCCGCCCAAGAACCTAGCTCATAAAACTTTTGATTTTTCATATATTTTTGTAGATAATAATTCGTTAGCCAACCTCTCCAAAACCAGCGAACTTTATCCTCTAAATAGTGACTATAAGCTAGAATTAACATATATATCAAAACAGCTCCAAGATACATCAGTACAGCGCGCCAAAATCTTTCTCCATCTTGATTTGCCAATGCCGAGATAAATTCTCCTCTTTGTGAATTTTGTAGAACATTCATTTGGGCATGGAAAATTAATAAAAATATGAGAAATAATAGTAAACTAATGGCTTTCCATTTTTCTTCTGATTTCCACCAGTAAGGCTTTGCCACTGCCCAAAAACTTTTAAATGAACTAAAATTAAGGTTGATTGTTTTCATTATTTTTATTTTTTGTCTGACTTCTAATAATCCAACTTTAGTCTATAATAAAATGGATGGGGTTAAAGATTAAGGTTAACATAAAAAACTTACATGATGTGAGATTTATTACCCTCAATTAACCTCTTATTAGAAAATAAATCCTTAAAAAACATGGACAATAAAACTAAAACAAATGAAAGAGAAGAACTAATGGCTTCCAAGATGAGCCATTTATCATAGAGGATCAAGAACGCAAAGGTACTATATATAGAGCCTTGGTCCGTTAGGCTATCCCTTTTCATGTCGCGAAGCAAAACACACCCTACCAATAGTGTTCATGTGTAAGTCCTCAGGATGAAACTCCAGTGGATAATTTTCTACAAGAAAAAGAGTCTGGTTGGCAATGAGCTGAACAGGCAAATTTGGACAAAGAGTTAGCTTGATAGAATTATCTGATTAATATTAGAAATTTAGCTTTAGTTTATCAATACTTTTGTGCAATTTAATTGATAAGTTGATAAAAATTGACGGACAAATATTCAATAACTAGAATCATAGCAAAATTATCTATAAACAATGGAAAAAAAATTAAAACGCGATCGTGGACGAATTATCACAACTTCCGGACTGAAAAAATTAAATGAAGCTATTGATGAATGGAAACAGCAATACAACCTCAGAGGTACTCTGGCAGAAATTGAAGCAGAGTCTGGAGTAGGTTCAGACACTATTAGTAAAATTAGACAAGGACGAGTAGGTGCAGATCTCAGCAAAATTCAACAACTTTTTGCTGCCTTTGGTCTGACATTAGATGAAACTGACTACCGCTCTGGAAAACAAAGCTCATCTCAAACGGAGTCAGAACCGCTAGCACAACTACTACCACTGTTAAATGACGAACAAATAGTCGCTCAAAATAATTTCCAAATTTTCATCAGTTATAACACTCAAGACCCGGATCAAGAATTGGCGCGACAGTTTGAAACAGCTCTCACTGCTGCTGGTCATCAGGTATTTATGGCAGCAGATCATATTCGTCTGGGAGAAAATTGGTTTCATCGAATTAATCAAGAATTAAAACGCTGTGACTATTTGTTGTTATTTTTGCCTCCTCAGTCAACACAAAGTGAATTGCTCACTTATCAAGTGCAACTTGCTAGAGAATTACAATTTTCCCGACCAGACCGTAAACCTATAATATTGCCAATTCGGGTAGGTTTTTCTCTGAGTACATCTCTCAACTATGACTTGCGTGGTTATCTCTATCGCATTCAACAACGGGAGTGGCGATCGCCGGAAGATACAATTATTATTCTTAAGGAAGTTTTGACTCTTCTAGCTGCTCCACCAGGTAATATTGCCCTGGAAGTAGAGGAGAAGGAAGAAATTTCTTTGAGTGAAGAAATTAGTAGTATCGCCTCTGCTAACTTCCCCCCTTTGCCCTCTGCGGAGCCAGAAATACCAGGGGGACAAATTGATGTAGCATCCACTTTTTATATTGAGCGTCTCCCTATAGAAGAACGTTGTTATCAAACTATTTTACAACCGAGCGGTTTGATTAGAATTAAAGCACCTCGACAGATGGGAAAAACTTCTTTAATGGCAAGAATTTTACATCATGCTGCATTCCAAGGATATCGAACAATACCTTTGAGTTTTCAGTTAGTAGATAAAGAAGTTTTTAGTAATCTCGAAAAATTCT
>JAKQYF010000382.1 GCA_023356535.1 Trichodesmium sp. MAG_R03 | reverse complement strand
AAAATCAGATTGATAATTTACCTGCAAAACTTCTGCCGGACATAACCAAGTAAATTCCTCAAAGTCCGCCAAAAACTCTTGCATTACCGTCAGCATAACTTGATGTTCTCCCACATAACCCAGTCCTTCCTTTAAGGTTTGTTTCTTACCACTAATAGTTAAATCATCAGGAGAAAATTGAACAGTACGGGGATAGTTACCATCAGAAAGACTGATTTGCCGATATGTAGTAATTTTGGGCAAAATTTCTTGCCAGACTCCAATGCCATCCAATATTCTGCCTGAAATTAGGGAAAGATTATAAGCTAGTTTCTTTCCTGCGACTACAGATTTAGATTGAGTCTCAACTAATGCCACTTTTAACCCAGAATTTTTCAGCGCGCAAGCTAAAGCAGTTCCAGCGATACCCCCACCAACGATAACTAAGTCGTAATCTAATTTAGCCATAGTAGTTGTTTCAGATAGAGAACTTGGGGATTTTTTTTCAATTACCATATTCATCAAAAAAAGTCAACTATATACCTAGTAATTTGTACTCTTATATATATTGTGGCGCAACTTTTCAGAAAAAGAATAAAGAGTAAGCATTCAGCTATTGAATGCTTACCTCATTGCTCTCCTGCATTTCTGATTTTATTTAGGGTTTGCTGATTAAAGCCAAAAATATTGACACATAAAGGTTGCAGCATTTTTACACTCGAAAAAAGTGTCTAGTTTTCGGTCCTGAGAGCTCAAAAAGTTAGTATTTTGGGCGATCGCCAATATATTTTTAAGTAGAGTTTACTGAAAAAGTCTTTTTCAGGAGTAGGGGACCCACTCCTAACATTTCCCAGCAGCAAAAGTAGGGAGGTTGCATGCAACCTCCCTAGAGAGGAAGAGGGAATTGTTAGAAGAGATAGGTTTTTTACCTAATTTGTTCAACCTAATATTATCTTTATATGGAAGTCTGAGCAACCCAAATCTTTGATGTAGATTTTAAACCAGATGTTTTTTGAGCAATATTTGCTATTGTTTTTACAACTTTTACTTCTTCTATATTTCTAAAATATCCTTTTCTCTTAGTTGTAACTATATTTTTTCCAAAAATATATTCCTGATTATTTATATTTATTTTTTTCATGTTTTTGACTAAGGCTCAATGCTCTTTGATTGCTAAAGTTTTCATATTTGCCTTATACAGTCATGCCAATTAATTTTCAGGATAAAAATATATAAAAGTTGACTAATCTCCATGTTATACCATTTCTCCATGAAGTTGCACTTAATCAAAAATAACAACTATCAGTAAAATACTTGATATCGGTAAAAATTATTAAATGCATTGTTACAGAAAAATGCTATTACAGCGCTTTCCGTTGTTCTGAGGTACACCAACCCGGGCAAGATGCCCCTACTACTCTCTTAATATATCTAGGTTTCAACTATTTTGAGCTTTTTGGTAATATTTCCCTGGTTAATATTGGGTTTGAAGCCATTTTCGGTGTAAAAAATCTCAAACTGTCCTGAGGACGAACATCAAAATTATTATACCAGCTTCCAAAAATACTACCAAAAATAATTGACAAAAAAATAAAAATATGATACCGATTTTTATCTCTGATTTATTGGCTAATAAAGATCTATACCTTAGGGTTAAGTCTTAAAATCTTTGCTTGAAGATGATTTCGCCAACTTCCAACTCTGAGCTATGTCAAAAAAAACGTCTTATACCAATTACCATAAACTTTGCTATACTTGGATTTTCTATTTCTAAATATTATTTGTTGGAGCAACTTTATTGTTAAGTAACCCCTGTGATTTATACAGTTATTTTTATTACCTTCCAACCATAGCATTACTATCCAGAAATGGTATTAGACCAATTACCATAAACTTTGCTATCCTGCTTCCCTACCAGAGAGAAATGGAGAAATATAGGAAGAATTACAAACTCTGTAATTCTTGCTCCACAAACCTTATAGAAGTTGTGTATAAAGCATAAAATAAAGATGTGGCAACCTCAGGAAAAACAGTCAGCCTCAAACATTGAAAAATCTCAACTAAAAAAATTACTAATTCTTCTATTCCCTGCAACTATCTGGCTATTAATTTTTTTCATCATCCCCTTAGTAATTGTTTTAATTTATAGCTTTTTAGAACGAGGTACTTATGGTGGTGTTATTTGGCAATTTACTCTAGATAACTATCAACGACTAGCTCAAGGAATATATTGGGGAATATTCTGGCGGTCTTTATTTTTCGCTTTCATTACAACTATCATATGTTTATTAATTGGCTACCCCTTAGCATATTTCATTGCTACTATTAGACAACCCTGGCGTCATGTTTTATTGATGCTAGTTATCATTCCTTTTTGGACTAATTTTTTAGTGCGTACTTATGCTTGGATAGTCTTACTTAGAACTGAAGGAGTATTTAATATTGCCTTACAGAGTTTGCAGCTCACAGATGAACCTTTAACTCTTTTATTTACACCCTTCGCTGTTACTATTGGCTTAGTTTATGGCTACTTACCATTTATGATTTTACCTTTATATGCCACAATTGAACGCTTGAATTTTTCTTTATTAGAAGCTGCTCAAGATTTAGGTGCTAATGATTTACGAACCTTTTTTCGGATTGTTTTTCCATTAACAATGCGAGGCATATTTGCAGGTTGTTTACTGGTTTTTATTCCGGTATTTGGTGCTTTTATTACTCCTGATATTTTAGGTGGTGCCAAAACTATGATGGTGGGAAATCTGATTCAAAATCAATTTCTTAAAGCTAGAAATTGGCCGTTTGGTTCAGCATTATCAATTGCATTGATGATGATCATATTAATTCCAGTTATCATTTATTTCCGTGTCTCGGAAGAGAAAAATAATTAAGCTTTTGTGCATTTAAACGACTTATTGTTGTATGCCTCGTCCAGAGAAAAAATCTTATAAATTATCAATTATAAATTATAGCTTACTAAAATAATTATGAACCAGGAGGGTGCGAATTATTCTTATTTTGTAGGCTTTTAAAACACTTATTACGTTTGGTATAAAAGCAAAAATGAAACAAATTGATTTACTCATCCGTTCTCTTGGCAAATTTTGTTTATGGCTAAATGCGACTTTGAGTTTTGCCTTTATTTATCTACCTATTTTTATCTTAGTAATTTACTCCTTTAATGATTCTCGCTTTAATGCTGTATGGCGAGGTTTGACTTTAAAATGGTATGATAATTTATTACAAGGAGTGGCAGACAACGCTGTTAGCAATGTAATGATTTGGGATGCCCTAAAAAATAGTCTTTTTGTCGCAACAATTTCAACATTACTAGCAACAATTTTTGGTACTATGATTGCTTTAGCATTAGAACGTTTTCGTTTTCCCGGACGTAATGTTTTAGAGGCCATACTTTTTTTGCCGATAATTATACCCGAAATTACTATTGGT
>JAKQYF010000381.1 GCA_023356535.1 Trichodesmium sp. MAG_R03 | reverse complement strand
GGGAATGAAGGGAATTTTAGGATGGTTATTTTGGAGATTAAGAAAGGCATGGAAAAATGTATCAATTATTTTAAGGGGAGATGGAGGTTTTTCTTTGCCAGAAATTATGGACATTTGTGAACGGGCAAATGTGCAATACGCTTTTGGTTTTAGTAACAATGGGGTGTTAAAAAGAAAAATAGATTATTTATTAGATCAAGCCAGATTAAATTATTATCAAAAGAAGGAAAAATTTCGTTTATTTGATGATGTTTATTATCGGGCAAAAGTTGGGATAAACCTCGTAGAATGGTAATGAAAGCAGAGTGTTTAGAGAAGGGGGGAACCCTAAATTTGTCGTGACAAATATGGATTTAAACCCCCAAGAACTTTATGATAAATTCTATGTTCAAAGAGGAGCAACATCGGAACATTAGTGATCGCCACCGAGAAAAATCAAAAGAGGCCATCCATCTAGCGAAGTGATGAGAAGTAATATTTTCTCTACAATTAAGAGGTATTTTGTGCAATGCTTTCAATTTTATAGCTATCATTATAAATGGATAATATTTTCTCTACAATTTTGGGATGAAAAAGCTCTTTATCCAAAATTATCAGCTCTAATTTACAGAAATCTGGAGATTTGGCCTGATATAAGGTATTTCTGTTTTATAGAGAAAATAATGTTTTTTCTACAATTCTAATATCTATAATTGGCAAACTTTTCAGAGTTATTACCTCTGCTTGCAAAGAAAAAGAAGCAATATTTTCTCTACTATTTTTAATAGCGCCGTATAATATGTGACGATATATATTTGAGAATTGAGATAATTGCGAATTTCAAATTTTAACAGGCTTTTCTTTATTTGATAACAACCATCTACCTATTATTTCTGTACAATAATTAGGGGATATCTCTGCACCACAACAAGTTCTGTTAGTTGCTTCTGCTGCAAATAAAGTAGTGCCACTACCTAAAAACGGATCGATAATAAAATCCCCAGGTTTAGTTAACTTTTCTATCCAAGTCACTAAGAAATCCAGGGGCTTTCTACCAGGATGATTAGTATCATTAGTTTCGTCTAATTTAATTACCCCAGCAGAAAAACTTTGGTTTCTAACTCCTGTGACTTTATAAGGAGTAGATTCCTTACAAAAGACTAATCCCAATATATGATTACCATAGCCCATTGCTCCTTTACTCGTCCCATTTTTAATCCAGTGAGAATCGTACATCTATAGAACCCATTTGGTATCTTTTATGCTCAAGGTTATAATAAGTAGCGATCGCCAATTATTTAACTAAGAGGTGGTTAAATGCCATATTCAAGTAGTTTAACAGATGAAAAATGGGTTTTGATTGAACCATTGTTGCCAAAAAAAAAGAAAACTTGTCCCACGAAATGGAGTAAAAGACAAATATTGGACGGTGTACTCTATCAACTGAAGAACAGTTGTAATTGGTCTGATTTACCTAAAGATTTACCTCCTTACCAATTTCATAAAATATTGCTATGATAGTTTTCCCTGCTGGTGGGAATTTAGAGATTAGTACTGTAATGACCTTTTTTGTATTTGGTATCAAATTTCTCATCTATAAGGAATAAAAATTAAATAAAGTTCAGAACTTTTTTTGAAAGGACTCAGATGATATGAACAGGACTTACGCAAAATATGAAAATATACACCATTTGTAGGGGTTAACGACCGTTAACCCCTACTAGATATAGTGGTTCTGCGTAAGTCCTGATTAAGCTTAGGCAATTTAATTTATGTAGATAATAAAATCCTCATTCTTAACTAAACTTTATGATCTAAGTCAATCTCTACTATTTACAATCACAAAGTAATTGTAATTAGGATCATAAAATCTTGTGATTTTGATCTCTCATTGTGTTCATGTCATATCACTGTATTAATAATACAAAGTCGCTATTATATACAAATGCAGAGTTTAAAAATGGTTTTTATGTCTGAAGAACCTCCTATTTATCTACTGCCATTTGCATTAGGAGACCTCTTTGCTAATGCTAATGCCAGAGGGTATATTACCTTGGCTGACCGTTATGGACTAATGGCAGCTATACTTGATGAGTCCTTACCAGAAGAGGAAAAACGCTCAGTTGATCGGCTAATTCGATCTATTTGTAAAGGGCGTATTAAAGTAATTGATGAAATTTCTACTATAGCTTAAAACTATACCTAAAAAATTAGTAGGTTTTCAAACTAAATAAATAAATAAATAAATAAATAAATAAACATAATTTAATATTTATTTTTATTAACAATTCTTAATTTTGCCATTAGGTAAAGTAGCATCACAAAAATCAGTCTGGTCTAATTTAGCTTCATTAAGATTTGCATTGTATAAATTAGCACCACTTAACGTAGCCTTCTCCAGATATGCTTGGTATAAATCAGCCCAAGATAAGTTAGCATCTTTAAGATTAGCTTGTCGCATGGTTGCACTATGCATAATTGCACCTGATAAATTAGCTCCTGCTAAATTTGCCTCAATTAAATTTGCACTACTTAAGATTGCTCCTCTCAAGTTAGCATTTTTTAAGTTAGCTTTTTGTAAATTAGCTCCTAGTAAGTTTGTTTCACTTAAATCAGCTTCACTTAAGTCAGCTTCACTCAAATCACAACTAGGACATTCATAAGTAGATAATAAACGCTGAATAGTTTGGATCCGTTTCATAGAGTTAGACTTAGACTGAGCAAATACTGGAATTGTTAACCAAAATACTATGAATAAGGTAGTCGTCAATGGATATAAGGATTTCATATTTGACTGATTTGGATAATTAGACTTTGGATTTGATAAGTTTATCATAAAAATTACATCTAGAGAAAAATATATTTTTTGATTTAATTTTTTAAAACTCATACTATGAATATAACTTATACTTTAAAATCGTATTTCTCAGAGTAATTCTGTTAAATAGTATAAGTTCAGGGTATAGGGAAAAACGATGTTAGATATTAGACAAATTCGAGAAAATCCGCAAACAGTACAAGAATTACTAAACCGTCGCGGAGAGTATGACTTACAACCAATTCTAGAGTTGGATGAAAAACAGCGACAACTAGAAACAGAGCGATCGCAACTCCAAGCTCGTAGTAACCAAGTCGGTAAACAGGTAGGAGAAAAAATCAAATCAGGTAGTGACCCTAAAGGTACAGAAATTCAAGCCTTAAAAGAAGAGGGGAACAAAGTCAAAGCTCAAATCAGCGAACTAGAACCTGAAGAAAAAGAGCTAAAGGCTAAAATAGAAGCTTTACTTTTACCTCTCCCTAATTTACCTAGTGAGTCTACACCTATAGGCAAAAGTGAAACAGAAAATATAGAAGTGAAACGCTGGGGTGATGAATACATGCCTGAAAATCCCAAAATTATACCTCACTATGAAATAGGAGAAAAACTAGGCATTATGGACTTTGAGCGAGGAGTAAAAATTGCTCAAAGTCGTTTTGTTGCTTTGATGGGAGCAGGTGCAGCATTAGAACGAGCCATTATTCAATTT
>JAKQYF010000380.1 GCA_023356535.1 Trichodesmium sp. MAG_R03 | reverse complement strand
AACCCAAGATTCTGCTAAGGCAGGTTCTAATTCTCCAGTTAAACCATTTTCTGATATTAATCCTTTGTAAATAAATCTAAAAATTTCGTATGGAGAACGAGACATGGCATAGTTAAAAGTGCTTGGCGGACTGGGGCTAACTAAAACTAATCTTGAGTTATTATTACTCTGAGAGTTTAACAATGTGGGGCTACAACCACTGGTCAGAATTAATAAACAACATAATATAATCCTTACTAAAAAACCTACTGCCCTAGAAATAGTAAGCCGATGAACATCTTGATTTTTGTTTTGACTTTTTAACATTTGTTGAAGTTACTAAATAAAAGTTGCCTGGTTTAGATGATTTTACAGCGGAAAAGTATTAATTATGATGATTTACAGCTGTAAAAACAAATGGTCAAGATGCTACATTTGTTGCCATTTTGTATTATTGATGCTATAGGAAATGATTTGCCCAAGATAATATGGGTTTTGGGGTTAAGAGGTTGAGTTTTTCATATGGCATATTTTATTTTTAGTTATTCTGGATTTTTTATCTATAAATTATATTACTATGTAGTATGAAAAGATTACGGAATGTTAGATAAGGGTCTAGCTATGAAGAGAACTAATTAATTAGAGAAACCGACTGGGAGATAATTGCTGGATAATCTGATCATTTTCTCCAGCTACATAATTACCAAATCTTTTAGCTAGGGGAGGTACCAGTGTGAATGGACTATTAAAGCCAGAAAAAATATGTATTCCTTCTAGATTAGGAATAGCTCCGATGAGAGGTAAGCTGTCAGCACTGTATGCTACTAAGCAATGATGCCAGGTTGCTGGTAAATTTTCTAATGGGGGCAAAACTTTTCCTATCTCTACTCGCATAGTGGCTTCACTTTGAACAGCATCAACTTTAGGGTGGAGGTTAGTGAGTATGCGGGAAATTTGACCTATTCTAATACTATTATTTTTAAATTGAATTGCACCAGGGTCTAAGCTCAACGGTACAAATTCATGATCAGGTTTATCCCACATCTGCTCAAGCTCAACTGTACTTCTAGCAGTTTCATAATTTAAACGGCTTATTACTGCTGGCAAAACGATGGTATTTAGCTGTAGTTCTACAGGAGGAGTTTCTAACATTTCGGCATGGGTGAAATAAATATGAGTAGAAATACCTGCTGACTTTAGGAAGTGACGGGAAATGCCTCCTGCACAAATAACAACATTAGCTGTGTGATAAGTTTTGTCTTTAGTGTATACTCCGGTTATGCGTTCGTGGTAGTTATCCGTTGCATTATTGCCAGTTTTGACCAAACCAGTTACCTCTGCAATTTCAATTTGGCCTCCTAACTTGGTAAATGCTTGAGAGTATCCTAAAGTTATGGCCTCTGGAGAAACATGACCCTGACTAACAGTAAAAGCTCCTGCGATCCCTTCTTTATTTAGCAAGGGTTCCATTTGACAAGCTTCTTCTACACTTATAAGGCGGGGTAAAATATTAGACTGGGAGAAATTAGTAGCTATTTTTTCTGGGTCATCTTCTGGGGCGATAGTTAACAATAAATCTAACTCTCGAAACTGGGTATCTGCTTCTAACTCTTCAGATAGATAATGATGGCATTGTTTTCCTTCCTGAAAAAGTTGTTTAATCAAATCTGTAGTACCGAACCAGTAGGGCAAACTACCATAACTATAACGAGTTGCATTGTTTAAAGTAGAATATTTTTCTAACAGGAGTACAGCAAAACCTTTTTTTGCCAGTTCATAGCTAAGAGCTGCTCCGGTTATACCGCCCCCGACTACAATCCAATCGTAATTTTTCATAGATTTTTTAATATAACACTTTCGTGATCTGATATATTAATCATAAATTATTAATTATGTAAAATTACATGTCTTCTTAAAAAGATCTGTCACTTCTGTTCCTTCTGCTTCCTGCCTTAAAACAGCAGATTTTTCTTACTCTTTAGATAGGATTGCTATAGTAGGCATTTAACTAATCACAAACATTAGATTATTTAGCAAAACAATTATGCAGTTTATCAATGATTTTTTCAAGATCAATACTATACTTATCTTACTTTCAAGTATATTTTGGCCTCTCTTCAGCCGAGCACAGTTGCCTCGTTTTGATTTTCCCATACCTAAATCCTCTTCTCAAGAAAAACAGTCTTTGACTGTATCACCACCAAATACTCTTCAAAGTCAGCCTTTAAAACAATCAATTATTAATGGTTCAACACCTCCTTTACCAATAGAAAGACAATTGCCTATTAGAATTATCAAGCCTGTGGATGGCTTTGTAAATATTAAACTCACAAATAAAACTGCTGCTCAAATTTCCTATGAAGTAATTGGAGATACCAAACAACGTCAGTTGTCAGGAAAATCAGAAGTTGTTTTAAGAACATTGAAAGTGCCTGTAAATATTACTTTCTATCGTGAGACGGGAGGATTTTTATTCATAAAAACACTCTTCATTGCTGAAAAGAATCTTTTAGAGCTGATTATGACTGAAACTAATGATTTCAATTTGGATAAATCTAGTTTGTTAATTGAGGAAACTGGAAGTTTATTTTTAAATTAGTTATTCCTGAAATACTAATATAGCAATCCTATCTGTATAGGGAGAAAAATGGGTTTTCTTAAGGCAGGAGGCAAAAGGCACTTATCCTAACGGAATAGGAGTTAGAGCTATTTTTAAGAAGGCTTATGATTTTACATAATGATTTAACCCACATTCCGCACTTCATTATGTAGCACAAAAAGATAAATAAATCATCATCAGAATTTGAGCCAACAAATTAAACAAATTAATTCTATAGAACACAAAAAAATCAGTAGCATGAGTATTGTTGGCAAACCAGGGATTTCTGTTGGCAGCAGAAAATAATTGAGCAACTACACTCTTGTTGATAGCATCAATTAATTTTCGTCAGGATTCAAGTGGTGCGAACATATACCTTGGCATGCGATCGCTTATGATTAAAATCACAGATAATATTTTTGACAAAAAGAGGGTAAAAACTCTTAACCATCTTTGTTTAATTCCAGCATAAGTCACTTTTTGCTCTCACCATTTATATCCTTTTTTTTGAAATACCCTAGTTATTTTTTGAATTTCAGGGTCTGTTTCCGGGCAAACTTTTACTTTTTTCAGGTAATTTTGTAATTATTTCCTTGGCCTTTTTCAAAGTCATTGGAACTCTAGTTATCCATTTTAAATTTGAGATTAATTGGATATTTTCTTGGCTATATAAGGCACTATCACAGACTATAATACTATCTAATTTTATTGGTTTTTTCACATCACTTAAAATTTGACCTGCGGACTGCTTTATCTGATTCATTCCCATCACCAGTCCTCATAAATAATGGTATTCCACTATCACTACTTACTATTAAATCTAATACACATTGTTTTAAATCTGGCCGATGGTCGCGAGAATATCCCCTTGTAATTAATATTGGTCTTTTTTGATAGTTTTCAGCAGTTTCAATATTATTATATTCCCCATGTAGATGAAATGATGTTGAATCTAAGTGAGCATATACGGCTTTTATGAATACTTTGCATTTCAACAAAAGATACCAAATT
>JAKQYF010000038.1 GCA_023356535.1 Trichodesmium sp. MAG_R03 | reverse complement strand
AGTTTTTTAGATATCTCCACTAAGAATTATGAAAATGAATCACACTGGCAATCATTTATTTTGTTAACTAGAAAAGGAATTAACCCTGGATAGGTCCTTTTTAGAGAGGTGAAAGGTGGAGGTGTAGGTAGAATTCCCAGCTTTTTCCCATAGACATTTGCTTTAAAACTTGGCTGATCCCAATCAAGATATTCTTGATTTTGAGACCAACCTACTTTTTCTGCAAATTTTTCTTGTATTATATCTTCTTTATCTATAGATTCTAGTTTTTCCCAAATATTTTTTTGTATAGTTAAGCCAAAATTGTTATTACTAGATTCTCTCCATAATTTATCGATTTCGAGTATCTCAGAACAAGAAATTCTGTTAATATCTTCCTCATTCCAAAAGTCATCTTTTTGTTTTTCACATATCTCATTCATAATATTTAAAGTTTCTTCATCAGCTTTTTTCCATTCCTTATGTGTTAAGTAATTAGATAGTTTTGTGTAATTAACTGTGTAGTCAGTTTTAGTTTTTTGTGGGCTTGCTGTTGTTTTAGGCTCTTCTCGTATTGGTTGACTTTCTTCTATTTTTTCATTTATTTTGATATTATTCAGGCTATTTTCTTTATTTTTTAAGCATATTTCTTCAAGATAATTAACTGTATTTTCAATAATTACACTGCCTCTATTCTTGTTATATAATGCTTTAAATATCTTCAAGTTTCGGTAATCATCTAAACCTTTACACTTCTCTAAAAATTGAAAAATAATCACTTCTAGTGGTTCTTTGTCGGAGATTTGTTCAATAGGAAAACCTGCTTTTGTTATTGTAGTTCGGAAGAGTTCGACTTGTATTTGATAGAGATTTAATATTTCTGTGTTTAATCTATCGTTATTAGTCAATCCATCCGAGTTTTTAAGATTAAGAAATGATTTCATTTTTTGCTGAGAAGTTTCAATCTTTCTTGTTGTAGCATTGTTTGTTTTTACTTCTTTCTTGAGTATATCTGATACTGTTTTTAAGTACTGATATCCTTGGTGAGCATTATATAATTTGAAAAATATATTATTTAATTTATCTAGACTAAGAGATTGACATATTGATAGAAACTTTGTGATTAAATCTCTCCATGTTGTTCGGTCTATAGGTAATTTATCTATAGGAAACGTGGCGTCACCTATTAAAGTTCTAAATGATATAGAAGAAGACTCACATTCATATAATCCAATTAATTCTTCTCGAAGAGATGTTTCAAGTGTTTTATCAACGTATTTTTCAAAATCACTGCTCATAAAAATGCCTTAAATATTTTCAATTTTTCGCCATTACCTAAATTTATACACCAATTTTTTGGTAATTTTGAATTTTTAAATTGTTACGTTTAGAATATAGATTACAACCTACAGCAGTTTTCATGTCGGTAGACCACAGCAGGGACGTTTTGCTAAGGCAAAGCTCCGCTAACGCTACGGGACATGGAACGCATTTTTGTTATGCAACTTCCCTACAAGGTTTTGGTTATGGCTATGTAGTTCATCAATTTGAAAAGTGCTGTAATAGCCATTCTAGCCCACATTCCACACCTCAAAGAGAAGTATATCATACTATATAGAAGCTATTAGGTCTCTTTGCCTTGATTAAATTTTGGAATCACAGTGATTTTGATGATTAAAAGACTTTTTCAGCAAGCCCTAATTAAGCAATTAATATCGTCCCCGGTTGAATAGGTATAAATAAATTAGGGAGAAGTAGGGGCGAACAGTCGTTTTGCTTGCGCATACTTCGTTAACGCTAAGCGACATAAAACGCCCCTACAGGAGTCAGGAGGGAAGAAGAGGAAATTTTTTGATCACTAATTATCCGAACATGATATTACATAATATCAGAAATTTTCAATGGATCTGCCTCCCGATGGCGATTTGCTTCTTCTAATTTCTCACGAGACGACATCACGCAAACATTATTACGTTCCATCCCCGCAATAAATACATCCAGCAAAGTTTGTTTCACATCTGCCACCGTAGCCTTGAGCGATCGCTGATAACGTTCCTCCCTGAGTTCAGCAGTTTTCTCTGTCAGATAACGTTCCAAAGCTAAACTTGTCGCCACCTCTGGGCGTAAAACCGGAGAATCATCCTGAATTGTAGCAATAATTGCCCGGTCAATATCAGTCTGAGTCCAATCTACATCCTTGAGATAATCGATCAAACCATTAAACACATCAAGAGTCCGGCTCACATGAGGGTCACGATAGGAATACAGAGAAACCACTTTTCCTAAACCACTATAACTACATCCGGCACCGTAAGCATTACCCTTAAGACGAATTTCACTGAATAGATAACCCAAACCTAATAAATGAGTACCCAACCTTAAAAGTGAGGATCTTTCATCACTGAAGTGAGGTGCTGGCATAGTCTGAACGCAATAAGCCACCTGTACTGGACCTGCTAAACCTTCCCGTACATTGTAAACTGGTTCAAAGCGACTACCAAAAATATCTCCTTCTTGTTGCTTTTGCTGACGACCCCACTCCGACAGAGTTTTCTTCACCACCTCATAAGCATGGTCTGAACCAGTAAAACTAGCAGTCAAAGGTTGATTTGCCACATAATCCCGGATAGTTTCAATCTGCCTCATCAAATTTGCCCCATGCTCATCAAAGCGATGGCATACTTTATTCAGCAACTCCAGTTGAGGCAAACCATTAACAACCTCACTAATCTTACCTTCTTGTGTCAGACTAGCACTAGCTCGCAACATAGCTGTATAGATACCATTGTAAATCAAATCAGAACTAGATTGAGCATGAGACTGAGTCATCACCTCCCGTAGTCGAGCTGTATCGCGAGGGTTAACTGCAAAAATCATATCGTGCAACAACTCTAATGCTCGTTCAATCTGTCCATCCAAAGTTTTCAGAGTAATGCGAATTCCACGCACAGGGCGATAAGCATCTTGGGCAGAAGTCCGCAACTGACATTGAAAATTAATTCCCCCAGTACAAGAAGCAATACCACGAGCAACCTGTTCATAGTTCATTTCCCCCGCACCTAATTTCCGCAGTGCATCTATATAACTAGATACATACAACCACAAATCTTCAGGCAAATAGCGCAAACTGAAATCTAGCTGTAAATAATTGACCCCATTTGCCAGCACATGATTTCGCAATAGTGTCACTTCACCATCAAGTTCTTCCACATCAGTAGGAATATGTTCTGGTTGTTCGGGTAAATCATTTACTTGCAGTTGGGGTAGTTTAGCTAATGCTTCAGGAGCATTAGGAGTTCCTGACTCCAGTTCTAATTCCTCGGCTTCAGTAGCTATGTGTTCTAGTTGTTCAGGAGTTAGTTGAGAACGGACCTGTTCCACTTGTGCTACTACTGCTTGGTCATAATTCGATTGCCATTCTTGGTCTGGTTTTAATACCAATGTCAAACGGTGGGGATTATTGAGTAATTTTTCCCGAATTAGGTTGTTAAAATAGCGAGGGTTTTCAACATAACGTTGTTTACATTCAGCGAGGCGATCGCTAATATGCAAAAGCGTCAATGGATCATTACTATAAATCCAGATTTGCATCACCCGAAACAACATTCGCAAAGGATACATCTGAGCAATTTCCTGGTGTTGGTAGATTGCCTGTTGAAATGCTGCCTCAACAATACTAGGTTCAATTTCCTCTTCAGCAATTCTTTCTAAAGTATTGATAACTAACTGACTAAATACTTCACCCCGCTCAGGTTCACTTCCTTGAATACCCACATGGAAAGTAGTTTCCTTACCCACAGAATCTGCCCCAGAGCGCAGTAAGTCTTGACCAATTTTGGCTTCAACAATTGCCTTTTTCAATGGTGCTGCTTCATTTCCCAACAAGATGCGACTAAGAATATCTAAAGCTACCCATTCCTCAGAGTTAGTGCTATCTCCCACCAACCATTTGATCATTATGTAAGTTTTCTCTGTTGTTTCATCTGCCGCACTAATAGGATAAGAATCTTCTTTAAACTTAGGTTCACTCCATCGAGATTGAGGATTAATATTGATATTAGGTTCCTGTCTTTCAAAAGATTCTAATTTTTGGGATAAAAAGTTGAGATATTCGGAAGTAGAAACATTGCCGTAGAAAACAAAGTAAGCATTACTGGGATGATAATAGTTGGCATGGAACTCCCGGAAGTCTTTGTAAGTAAGTTCAGGAATATTTTGAGGGTTACCTCCAGATTCAAGACCATAAATATTATCAGGAAATAGACTCTGGTTAGCAATACTGTCCAACCGTTGTTCGGGGTCAGAAAAAGCTCCATTCATTTCGTTATAAACTACCCCAGTAAATTTTAATTCCCCTGTTGGGTTTTCTGGGTTAGCAGGAGCTAAGTGGTGTCCTTCTCGTTTAAATGTATTTTCCGTCAGCAGCGGGTGGAATACGGCGTCAAAGTATACTTCTGCTAAATTGAATAGGTCTTGTTTAACTTTACTGGAAACTGGATAGTAGGTGCAGTCAGGACCAGTCATAGCATTAATAAAGGTTGCTGGACTCATTTTTAACATTTCAAAAAATGGTTCCCGCACAGGATATTTTTTTGAACCCGCTAGTACAGAATGTTCTAGGATATGGGTTACTCCCGTACTATTTGGAGGGGGAGTGGGAAAACTAATTGAAAAAAGATTTTCAGCATCCTCTGAATATAGGTGTAAGAGTTTTGCACCTGTTTTGAGATGTTCTAGTTCATATGCCACCATATGCTGTTGCTTCAGGTCAGTAATGGCTTTGACTTCAAAGCCTTCTAGTTTTTGTCCAACTTCTAAGGTTCTTTCGGTTAATAGAGGCATATAAAATGAATTACTATTTTGTTTACTTATTCTTAGTTTAGATTATTTCTGCTGTAGGGACAAATATATTCGACCACCTCCTCTAAATTCCCATTTCTCCTAACTACTGACTACTGACTACTACAAAGAGGAAAAAGACTTTTTCAGCAAACTCTAATTAGGGCTTGCTGATTAATTATAAAACCATTGACATATAAAGGTTTTAGTCTTATTTGGTCAGCAAAAAGTACCAGAAGTTAGGTGGTAAAAGGCTGAAAAAGTTAGAATTTCGGGCACTCCCATGGTAGAAAAATCAAGGGACAAGTATATCCGACTACCTCATCTATACCTTCATTGTTCCTCTGTAGGGAGGTTACATGCAACCTTCCTACCTGCTCCTCTGCTCCTTAAAAGACTTTTTCAGTAAACTCTAATTATATGGTAAATATCTAAAATAATTACCAAAAATACACTATATATAGCGTTAATACATCAGTCCTGATTATCTGAACTTTAACAGGACTTATGCAAAGGTACTATATTTTTTTATACAAGCTAGAGAGTTTAGAGTTGATCCCTCTTTTTATCTAGCAACTCTTGACTCCTCCTTAATAATATATAATAATACTGAATTCTTATCTTATCTGGACTTTTGAAAAAAAGAGGAATAGGTTGAAAATAAGGTAAGCTAATGCCCATTTAAAATGCGTATTAGTAAGCTATAATTTAGAATTTAGAAGGGTTTTTTATCATTACGAGGTATACAACAATAAATTATTTATATGTACAAAAGCTTAAAAATATTATACAACAATACTTAAACTAGGACTTACGCATAAACGCTATTGGTAGAGTGTGTTTTGCTGACGCAAAGCGGAGGGAACGCTTCGCGACTTGAAAAGCTCACTTCGTAACGGACTAAGGCTCTATATATAGTACCTCTGCGTAAGTCCTGTAAACATTAAATTAACCGTTTTTTTTGATACATCTAAGGTTTCAGCTATTTTTGCCCTTTAAGGTATTTTCCTTACTAATACTGGGTTTAAATCCATTTTAATTCTGGAAAATCTCAAAGTACTGTTATGGGTTTATAGAGACAGAGGGACTTGGTGAAAGTATTCCCATTCAAAATATCCTAACTTTTGTCTTCCTTATTCTTTATTCAATACCTATTAAAATAATTATGATTAATCCAAAATTTGTTATAAGCTTCTGGTTTAATAGGACTACATTTCGCTATTTAACAATAACAAGTCTGATTTTCATCAAAATTACCTTAATAGCAGAAGTAGCCTTAATCAAATACAATTGGAAATGGGACATACAAAAACTAGATAAAAAAGTTAAGGATCAACTACAGTTGTTAATTTCTATCCCTGGGGAAGATATCGTCAAACCCGACTCCCCTATTCTGAAAATATTGATGAAAAAAACAATTATTTTTGACCAGGAAATTATTGACACTGCTGTTGGTAATAAAAGCGGAAGAATGCTCAAAGGTCATATCAATTTAGAAAATCCCGAATTTTCTATCTTTATTCAAAAAAATAAATTAATAAATAATAGTAATGTAAAATTTATTAATCACTTAAAAGAAAAAGATAATACACATAAAATCAATTCTTATATTGTTAACAATAGTCAATATATTGGACGATTAAAAGTAAGTTTTTTACGAAAAAATATCAAAACAAAATTATTCCAAAATACTCTTAAAACACTAATTATTTATCTCCTGATCATTGTAATTGTAGCAATAATTATAGCGGTTATATTTCAGGAAAAAATAGATATTCCATTGCCAAAATTAACCAAGCTGATTCAAGTACTATCAGAAGTCGAATCATACCAAAACTCTAAGACTAAATATAATAATAAAATAAATATTCTCCAGGGTGTTACAAATAAAATAGTTACCCGAATTCAAGAGAATTTAGCAAATTTAACACAAGAAAAAATAGAACGAGAACAAATAAAAATTACTCTACGGGAAGAAGAAGATCAATATCGCTCTATGATTAGGAATATTCAGGAGGTGATTTTCCAAACAGATATTAGCGGTTTATGGACATTTCTGAACCCTGCCTGGGAGAAAATTACTGGGTTTACAGTAGAAGAAACTCTGGGGAAAAGCTTTATTGATTATATCCATCCGGAAAACCGCCAAGATACTGTAGAAAAATTTCAAGATTTAATACAAGGTAGAAAATTAGGCTTTGAATGTGAAGTCATCTATCTCACGAATGGCAAAGGAATTTGTTCGGTTGAAGTGTTGGCCCATATAGTACAAGATGAAAATGGGAAAATTATTGGAGTATCTGGCATTCTTCACAATATTACCCAACGCAAACAAGTTGAAGAAACTTTAGAACTAAGTCAGTTTTCTCTAGATACAGCTATTGATGCAGTTTATTTTATGGGTCCTGATGGCAAATTTTTCTATGTAAACAAAGCAAGCTGTCAGACTCTAGGTTTTTCCCAGGCAGAACTTCTCAAAATGAGTGTTTGGGATACTGATGCCATATTTTTATCTCAAGAAAAGTGGAGACAACATTGGCAAGAATTGAAACAAAATGTTTATTTGAGATGGGAAGGCGCTCAGAAAAACAAGGAAGGTGAGATTATTCCAGTAGAGATAAGTGCAAATTATCTCAAGTTTCACGGTAAAGAGTACAACTGTGCCTTCGTTCGAGATATTAGGGAACGCAAACAAATAGAACAAGAAATACGAGCAGGAGAAACTTTTATTCGTGACTTATACAGAGTGGGTTCTGCACCAAATCTGAACTTTGACCAAAGGATACAAGGTTTTCTGTCTTTGGGAAGAAAATATTTTGAATTTGAACTGGGTTTTCTCGCCAATATTAATGCTGATCGCTACAAAGTCATTGCTGTACAAAAATCAAAGACAGTTAATGTCGTGATTAAGTCAGGAGATGAGTTTGATTTAGACAAAACTTTTTGTAGTGAAACTTTTCGTTCAAGAAAACTGGTATGTTTTGAATCTGCTCAGAACTCAAAATGGTCTGAGCATCCTGCTTATGATGCTTTTGGTTTAGAAGCATATATAGGTACTCCTGTAATAGTAGAAAAAAAGCCCTATGGTACCCTTTGTTTTACCAGTTTCAGTCAACGTACTAAGCCATTTAAAGATAGCGATCACCAAATCTTAAATCTTATGGCCCAGTGGGTAGGTAATGAAATCGAACGTCACCAAGTAAATATAGCTCTAGAAACACAACTTCAACGGAGCAACTTGTTGAGAAAAATAACTCAAGAAATTCGCCGGAGTTTGGATTTGCAAACCATCTGTCAAACTACTGTAGACCAAGTGGGTCTTGCTTTTAAGGCAAATAAATGTATAATTCGTAACTATATTATCAAGCCAACACCAGAAATACCTATTCTCGCTGAATATTTCGAACCAGGGTATCAGTCTTTTTTAAATGTAAGGGTTCCAGTTGTAGATAATCTCTATGTTGAAAAACTTTTATCGCAAGATAAAGCTATCTCTGCTCGTAATGTTTATACTGAACCGTTACTGAAAACATTGAAAGACTTATCTCGCCAGGTAAATCTCAAATCCATTTTGGCAGTGCGAACTTCTTATCAAGGAAAAGCTAATGGTATTATAGCAGTATATCAGATAGATTGTTTCCGTGAATGGACCCCAGAAGAAATTGAATTATTGGAAGCAATAGCAGAACAAGTGGGTATAGCGATCGCTCATGCTCATCTATTAGATGAAGAAATTCGTCAACGAGAGGAATTAACTTTCAAAAATCATGCCTTGCAGGAGGCGACAAAAGTAGCAAAAGCAGCAATTCAAGCCAAAAGTCAATTTATCGCTACAATAAGTCACGAGATTCGGACTCCAATGAATGCAATTACTGGTATGACTGATCTGCTTTTAGAAACAAAGTTATCACTTCAGCAAAGAGACCTTCTGGAAACTATTCGTACAAGTGGAGATAGTTTACTGACTCTAATTAATGATATCCTTGATTTCTCAAAAATTGAGGCTCAAAAACTAGAGTTAGAAAAACAAATTTTTGATTTACAAGAATGTATTGAGGAAGTACTTTGTCTGTTAGCTGTAAGCGCGAAGGATAAAAATATAGAGTTAGCTTATGCAATCAAACCTCACACACCCCTGACAATAATTGGAGATGTAGCTCGTGTACGACAAATTTTGCTTAATCTGCTTAGTAATGGCATTAAATTTACTCATGCTGGAGAAGTGACAGTTCATATTGAAGCATCTCTAGTTGATGAAACTAGCAATAATCAAATTTACGAAATTCAATTTACTGTGCAAGATACTGGTATTGGCATTGCTCCAGAGAAGATAGATTGCTTGTTTAAGTCTTTCTCTCAGGTTGATGCCTCAATTAATCGTAGTTATGGTGGTTCCGGTCTAGGTCTAGCAATTAGTAAAAAGTTAGCTGAATTAATGGGGGGTAAAATTTGGGTTGAGAGTGAATTAGGTCGAGGTTCAATTTTCTACTTTACAATAGTTGCTAGTTCTGCTATCAATCCCAACACAACTGATATCAATGAAGAAACAAAGCAATATTTAGCTGAAAAACGATTACTTATCGTAGACGATAATGCAACTAACCGACAAATGCTAGTTGCACAAGGACAGTCTTGGGGAATGCTAACTTGGGATGTTGAGTCTGGTGCTAAAGCTATTGATTTAATTAATCAGGGAATAAAATTTGATTTGGTAATATTAGATCTATCAATGCCTGAGATGGATAACTGCATCCTAGCTCAAACAATTCGCGAACAGACTTCAGGTCAGGATTTACCTTTGGTGCTTTTGAGTGATTTCAAAAAATATGACTTGCAAAAAAAATATCAATATATTAACTTTACTTCAGTTGTTAATAAACCAATTAGAGTACCTACCCTTTATAGTTCTTTGATTAAGATTTTTAGGCCAGAAAAAACTGATGTCGAAAAATTGCCTACTACATCAGAGAGTGCAGTGAGAGCAGTACAAAACCTCAGAATATTGCTGGCAGAAGATAATGTAGTTAATCAAAAACTTGCCCTGCTACAACTACAGCAACTAGGATACCGAGCAGATATAGCAGCAAATGGCATAGAAGTTTTAGAAGCTTTGCAACGTCAACCTTATGACGTGGTATTGATGGATATGCAAATGCCAGAAATGGATGGGTTGGAAGCTAGTCGTCTTATTCATCAGCAATGGTCCCCTGAATTATGCCCGTATATTATTGCTATTACTGCTAATGCTATCTCAGAAGAGCGGGAGAAGTGTTGGGAAGTTGGCATGGATGATTTTATCACTAAACCGATCAAGATTTCGGAGTTAGCTCAAGCACTACAACAAGTTGGCAAAATTGATATAGATATAACAACATGGCAAAATGTTTTTAATACTAAGAAGAATCAACAATTAAGCAATAATATTAAAAATGATTCTATCATTAAGACTGAATCAATTATAAATATGACAATTTTAGAATCAATTATAAGTATGGGAAGCAAGCAACTTTTAAGTGAGATTATTGAAGATTATCTTGATTTTGCACCTAGTAAATTAGCAGCAATTAAAGAAGCAATTGTTTCTGATAATGCCAATGAATTACAATTAGCTGCCCATGCTATACATTCTTGCAGTGTTAATCTGGGAGGAGTGACTTTAGGGAGTATATCCTATCAGTTGGAAAATTTAGGACGAGCAAATACTACTATGGGAGCAGCAGAAATTTTTTCTTTACTAGAAATTGAATATGAGCAATTCAAACAGGAATTAATTAATTTTCAATTAAATCATGACTTACCCAAAGGCACTAATTGTACTGTAAATATCTGAAATATTGATCAGGACTTACGCAAAGGTACTATATATAGAGTCTTGGTGCCTTACGAAGCACGCAATTCAAGTCGCGAAGCGTTCGCTCCCCTTGGCGTCAGCAAAACACACCCTACCAATGGTGTTGATGGGTAAGTCCTAATTTATGAAATATACACCCTTGCTGGGTAAGTCCAGAGTTTTAGATTCTCTTCGCAACACTGAAATAATTGATAATTATTTAGAAAATTCTTCTCAAATGCTAGAAAAATGTACATCTCAATCATAGTAGCTGAACAAGAGCAGATATAATTCATTTAAGTACAATTATATCTATAATATTTACCCCTTTTTCTTTACTCCCTTTTCCATCCGTAAGTCTGAGGGAGTATTGCAGTTAAACAACATTTTTGTTATCCGATAATCAATACATAATGGTTCAACTGGAATTTGAGCAAGTAACTTTTGAAAAGAGCGATCGCCTCGGTCAATAATTTTTTCTAATTCTATTTTTAGCTGTTGTCGATAGAAACCACATAAAGGTTCCCACCCTTGAGATTTTTTAGGAACTAAAGCTAAAATTTCTGGAGAAAGTTTGTTTAATTGAATTACCCAACTATGAATAATATCTGAGTTCAACAGAGGTAAATCACATCCCAATAATAAAATCCAATTACTATTAATTTGAGTTAATCCCTGAGCTAAAGCAACTAAAGGACCTTCCGTTTTTAACTCAGTTAACCATTCACATTCTTCCGGTAAAATTGACTTATATTTTTGCGGCCATGGAGTAATAATATAAACTTTTTCTGTACATTTATTTGCTACTTGATAAACTCTTTTTAACATAGGTATATTTTGCCAATGAATTAAGGCTTTATCTTGACCCATACGGGAACTTTTTCCACCGGCAAGAATGAGTGCTACTAGATAATTTTTGGCGAGTAAAGATTTATCCATATACTTTTAAAACATGAAAATTTGGAGATCTATAGAATTTTCAAATTAATCAAAGAAAGACACTCTATTCTTCTTTTGCTATAAATAGTTCTTAATATCTACACTTTTTTCTCCCTTACTCCTTATTTCCTAATATTTGATGCAAATTAACTACATTGCCAATAACAGCAATAGCTGGTGCTTCAAACCCAGTTACTTCAATTTGTTCTACAATATTGTTGAGAGTTCCAATTAATTCTTTTTGTCCTGGACAAGTTCCCCACTGAATTAAAGCAATGGGTGTTTCTGGAGCACTCCCAGCAACGATCAGTTCTGTGATAATATTTTGTAAGTTATGAACCCCCATGTAAATCACTATTGTTTCTGAACCATGGGCGATCGCTTCCCAATTAACCTTTGGTCGATATTTACCTGTTGCCTCGTGACCTGTGACAAAGGTAACTGACGAACTATAGTTTCTGTGAGTTAAGGGAATACCAGCATAAGCAGGTGCAGCAATACCAGAAGTTACACCAGGAATAACTTTCACAGTTATTCCTGCTTGCTTTAAATCTTCCATCTCCTCTCCACCGCGACCAAATATAAAGGGGTCGCCTCCTTTTAAACGTACTACAACTCCATGAGTTTTTGCTTTTTCAATCAGTAGTTGAGTTATTTGTGTTTGCTGTAGAGAATGGCGATCGCGACGTTTACCTGCATTAAATTTTTCAGCATTTGGGTTAATCATTGCTAGGATGGAAGTGCTAACAAGAGCATCGTAGATCACAACATCAGCTTGTTTTAATAACACTTTACCTTTCAGTGTAATTAATTCAGGGTCTCCCGGTCCTGCTCCTACTAAATACACTTTACCTACAAATTTTAGCTGATTCATATTTATTGTTTTAGATAATTCTGCAACATAATTAGGGTTGGATGATCAACTATCAAAGCATTTACGGATAAAGGCTAAAGCATTTTAGGGTTGAAAAAAGTGTCAGCTTTTCTAGTGGCTCAAGCTCATTCATATGAGCATTTTGGGCAGACAAGGGCAGGGAAATCAAAGGAAAATTTTTACTCCTACCTCCTTCAAAAGACTTTTTCAGCTAATACCAATTTCATCAACTTAGACTATATTGACTATTACCTATTTTCAAATAGTAGCAAGATTTTTGACACAAATAAAATAGGATTGCTATATAAGTAGATAGGTGTATAGGTGTTCAAATTTGTCCCTATGTAACAAAATGTCAATTTACCTCAAGTTAACCCTATGGAGGAGCTTGGAGTTGCTTGACAAAACTTAATATAGTTCAGTTTTTTGTGGGTACCTACATTATTAGGACTTACCTATGAAGGCTATTGGCAGGGTGTGTTTCACTTCGCAACTTGAATTGCGCACTTCGTAACGCACCAAGGCTCTATATACACCTATTTAGGGAAAATATCTTTAGTTAAGCTACCTTGCTTGTATTTCTAGAACACCGTTATAATAAAATAAAATTGTAAACTCAGCCCACTCTGTTTTAAGTGATCCTGTTGTAGTAGTAGGGTCAGAATTAACTATACTTGGAATAGGTGTCTTTTTCAGATTATCTGCTGCTACTTGATTAAAAGGTTCATAAGAAGCGATAACTCCATTTTGATCTACTTTAACTAAGTATATTGAAGTTACATTGATAGGGGTTTTCCAGGCTTTAGAGATAGTATTATATAGTTTTTGTTTTAACTCCAATAACTCTGTTGTGTTGGTAATCTTTTTAGCTGTTTTATCTATGTTAGCAGGTGGAGAATGAGTTGTTGCTCTTAAATAGTTGTTAAGATTTTGGTCATTTGTTTGAGCTGCCTTTTCTCCAGAATGAAATTTGTTATTCATTGTCTCAATATTTCTGACCATTGTTTTTGGGACTTGACTTGTATTTATTGTCTTTAATGTTTCATTTTTTTGCATTTGTGACCTTGAAGTGTAAAGAACATTAGTCACAGCTTTTGCCTGATTGACTTGATGAATATGTCCAGTAATCAGAATGCGATAAAATCCAGAAATGACAACTAGCATAATAGCAGTTAATGACACTAATGATTTTATTTGAACTTGTTGATTTAACTCTTGAGGAATTTCGGGGATAATTTTAGGATTTTCGGATGAAATATCTGTCTTAACAATTATCATTTCAGCTTCCTGG
Source organism: Trichodesmium sp. MAG_R03 (assembly GCA_023356535.1). Lineage (GTDB taxonomy): Bacteria > Cyanobacteriota > Cyanobacteriia > Cyanobacteriales > Microcoleaceae > Trichodesmium. The sequence goes on along the minus strand of JAKQYF010000038.1, from coordinate 17,462 downwards.
GGTAGGATGTCTATTTCTGTGCTTGAACCGACTCTAATGTGTAACTGATTACAAAATTTTGCTTTCCGCAAGATTTTCACTGATTGATTAGAAACTACCCCCATTTCTTTTAGTTTTTGAACAATTCCTTGTGTATGTTTGGTACTAATAATTCTCTCAACTATTCCCATTTGACCTATTTTTAAATCTGATAAATTCAAAATGATTACCTCACTATTAACTTGCTATTATATTATTGGATATTATAGTAATCCTAAATCATCATTATGTAAAATTACATGCTCTCTTAAAAGATAGCTCCTGCTCCAGTTCCTTCTATCTTCTGCCTTCTAGTTTCCCATTTTTATCACAAATTTAGATAGAATTGCTATAGTACACTACTAGACAGTAATAAGTTGTGATGGAAAAAACTATTACTAGCTTAAACTTACAGCGCTCTAAAGATTATAAACTATCTGGAAAGAACTATAAGTACTGTCAGCCAATTCCTTTTATACTTTCAGTATTTAAAGAAAAGAGTTTTTTTCAGAGAACTTTGTACTCTCTAATATACTACATTTTATATTTAATGGTACTTAAAACCATTTTCTAGTCGAAAAAATGAGTCAAAGTCAGTCTAGACCAAGTAATTATCTCAATGCTCTAAAAATTGCGAGAAACTTTGCTGTGTCAGGATTTATACCTTTTTGATCTGGAGGGGTGACAAACAAGGTAAAACCCTTTTGGGGCATTCTTAAGAGAAACCAACATACATAAAAAATTAGGGGTTTAGGATGGGATATTAAGATACTGAATGCCCATTAAGTGACCTGAATGACCTATTTCTCCCTTAATATTCCCAGGACTTACGCCAATTAACCTTGAAAACGCCATATGTAGGGGCGAATGCCATTCACTCTCACCCTCGTGTAGTGTCCGTGGGTAAGTCCTGATTCGGAATTATCTTGGCCAAATGCAGATAGTATCTTTACAAGAGAAAATAGAACATTACCTCAAACAATTGTTAAGCAGGACTTACAGGCAGTTTGTCACCCCCCTAGCTTTTTGATGTAATATCAATGCCCAAAAAGAATGTTACGAATAGTAAGAGTGATAAAAAGACTTTATAGAATATATCTATTTGAGAAAAAAGATAATTTATGACCTAAAAATAGTATTGAAGCTATTCATTCTGACTCTTGCATCCTAACTATTGAGTTCTAACAAATTCCCTAGTCATTTCTAGCAAATATTTATCAAATTAGTATAACAGCATTTTTTTATCTATATTTGATACTGTTTTATAGCTCTATTTTTTTTGAGACCCAAGAATTTTAATGTAATATAACTTTACAAATACAAAAGCTAATATTGACCACTTGTAAATTAAGAAGGCATTTACATTTTATTTAGGGGAAAGATTGAGTTGTTTATACTAAATTTACAAACAAATTGTTAAACTATTTCCTTTATTATTTTCCTAAAAACAGAAACTTTAATACAAAAATAAGTGTTAATATCCACATCAAAAAAGTCGTTTCATGGAATTTACCTTGAAAAGTTTTGAGAAGAGGATAGCTAATTAACCCCATGGCTAATCCATCAGCAATTGAGTAACTTAAAGGCATAATAATAATTGTTAAAAATGCAGAAATAGATTCTGCTGGATCGTCCCAAGAAATATTACGAACACTACCCATCATTAATACTCCAACAACTAATAAAGTAGGTGTAGTTGCCAAAGAAGGAATTGCTGATAATAAGGGAATAAAAAATATAGATAAAATGAATAAAAATCCAACAACAACAGCGGTGAATCCACTACGCCCTCCTTCAGAAACACCCGCAGCAGATTCAATATAACTTGTGACTGTAGAAGTACCCATTACTGCCCCAAATGTTGTGCCTAGTGCATCTGCCATAAATGCTTTATTTAAGTTTAATGATTCTCTTGTTTGATGAAAATATCTCGCTTTTATTCCTAATCCTGTTAAAGTACCTACAGTGTCAAAAAAATCAACAAATATAAAAACAAAAATAATAGTAATTAACTCCCAAATATTATTAGTTTTAACTATATTTTCGAAACCAGCAAATGCTTGACCAAATAAATGTGTTGGTAACTGCGGGAAACTGATAATTCCGTTAGGAAAAGGTGCAATTCCTAAAATCCAGGTTAGTAATGCTGTTGCTAATATGCCCCACAGTAATGCTCCAGTCATCCGGCGCACTACAAAAGCTGAGGTAATTATTATTCCACTGATCGCCACCAAAGTTTCTGGTTGATTGAGATTACCCAAAGTAGTAGTTGTAGCTTCATTAGTAACAATTATTTTGCTACTTGTCAGACCTATATAAGCAATAAATAAACCTATTCCTGCTGTAGTCGCTTGTTTAAGACATTCCGGGATATTATTAACTATTTGGCTGCGCACTTGGCTAATAGTTAAACCAATGAAAATTAAGCCCTCTATAAACACAGCAGCTAAAGCAACTTGCCAAGAAATTCCTAACTTCAAAACTACTGAAAAAGTAAAATAAGCATTCAAACCCATACCTGGTGCTAAAGCATAAGGATAATTAGCATATATTCCCATAACTAGAGTAGCGAATGCTGCTGATATTGCTGTAGCAATGACCAATTCTCCAAATAGATCGCCGGAGTTTTGCAAAAAAATTGCTTTCGATAAAATTTCAGGATTTACTACTAAAATATATGCCATTGTGACAAAAGTAGTTATTCCGGCAATTATCTCTGTATAGAAATTAGTTTGAAGTTGATTAAATTGAAAAAACTTAGCAATAATTCCTAATTTATTTAAATAGCCATTCTCTGGGGTCATTTCAGTTATTCATTTATCAATTAGAGGAGACTTGAAACTTTGTTTCTCATTATTAATTGAAAGACTTGGCTCCAAATTTTGCGCCACAATTATCTTATTATGAACCTGTATAAGTGCAAGTTATTACTGTACAACATTTCTGCTTTAATTGGCTGTTATTAGAATAGGCACAATCAAAATAATTATTAGTTTAGCAGTAATTTCTTAAGTTTTAGGTAACGGGTTAGTTACTTATAGTCTCAAAACTTTTTCCTCTAGTTTTGTGGTCTTATGCTTTTTGTTCGAACCTGTAATTACTGCTAATTACTGCCTTATTTGCTTGGCTATTATCAGGAATTTAGCAAAAACAACGAGATAAAATTAAAATTACTTCAATCTTTTATTAGAAAAAGATTATACCTGAGTCTATGCCCAAATAAATCCTAGATTTGCTTTATGCTCAGCAAAAACATCTTGATGTTCTTGCATCCAACAAAAAAGTTGTCATACTAATTATCAAGGGAATTTTTATGATTTTACTCATAGTTCCCGATCAAAGGTTGTTCATCCCTATTTACTATTATTTCTAAATATCTTTAAAGCGATCGCCACCTAATCATTTTAATCTAAATAACCTTTCAATTATAAGTGACTGCTTATTCATTTTAATCTCCTTTAACTTACAATTAAACCTTGATTAGTTTTCTCAATAATCCAATTAAAAGTTTCCATTACTTGTTCCAATGCACCATCATCTTGCAAAGTTGATAAACGCAAACTAGGCGCTCTAAACTCCTCCAAATTTCCTGGTAAAGCTAAACCTATAGAACTAAGTTTAGACCTCAACTCCAACCATTGACTATCACTATCAAATGGAGGTTGACAACTATAATTATTAGAGTAAATTTCCAGACGACCAGAAATATCAACACTAAACAACTCTAGATTTTTTCTCCCTTGTTGATTAACAATTACTGTAAAACCACCGTATGTATCACCTGTACCCCACTGAATTTTTACTAAAGGTTCTTGATTTTTAGCCCAGTTATAAATTATAATAATTATTGATACTTCATTAGTACCCCATCTCATTTTAAATTCTCGAAAGAAAGATGCCTCATCCCATCTCCTTCTTTTACGAGTTGTGCTTGATTTTTTCAATTTCGCTTCTGTAGTTTGACCAATTACTCGAGGAACTAAAGTTCTTAAACCTTCTTGACTAATATACTGTTTAATTTCTAGTGCTAAAATTTCTAATGGATCCATTTGTTCGTTGATAAATTCTACGATCCTTTGTAGTTCTACTGGAATATCCTCTGCCACAAATACTAAACGAATTTTCCCTGCTTGTAGATTCGTTTTAACTTTCTGCCAAAACTTTTCCTCATTAGCATCTTTCCCCAGAAACTTTTCAAATACTTGTTCTGGGTCCTGTCCATTGTCTCGGCAATTAACTTCAAAGTTAGCAATAATTGACTCCAGAGGCCAACAAATTCCTGCATTAGCAGCATAGTCAATCATTTGACCCACTAATTTTTGGCGGACTTCTGTATTATGAGTCTGTTTTACTTCTACTAATGTCGGAATTGCTTCTTGATCGAGAAACAAATGAGATAATGCCCAGTTTTGAGTTATATCTTCCTCTTTTGATGCTGCTATTTCCCGTAAAATCAATAACCATCGTCTAGGTGCAGCTCTGTCTATATCATCTCCTGCTAAGAGATTTGGATAAGTTTCCAGAAATTCTTGTAGTTGATCTTCGGAGTCATAAGCTTGTTCCGTCATTTCTACAAGTTGGTCGTTGTCCTGAATTAAATAAATACCTCCTCCCATGAGTATACCCCTACTATTAAGTTAAAAGTTAAAATTAACACAAATCCTAATTTAACTGGCTATCAGCTTTTCCTTCTCAATGGCTAGCCAAAAGTATTTACCTGTTAGCCATTATATAGCTTGAGAGACTAAGTGCTAAATGCTAAGTAGGTGGACAAAATTATTTGTATATCAATTTGTTCTTTATCCTTTGATAGCTCAATAAGAGAGTAATGAAAAATGAACAATTAATTCTGTCCAGGTACTTATTTGATTAGTGATTCATTAATATAGCAGTTTCCAGGGTAGTTAGATGTGATTGTGCCTCTTAAGCTATAGTTCCTACTGGGAACTTAACTTCTGTAAATCGCCAATCTGACGGCTCCCCTATCTGACTTCTGGCTTATGCTATAATTCCAGTAAATACTTTTTCTGCTGGTCCAGTCATATAAATTTTTTGGTCTGTAGTTGACCATTCAATTTCCAAACAACCTCCAGGTAACTCTACAGTGACTAAGCGCTCGTTGTTTTGAGTTAAAACTCCTGCCACCACAGACGCACAAGCACCTGTACCACAAGCTAGTGTTGCACCAGCTCCTCTTTCCCATACCCGCATTTTCACATATTTTGGGCTAATAATTTGAATAAATTCTGTATTAGTACGTTCTGGAAATACTGGGTCATGTTCAAATTCAGGCCCTATTTTTGCTAAATCTATAGCAGTAACATCTTCTACAAAAGTTATGCAGTGAGGGTTTCCCATACTCACACAGGTAACAGGCCAAGATTTTCCAGCTACTTCTAGGAGTCGATCCACAACTTTCTCATTAGCATTAGCTAAAGTTGTCGGTATTTCCGATGCCAATAGTCTTGGTTGTCCCATATCAACTGTTACTTGGCCATCACCTTGCAATTCAGGAACAATAATACCGGCACCAGTATAGATATTATATTTAGTTTTGTTATTATTTTCTAATTCTGCTATAAACTTAGCTAAACATCTAATCCCATTGCCACACATTTCAGGTTCCGAACCATCAGAATTGAAAATTCGCATGGTATAATCAGCTTGCTCTTCTCCTGGTAGAGCAAAAATTACACCATCCGCACCAATACCAAAATTGCGATTGCACAATTCTATCGCTTGTTTTGGTGTTAGTATAGGCTGTAATTGTTGGCGATTATCAATCAAAATAAAATCGTTGCCCAGACCATGATATTTCGTAAATGATTTTCTCATTATTATGCTCCAAATAATTAGGTGAGAATTTACTTTGATAGAAAATATATTAAATAGTAATTATGTCTGATTTTGATATAAGTTTACCAAGTACCCGCCAAATTCAAACCTATATCCAAGAGAAAAAAGAAGTAGAAATAAAACTAATTACTAACGATATTCATTTAGGAAAAGTTTTCTGGCAAGATCCAAATTGTATTTGCCTTCTAGATCAGAATGACTTACGAATTTTAATTTGGCGACAATCTATTGTTTATCTCAAACCAAAAAACTAATAAGGATAAAGTTTTATGATAATAAAACAAACTGTGTGGGAATTTTCAGAGGCAGGGTCTAGTTACTAAAGTTAGAGCAATTTCCCTCATTAAGTATGAATAAAAAAAATTTAAATTTTATTTAATTGCTCCGAAAAATCTTAAATACAAATGATTAATGTTTTTCTTTTTATCAGTTAAAATTAAGAAGTTTGTCTATAGTTTGATATTAGCTATTGTTACAGCAATTTTCGTAGTTGTTATACCTAGTTTTAGTCAAGTTGTACAAATAACTCCCAGTAACCCACAACTAGGAGATACTATATCTGTTGTGATTCAGCAACCAGATAGACAGATCTCCACTCCCACAGTTACTATGGATGGAAAAACTTACCCCTCATTTTCTATTGGACAAAATAGATTCCGGGCATTGTTGCCCACAACTCCTTTAGATAAATCTGGCCTCCGACAACTTCAAGTAACTACTAACATAGGTATGCAAAATCTAACTGTGAACTTGCAAAATCGTTCTTTTCCTACTCAATCTATTTGGCTGCCTCCTCAGAAAGAATCTATTAAAGGAACAGACTTAGAATTTGAAAGAGTAGAAGCATTTAAACAACTTGTAACCCCAGAAAAATTTTGGAACGATCCTTTTGTCCGCCCTAATAATGGTCCAGTTAGTACAGTTTACGGAGTGCAAAGGTACTACAATGGAGAGTTTGCTGAAGACTATTATCATCGTGGAGTTGATTACGCAGATTATAATGGTTCCCCTGTTGTCGCTCCAGCTCCTGGTCGTATTGCTCTAGTAGGATTAGAATCTCAAGGTTTTAAAATTCATGGTAATACTGTGGGTATTGACCATGGTCAAGGAGTAACCAGTATTTTGATCCATTTGAGTTATGTTAATGTCAAGGAAGGTAGTATGGTGGAAGCTGGCCAGAAAATTGGGACGGTAGGATCTACAGGGGCATCTACAGGTCCTCATCTTCATTGGGGATTATATGTACATGGTCAAGCTGTAGATCCGATTCCTTGGCGATACTATGGTATTGAGTGACCAAAAAATTAGTTCCATAGCCTTCCCTTTTAAGGCATACATAACTCATTCTGGCCAGAGAATATTTGTAAATCCATACTTATATGTTTATTAATTTTGGCAATATATAGCAATCCTCAAAAGGTTGTAACAATTCAAAAACTAGAAATAAACTTTGAAAGTTCTACCCATTAAGCATTACCTCTAAACATATTCTCAAAAAGTGGCAAGATTTTTTACATGAATAAAATAGGATTGCTATATAGGATTTTGATATATAGAATTTTTATCTAGTGACAATAAATAGACCCTGCCCTCTTAAGAGAATGAAAAAATCAACTTCAGTATTTCAAGGCTCTGACTTCAGACGGAGATAGTGATAACTGATAACTGATTGGTTATATTTTAACAAATAATTATATGGTGGTTCGTGTTGACTTTGATGAACTGATCAGCATATTCTAACTAGGGTCTGCTGAAAAAGTCTTTTTAGGGAGGGTAATGGGAGTAGTAAATAGGGAGTAGGGAGTCAGGAGTTAGAAAAAATAGTAATTACAGAGGAGGTAGTAGTAGGAATTGTCCCTTGATTTTTCTACCATGGTCAGCCCAAAATTCTCACATGCATGAGCTTGAGTCACCAAAAAACTGGTAATTTTTGCTACCTAAATAAGGCTCAAGTCTTTATCCGTAAATGCTTTTAGTCTTACAGCGTTTTACGTTGTTTAAAGGTACACCCACGCGGGTAAGATGCTCGCACTATATGATTTTCAGCATTTACCCTGTACATCATTGGCCCGAAATCTGCTGTAATAAGCAAGCCCTAATTATTAGGTTAGACGATTTTAAGTAGTTATGCAAAATTAATTACACATATAGCAACGTGCGCTGGTATGTTTACATAATATAAATTGCTACTAATGTAATATATGTGAAAGTCTTGGTAAGAGTGGCATAAATTTGTACTACATTTAAAGAATATAGTAATATGTAAATATGTAAGCACTCATTTCTAGACTTTCAAGCTGAAAGGTATATATTCCCTGTAATTTGGTAATCAAATTAGGTAATTAATTTTGCTTAGACACTTATTGGAAAATTGTTATCAATAACACTTACATAAACTTACATAAAAGTTATGAGTATAGAAAAAATTGTTGAACAAGCTTTACAAGATGGTTATTTAACTCCTTCCATGGAAGCAGAGGTAGGACGAATCTGTAATACGGCTTCTGAATTATCTATTGAGGAGTATATGTCCCTAGATCGTTTAATGGGAGCTTTATTGACAGGAGAAGTAGTTGTTTTACCTCGCAAACAATTTATTAATGTGATGGAAGAGTTAGTTCTATCTGAAGCGATCGCAGGAGTAGCAGAAATTGAAGCGAGTAGCGATCAAACTCTTGATGTGGGAGACATTGCAGCTTATGCCCTGAATAGACTGCCTCCTTTGTATGCTACTACTGAAGAGGGTGCTCAGTTTCAAAGGTCTAAAGCTAAAGATGAGCTTCAAGAGATGATTTCTAAACAGGTAAGTGAAGCGATCGAGCAAAATATTACTCGAAAACCAGTTAACAATAAAGTTTTTGGCAGTTCTCCTGATGTTGGCTCACAACTAAGTAGCTTGCTCAAATCTTATGCTAACGAGTTTGAAGCTAAAGATGTTCATTAAAAATTGACTTAGTTGACTTTACCTCATAATAGAGTTAATATGCAGCAGGCCAAGGTTTTTATAACTTCTAGGAACAACCAACTAAAAATATAAAACTTACAAGTGGAAATGTTTTGATTAAAACTTTCTACTTGCATCTGAATAGGGAATATCAATAGGGAATATCTGACTCCGTTTAATACTTATGATGATGTCTAAATAATAATTTAAAAGTTCCCTATTATATACAAGATAACAAGAAGAATTGAACCTGGCGACGGGAAAAAATCTAGCTATAAATCAACAAATAAAAAGCTTTCAGCTCTTAATATCCAATCATATAATATCACATCATATAATATAGAAAAAACCAGCAGAATCCTCACGTTTTTTTCTTACTCACTATCTTCTGAAGTATTATTGCTAGGAGTAGAAATATTTGCTTTTTCTAAGCTGCGTTGTTCTCGTTTTTTCCTCATTGCTTTGAGAGTATCTTCCATAGTACTAAGGGTTTGAGCTAATCTTTCCAAGTTACTAAGATACAAATCTATATCCTTTAACAACTTTTCTTCTGCCAAGTTTAAAGCTTTGCAAATTTTCTTAAGTGCCTCCCTACGCTTCTCTTGTTCCTTGATTAATTCTGTATCTACGATTTCTAGTAAAGTAAATAAACCTATAGCAAATAAGCGACTATACCGAAATTTTGAATTCTTAGAAATAGCTATTAAATCATCTTGCAAATGTTGAGTATTGTCTATTTTATTTGATAAACAAATCCATGAAAGTATATCAGATGCTGACATTTTCCGAGCTAAATCTTCTAAACCTTTAGCATCACTACGGTATTTGTTTGGATCTTCCTCTTGTCCTTGAATCAAAGCATTAAAAATCGAAGTTTTGTCCTGCTCTGGAGAGTAGCCCTGTATAAAACGGTCAAAAGCTGTAACTACACCCAAAGCATAAAATGGATTATAGCTATAATTAGCATTAACGGAAATCAGGTGCATTTCCACTAACAACTCTTCAATTACCCGATTATATATTGAATTAATGGGACGGGTATGAAAGTTATAAAAGGCTTTTTTAGTATCTGAAATAGTACGAGTATTATTCACCTGTTGTTCTAGTTCTATAATCCCATCTCTGAATATTGATTTTCTATCTACTACATTACTACATAACCTTCAAAGGTTATAACAGTAGGCAGAAAAGCAGAGTGGGTTTTGCGATTTGACATCCTTTCCGGCCTGTCAGGCTTAAGGGTTGCTCCTCTGAAAGAGGCAGCCCCTTTGAAGGGGGTAGACATGGAGATTACTACTGAACCGTAGCTCTTCGGCGGGTCAATTTTCATGTTGCTACTGGCTTAAATCGAGTCTCATGATCCCCTCCAAATCAGTACAACTTAAATAGAATTCTTAAAGCTATAAAAATTCATCAAAAATTGTAGCTAAGGTTTAAGAACAAATTGTATAACTTTCTCAAAATAGTCGCCACCTTATAGTTGGTAGCCATTCAAATCAGGACTTTAAATTCATAATTTAAAGCTTAAGTAGTTACGTACAACTAGGTATGTACAACAAAACTAACTATATTAAGTTTTGTAAACTGACTCCCAGATCCTCCATACAGTTGATTTGATTTGACATCCTCCCCGGCCTAAAGGCACTGGGTAACAACCGAGCCGTAGCTCCGATGCGGGTTGACATCTCACAGGCTGCTACTACTTTGGCAGTAGTCTGGCTGCTAAGCGACCTGTCCGTTTAAAGTCTCAGATTGCCCACCCGCGACTAATATATTTCTTGCTGCATTTTCGTCTTGATAGAACGACCTGACCCTACGCGACCATGTTTCGCACCACAATTAATACATTCCCACTCACGAATTGATAAATCTAATTTTACACCAAGAAATCCACAAAAACAGAGGGACGTTGTATGTAACGTCCGTACGATGTAGGTTCCCAACGGCTAATTACTCTTAAAGCGCGACCGTATTTTTCTGCAAATCCTTCTAAAAATGTCCGGAATTTTCTCCAGCTGTGTTTCTGGAATGGCTCTTGATAATTTCCGATTCTTAACCATTCCAGAAACAACTCAAACCTCTAAAACAATTGTTTGGTTTTCACTAATTATTTCAGTAGATAATTTGTGTAGAAAATCTATCCTTGTGTCTTTCAGTTTGCCATGAAATTTAGCTATTTTTAGTCTAGCTTTTGCATATCCTTTAGAACCCTTAGTTTTTTTAGATAATGATTTACTTAGTTTTCGGTACTTCGAGCATTCGTTTCTTTAGTGGTTTTGGTGCATCAATTTTTTTACTGTGTAGGGACGTTGCATGCAACGTCACTACAGTCGTAAAAGTTTTAATTCCTAAATCTATACCTACTGAATTATCAGTTTTAGGCAATGCTTCGGGCAAAACTTCTACTACAAAACTTAGGAAATATCGATGAGCTGAATCTTTGATTACAGTTACTGATGATGGAATAGGAGTGTAGTTCCCTTGACCACACAATTTTCAGCTTTCCTATTTTAGCTTACGTAGACTTTATGCTGACCAACCTTAAATCCACCCTTTGTAAATCTAGCTGTTGGCTTAGACATTCTACTCTTAAATTTAGGAGGTCTTATAGGTTGACCTTTTCTGTTGCCTTGAGTTGATTTAAAAAGTTTTGATCACCCTGGTAAAACATCGTTTAAAGATTGCTGTAGTGGCAAGCGCTGAAAACTTCCTGAAAGCCAAACTCTATCCTGAGTCTTTTTAGCCAGAGTAATAAACTGTTTTTGTAGTTCAGAATTAGTCAGTTTTTTATTTCCTAGTTTGTACTTTTCCTGACAGCAAGCTAGACTATCATTCCAGACAACGCGGACACAACCTTCCGAGCCTTGCTAATCGGTGTTTTTGTCCCAATGTTTAGATATATACGGTACTTAAATCTTGCTTTCATAGAATGACTTTTGAACTAAAAAGCATAATAACATAACCTGTGGAAAAAAATCAACTAAAAAGTCGCCCGCTTATGGGCGAGGCTTTAAACCCAATTTTTCGGTAAATTGACATTTTGTTACATAGCGACAAATTTTAACGCCTATTTACTTCATCCAACTCAAATAAGTTTTTTACCAAAGTACAAGTCCATGCTACCGGAGTTGAATTGATTCTGATAAAGACATTTTATGCATAAACCATAGATAGAAATAACACCTCTGTAATAAAGTTTTACTTTAAGTCTCAAGGTATTATTTCCAGCATCAAATTGATTGGTTCTGCCTCAGAATTTTTAAGCTCTGTTCCCTTCATGGGCATCATCTTTCTTAACAAGAGCCTCATCTTCTGTTTCAAAAATCTCAAACACAGAATCCATCATCGTTACCTCGAATACCAGTTTTGCTTCTGGATGAACGTTACAAATACGGAAACTACCCTGAACTTTGTCAGCATCTCGCATCCCTGCTACCAGGGATGTCAATCCAGAACTATCAATAAAGTTAACTTGGCCTAAATTGACTACTACATGAGGACTTAGTTTGGAGATACATTCCTGCAACTTGAGGCGAAACTGCCAAGCTGTTGTTATATCCAAGCGTCCAGTAGGTGATAGGACGATTACTGTTGTGTCGTCCGAATTCTTGTGGGTTTTTTGCTCAATCTGAATCACTGACCCTTCCCTCAGGATGATATTACTTGTGCTGGTTGCCCATCTGAATGTCGTTTAACTTAGAGCAACTAATGATTTGGTTTCCAGTCAGCCCAGTCATGAGGTTTTAAGAATACTTCATATAGTTCAGCTTCTGGTGTGTTGGATTCTGGGTTATAGCCATACTCCCAACGAACTAAGGGTGGTAAAGACATCAAGATTGACTCTGTACGGCCATTGGTTTGCAAACCAAAAATTGTACCCCTATCATATACTAAATTAAATTCAACATAACGGCCACGTCGGTATAGCTGAAAGTTGCGTTCCCGATCACCATATTTCATCGGTTGCCGTCTCTCTACTATTATCTTGTATGCTGGTAAGAACGACATACCACAATTTTGCACAAATGTAAATAAAGATTCCCAACTACGAGATTCAGGAATCCCTACCTGTTTACTATAAGTTGCTGCTGGTCCTTGATTATCAGGCCCTTTGTATAATTCTCCCTGACCATCTTGATAATCAAAAAAGATACCTCCTACACCTCGCATTTCCTGACGATGCTTTAAGTAAAAATATTCATCACACCATCTTTTAAATATAGGATAATACTCTTTATGACTTTTCTCACAGGCTGTCTTAATAGTTTGATGAAAGTGAGCTGCATCTTCGGCATAGGGATAGTAAGGTGTTAAGTCTATACCACCACCAAACCACCAGACAGGCCCTGCTTCAAAATAGCGATAGTTAAGATGCACTGTTGGTACATAAGGATTTTTAGGGTGTAGTACCATAGAGGTTCCTGTTGCATAGAAACCATGACCTGACGCTTCTGGTCTTTGTGTCAGTATACTTTGAGGTAATTTATCTCCCCATACTTCTGAAAAATTAACTCCTCCTTGTTCAAAAACTAAACCGTCCTTAATGACACGGGACTTTCCTCCGCCACCACCTGGACGTTTCCAACTGTCTTCTTTGAACTTACTAACTCCGTCTAACTCCTCTAGTCCTTGGCAAATTTCATTTTGCAGAGTCTGCATAAATTCACTGACTTGTTCTTTTGTGTTACTTGCTAGTACAGATGAATGTATTTTTCGGGATTTAGTATCAACTACCATAACTATAATCCATGTTTGAAGTTGGCTAAAAATTAAATATTTTCCAGGCTTATCATATTACCATGCTTTCAATCATCTAGTTACAATTTTCAGAGAATCTGGCCTTTTTTTAAGTAGATTGTACTTATATAGAAAACAGTTATTAAGTTATTAAAATAGGACTGACGCGGTCAAACCCAGAAACCATGTTTTTTCATAGATGTCTATTGTTCTCAAAAACAAGAATTTATTCTAGAAGCCGGGGACGGGGGTAGATAATGCCAATTCTAAAAAGTCATGCTCTACTAGAAAGCTTGCAAAAATAACTTTCCTTGATAACCGAAGTTACCATTCTATCTAGTATTTGCTCCAACAAATAATATTTAGAAATATAAAATCTAAGTATAGCAAAGTTTATGGTAATTGGCATAAGTCCTCTGAGAGGATATGTTTGCTATAACACTCTGCTGACTATGCTATATCTGAGACAGGATGAGATTCCTAACCGTTGCTGACTAGTAATGATCTATGCTTTGATAAGAAGAGTTGGAAATTTTAGAGGAAAATCAAATGTCCAATATACCTGATACTAAGTCAATTCTAGACGTATTGCGACCAGTAGAAGACCCTGAACTGGGTAAGAGTTTGGTAGAACTAAATATGATTCGTAATATTAACGTTGTAGGTGGGCGAGTAAAGTTTACTTTGGTTTTGACAACCCCAGCTTGTCCATTACGAGAATTTATTGTAGAAGACTGCCAAAAAGCTGTCAAGCAATTACCTGGAGTTAAGGAGGTTATAGTAGATGTTACGGCGGAGACTCCTCAACAGAAAGCTTTACCCAATCGCCAAGGTATTGGTGGAGTCAAAAATATTATTGCTATTTCTAGTGGCAAAGGTGGGGTTGGTAAAAGCACAATAGCAGTAAATGTAGCTGTGGTATTGGCTCAAATGGGTGCTAAGGTAGGTTTGATTGATGCGGATATTTATGGCCCTAATGATCCAACTATGTTGGGTTTAGCAGATGCTCAAGTTATGGTACAACAAGGAGAATCTGGGGAAGTATTGGAACCTGCTTTTAATCATGGGGTAAAGTTGGTTTCTATGGCTTTTCTAATTGACAAGGATCAACCAGTCATTTGGCGTGGTCCTATGTTGAATGGAATTATCCGACAATTTTTGTACCAGGTGCAATGGGGTGAATTAGATTATTTATTGGTAGACTTGCCTCCTGGTACTGGTGATGCTCAATTAACATTAGCTCAAGCTGTTCCTATGTCTGGAGTGGTAATTGTGACGACTCCTCAGACTGTGGCATTACTTGACTCGCGCAAGGGTTTAAAAATGTTTCAGCAGTTGGGTGTTTCTGTTTTGGGGATAGTGGAAAATATGAGTTATTTTGTACCTCCAGATATGCCAGAGAAAAAGTATGATATTTTTGGCTCTGGTGGAGGTGAAAGAACAGCACAAGAATTAGAGGTCCCTTTACTTGGTGGGGTTCCTCTGGAAATGCCTGTGAGAGAGGGAGGAGATTCTGGGATCCCCATTGTAGTTAGAGATCCAGATTCTGTCTCTGCTCAAGAATTACGGGCGATCGCTCAAAAAATTGCTGCTAGAGTTTCTCTTGCTGCTTTAGTATAAAAAAAAGTCATAAATGCCAAGATAATTACAATTAAAAAACTTTCGCGTTTGTAAAATTTAGCAAATATTTTGATGGGAGTAGATATAATGATCTTACCAGGTGTAGCGGTTAAAGTTAAAAATATTGGTGACACTTACTATGGTTTTCAAGGACAAGTTCAACGAGTCAGTGATGGTAAAGCTGCTGTATTATTTGAAGGCGGAAATTGGGATAAATTAGTAACATTTAGATTATCGGAATTAGAGGTGATAGATGCAACGGCAGGCCGCAAGAAAAAATAAGGATATTTTAGGACTTAAAATTCAGGATTTAGAAATTGTTTCCAAAGAGTGTTAATTTATAGACATGATTTGCACTTAATTAATGACCAATAAATTAAGGTTATAAGCTTTCCATTTCAGGGGATCAAAATAAACTTCCTAATTTTAAGTATTCTACTGAAGCAGAAGATAAGCTGTCGTGAATTTAAACTTCAAATTTTTCTAGCTGAACCCTTGTTCAATGAAAAGTGTCCCTGACAACTATATGCTGTATAGCTGACTGACAACTGATAATAGTTATGCGTCTTCCTTTACCCCAATTTGCTAATAGAAATTACCAAAATAATTACATAGCTGAAGTCATAGAAACAGCTACTACAGAATTTTTAGCTCAATGTTTAGAACCAGAAGAGTTAGATTTTCCTATGATGCCTGCTTTTGGTACTTGGGTAAAGTCTCAAGATGAACAATCGAGAAATATGATTTATGGGGTAGTTTATTATGCTACTACTTTGCCTATTGATTCAGTACATAGAGCGAGAGCTTTGGGAATGTCTATACCTGAATTACGAGAGGAACAACCACAAATTTTCGCCATGTTAAAGACAGAGTTTCGAGCAGCAATAGTGGGGTTTTCCTCTCCAGAAAATTTGAATGGTTCTCAAACAAAAAATAGCATAATTTATCAATATATTCCACCTCGTCCACCTCAAATTCATCAAGCAGTTTATTTATGTGAACCAGAGGAAATAATTAGGTTTAGTGAAAAGTTAGATTTCTTGCGGACATTATTACAGTTAAGTAATGCTCCTGTTGATGCTTTAGTTGCAGCTACTATTCGGGAAATTTATCAACTCAGAAAAGCGGATCGTGATTGGTTAGTTCAAGCAGGTAGAAATATGAGTGTTTTGCTGAGAGATGATTATGACCGCTTAAAAATAATTTTAGGGCAAATACACCCTTAATTAATGGATAATTGATAGTAATCTTGAATAGGTTGTATTATTCCATACAACTCATATCGAATCCTTTTTGGTAATATTAAATAATATCTAAATTGTTTTATATCTAAATTGTTTTGTTTATACTTAGTATGGCTTGCCGATCAAATTTGAAAGGATTGGCAGAACGTATCCATCAGCAGTTAGTAAAACATACAAATTTATAGATAAATAAAAAGTTGTCAAGGCAATATAAAGTACTAAAATAAAACAATTATCTATCTCAAAAATTATGAACATCAATTATATTAAATAAGGTAGAAAACTTGAGAAGGAGGGCAGGTTGGAAGAAGCGATCGCCTGTTTTCAAAAAGCCATAGAAATTAATCCTCAATTTAGCTGGTATTCCTTTTACCTGGGTGAAGCTCTCATCAAACAAGAACAAAGTTAATGGAGCAATCAAAGCTTATAGCAAGGCTGTCAAAGTTAATCCGACTTCTACTTTATTTCAGAAAACATTAAAGAATTTAGAAATGTATCAAAAATTTCCTAGATCAGAAAGAAAATGAGAAAGTAATATTATGTCAGTCTACAGTACCTAAAGTATTAATAGTATACTTTGGTGGAATGCATTTAAGAATGGGAGGTATTCTTCCATTTGAATTTTTAAGATATTTATCATCTATCTATGCAGATAAATGTGATTTAAGGTTTTATGTCTATCGAAAACAATGTTGGTATCATAAAGGAATAGAAAGTATTTCAAATAATATTGATGAAACAAGAGAATATTTAAAGGATAAATAAATAAAAGGGATTATAAAAAAATAATATTTATGGGTGTATCAGCAGGTGGTTATGCTGCTATATTATTTGGTTCATTATGTCACGTAATAAACGTAATAAGTTTCATACCGAGGACAAATTTAAAGGGTAAAAGAGTATATAAGAAGTATAAAAATTTAGGTAGTCCTGCATAGTAATGGTCAAGTACAAATTGTGTTATTATAGTGATGAACGAAGTTCCATATAGCTCCAATGTGATTACTTAATTTTTTAGAAAATGATAATGTTTTTCTTACTAA
>JAKQYF010000379.1 GCA_023356535.1 Trichodesmium sp. MAG_R03 | reverse complement strand
AACAACAACAACGAGAAGAGTTAGCAGCAGCAACCAAAGGGCGAGCTGCCACAAAAGCAAGAAACAAAGAAATTGCCCAATTAGAAGCTCAAAAGCAGGAAGTATATAAAAAAATCCGCAGTTTAGACCGAGTATTAGCAGAGGGCATTCAAGTTGCCCCACTGGAATTTCCAAAAATCCAAGCATTGATCCAGGAACCCACCACAGCCATATTGAGTTTTTATACTATCACCGACGATACCTATTTATTTGTATTGCGACAAGATGGGGTAAAAGTTCATACTTACAAAGGGCTGGGGCTTGAAGAACTGCAAAACTGGATTCGGGAAAAATGGTTTGGGTCTTACCTCTCATCCCGGGAAGAATGGCAACAACAGATGCCTGAATTTTTACAGGATGTAGGTAGGAAGTTAAAATTAGAGGAATTATGCAAATCTGATCTCCAAGACATTGAAGAATTGATATTAATTCCCCATCAACACTTACACTTTCTCCCCTGGAACGCAATGCCAGTAACAGAGTCAGGAGAAAACAAATATCTAGGTGACCATTTCCGTATCCGCACCCTGGCCAGTTGCCAAATTCTAGACTTTTGTACCGAACGGGAAGAAATTAAAGGGGAAGTCAAACAAGGTATTGTGGAAGACACTCACAACGACCTACCTTGTTCCAGTTATGAAGCGCAATATATAGCCCAAATGTATGGTGTGCCTGAAGAGCAACGCCTGCGAGGTGAAGCCGCAACCATAGACAGCTACAAACTATTATTATCTCAGGTACAACGGTTATTGTCAACCCATCACGCTCAATCTCGCATAGACAACTGTATGGAATCAGCATTAGTGTTAGCGGACGGCAGACTTACCTTAGGGCAACTATTATCTCCTGCCTTCCGTTTCCCAGATCTAGATGAAGTCTTCATCGACTGTTGTGAGACAAATTTAGGTCAAGTGCAAATCTCCGATGACGTATTAACATTAAACACAGGATTTTTATGTGCAGGTGCCAGGGGTGTAATCAGCAGTTTGTGGTCTGTGGAAGATTTAGGAACATGTTTATTTTCGATTTTTTATCACCAACTGCGCCAAGAAGGAAAAAATCGTTCTCTTGCATTGCAACTAGGACAACGACAGTTACGAGAATTGACAGGCAAAGAGCTCAAGAAGAAATATAAAAAGGAATTAGAAAAGTCGTTAGATGAAAAGTTGGAAGCGGCATATAAGCAACTTCAGGAAATAAAACGCAGACTTGATAGTTATGCCGAAGGTTCCGCGGAGTATCAGGAGTTAAAGGAGGAGCGGGAGAAACTTGTTGCTATTTATGAGCGTATTTTTGATACTAAGAATAAGTACCTGAAAGCAGCCTGTAAAAAACAACATCCCTTTGAGCATCCGGCGTATTGGAGTGCATTTATTTGTGCAGGGTTGAGTTAGTTAGTGTGTTAGGTGTTAGGTGTTAGGTGTTAGGTTTTAGGTTTTAGGTGTTAGGTTTTAGGTTTTAGGTGTTAGGTTTTAGGTGTAAAGCTTTACCAAGATATTTCTGCTCGAGGATTTTTCCCAAAGTAGCGATCGCCCAATTAAAGTCTTAGGTTTGGTTGAGGCCACGAAACCTAACATAGATTAATGGTGTTAGGTTTTAGGTGTTAGGTTTTAGGTGTTAGGTGTTAGGTGTTAGGTGTTAGGTTTTAGGTGTTAGGTTTTAGGTGTAAAGCTTCACCAAGATATTTCTGCTCGAGGATTTTTCCCAAGTAGCGATCGCTCAATTAAAGTCTTAGGTTTGGTTGAGACCACGAAACCCAACATAGATTAATGGTTTTAGGTGTTAGGTGTTAGGTGTTAGGTGTTAGGTTTTAGGTTTTAGGTGTTAGGTTTTAGGTGTAAAGCTTCACCAAGATATTTCTGCTCGAGGATTTTTCCCAAGTAGCGATCGCTCAATTCAAGTCGAGTGGTAGATTAATTTATAGACATTGGGTTGCGATCGCAAAATTAATCCACCCCTCGCAATCAAGTATTTGATAAGTGAAATTCTCCCCCATCAAAAAAAGTTTTGAAAATTGTGCTGATTATTAAGGCCAAAAATTCTAACTTCCGCCTAATTTTAACCATTCTTCAGGAAGTATATTAGCAACTAAATTGAAATTACCACTACCATCAGGTTTAATAATGTAAGCTATACCTTGAGGATCAGGATAAATACCAGTAGAAGCTTCAAATAAATCGTCATGGCCAACAATTACAATATTTGTTCCTTGTGCAGGGACTGCTGTTAACATTGGGTCTAACCTTTCTTTCATCTGAGCTACTTGTTCAGGGGTATAGTCTTCAGCTTTGGGAAAGTTGAGGTCACTATTTTTATCGTATTTACCAAACGCTAAATCTGCTGTTTGCCAAGCGCGACAATACTGACTAGAAATAACCTGATCAAAGGGAATAGCATTTTTGCGAAATCCTTCCCCAATATCTTTGGCTTGTTTCCATCCTACCTCACTAAGTACTCTTTGAGTCGAACAGTTACCCATAACTGCTGTTACCTGATCGGCATAATCTTTTTCAGTTTGAGCATGGCGAAAGTAAATGACATAACCTCCTTGTTTTAAGGCATTAAGAAGATTTATACCACTGAGTTTATCCTTAAACTTAGCATTGGCTAATTCACCCTTAGTCATATTTTCTTCACTTGCTATAGTTTGGGCATTAGCTTTCTCTGCTCCAGCTGTTACATCCTTTGTTGTATATCTAGAAGAAAGTCTACATCCAGTCAAAAGCACTATAGCAGTTAAAGTTGTCCCACTAACAAGGGAGAGAAATTTATTTTGTAACAATTTAGGCCTCCTAAACTTTCTAATTAAGTATTATTTGGAATAATTAGAAGCTTAAAACTATTAAGAATAATTGTCAATAGATAACTAAAACTATTGGCGTCGGTAAATTAGGGTTTGAGATTTCCAAAAGCTTTTATAGGTGAACTGTAATACAATCAGGACTTACGCAAAGACACTAATTGTAGTGTAAATGTCGGAAATAATTATCAAAAATACACCATATATAGAAGCAATACGTAAGTCCTGACAATATCGTGAATGTCAATCAACTCACGTTAGGAACGAGAATTTATTAACCTCCAGATTTTCCGTAGAGAAACCTTTTAGTGCAATACTTCTCTCTAATATTTATAGATCATATTTGATACTTATTCCTTTTAGCTTATTGTTTGTGTTAGAAAATGTTAATACTTACCTCTATGAATTAATCTATGTTTGGTTTCGTTACTTCAACCAAACCTAGGAATAAGTAGTAGATTTATTTATCGATATTGGGTTGCGATCGCTAAATTAATCCACCTCTCAGAATCAAGTATTTGATAAGTTAAATTCTCCCCAATTAAAAAAGGTTTTGAAAATTGTCATAGACTAATGTATTTTCATCTTTTTTTTCAGGTTGCAACCTTGATAATTTTGCAAATTAGAGAAAATAAAGTTCAACTATAAATTAATCTATCTTGGGGTTCTTTGCTTCAACCAAATCTAGGAATAAATAGTAGATTTATTTATCGATATTGGGTTGCGATCGCCAAATTAATCCACCTCTCAGAATCAA
>JAKQYF010000378.1 GCA_023356535.1 Trichodesmium sp. MAG_R03 | reverse complement strand
TTCGCAACAACTCTGGTAGGCGCGTCGTCCACGACATCTATTCTGGTTTTCGTGTTGTCTGCGATGGCGGGAGAACTCTTTAACCCTTTATTCTTTTCCTCTTTTGCCCTTTACTCTGTGTGTTTTTTTTCTCTTATGAGTCTCGCTTCTGGCGAGTCTATTTTTTTTCAAATCAATGTAATATATCTGTAATATAAAATTCAACGAATAGAATTAAACACAAACTATAAGAAAAAAATGCAGATTAAATATTATTCATTTTTGTGATTTTAGTATTCCTAAATTTATCAAATGTTATTTCTTTTTATCAACTAATAATCTTTGCTTATCGAACAATAATTATTCCCATAAAACACTCAAATATAAGATGTCTTGTCAAATAAAAAAACTACCTTATAATGATGATTAATCTAAATAATTATTATTCCATTTAGCTAGGCTATGTCTAAGCTTTTCTGCTTTGACTATGGCTATATTTGTTAACTAATCAAATATCAGAACTTTGCTTATTAATTATTAGTTGTTAGTTATTAATTATTGACAGGAGATATCTAATTATGTTTTTTACTAGACTTGAAGAAGCTATCAATTCTACCACTAATGCTAGTCGTGCTTCTCTTGAATCCCGTATTGAAGAGCTTGAACAAGAGTTAGTTAAGCTTAGAAATGAACACGGTGCGAATGAAGAAAGACATCAGAATCAGAAAACACTAAAGGGAGCTTTAGAATCTGGTTTAGTTCAGGTTATTAAAGCTGTTAACGCTACAAAAATTGCTGGTGAAGGTGAATTAGAATTAGGTTTTTGGGAAGAGGTAGAAAAGATTCGCAATGGTGATTATGATTCTATTGATTTGAAAGAGTTACCAGATGCTGATGATTTATCAGATACTCCTTACCGTCCTGATAATCCTAATGATAGTGGTGATTCGGGTTTAATTGATATAATTACTATTGAAGCAGAGTCAGATGATGATGAGAATAATTCTTCAGTTAGTAAGAAATCTAATAGTAATCTTTCAAAAAAAGAAGGTGATTCTAATACTTCTATTTCTCCTAATGGAAAGAATTTATCTGATGATTCTGAGCCTAAATCTGTTGGAGCTTATTATCAGCCTATTGAAGAACGAAGTATTCAACAGTTGAAAGATTTGTGTAATGGTTTTGGCTTTACTAAGGAACAGTTACGGAAATATGGTTCTCTGAAGCAACGAGATACGTATTTAAAGGCTTTGCAGTCTGTTAAGAATTTGTTGGGAGGTCAGTTAGAATAATGCTGTGCTCATAGGGTGATATTAAGGCTTTCTCTACTACTTCCCATATTTTGGGTTAAAAAGCGATCGCAACTACTCAATGAATTCTGATTCCTAGTAGGGGGCGTGTAGACAAAAGTAGCCTAAACTTTCTAGGCAAATATAGGAGATGTTAACTCACTACCTCAGCAATGGCCTTTTGATGGACATGATGTCTGTCAATCAGATATTGTTATTCGCATAAAAACTATTGCAATTAAAGAGGAGTTATGCTACTCTGAAAATGTCAAAAAATAGTGGGGATAAGTTAGATAAGGTGTTGTAAGTATTGCCTGAGTCTCTCTTTCTTCGATGATTTGTTTGCTTGCTGAGATGGGTTTTGTTCTTCACTTAGCGATCGGTCTGTTCATGAATAAAAGTATCCAGTAATGAGATTCTCTGAGAATTTTGGCTCTACATAATGGTCATTTTTATCAGCATCAAGGCCAATTTAATCGGGAAAAAAATATAAATTTAGGGGTTGACATTTCGTATTCTTAGAATTATTATTAGAAGTAGCAAAAACAGTTTGAAGAACCTTGAAAAATAAATAGCTATATCTTTTTAGTCATTTTTTATTATATTAAGAGTGAGTAGAAGGTGGTTTTTTGTATTCAAGAAAACTCCGTCGACGCACCTCCCAGAATCTTCGTAAATATAGTCAACCAGACCAAATAATCAAAAGTGAAAATATTTCCGCTATTGTACAGGATTTAAATTATTTTATACATCATTCTATTATTGAAATAGTCCAGCGATCGCACCCTCTTTAAAGAAACTAAACCCTAAAGTCTTATAGCTTTTAAAACTATATAAAATTTAGTTATCAACAAATTTAAAATATGAATTACTATTATCTTATATTGATTTATCCTATGAAAGAATAACTAAGAGCATCTTAAAAAGATTTTATTGTTAAACTTTTACACTATTAGTTTTAAAAAATATCTACAAAATGTAGAGTCTAATAATTAGATTATCATAGCTTTTCAAACTTTGCTTATACACACTCAAAGCAAGAGAAAAGCTTGTAAATATTTACTAAAAAGGCTGTCCCCACCACTTCCAAGATTCTCTATTGAAAGGCGATCGCCACTTCTCGATTAATTCTAATTCTAAGTGTTCACGTAATATTCTCTCAGTAGGAACATTAAAATAAAAAGCAGACGCAACATCTACTTTCATCTTATATTTTCTATGTTGCTAAGATTTTCTTGCAAGCTAGTAAGTATTTCTATCGTTTCACTACGAGTTTTAAATTGATTAGATGAGCTACCCACAGCTATAATAATTAATGGCTTCAATTATCAAACCGCTTTCTTGCAACAACGGGGTAAATAACAGGTAAAACTAGAGAAGATACTGTTAGGAAAAGTAATCATATTGTAACTTCGGCGTTGCTGAATTATAGGATGAATCTGATTTGAACTGAAACATCCACCGAAATGTAGGTAGTAGATCAACAACCAATTTTTTTCTTTATTAACAGGGCTTACCCACGGGGACTACACCCAGTGAGGGTGAATGCCATTCGCCCCTACATATGGCGTTTTCAAGGTAAACTTGTGTAAGTCCTGATTAATTTAGCTACCCTTATGGGTGTGCCTGGATATTCCCCTCTGGGTTTGCTCCAGTAATTCCAGTCCCCGTTATATGGGCTAACTTCACCTATAATTGGTGTTTCTGAGCCTCTTCTTAAAGTTAGTCCATCTTCCGTGCTGAAGCACCAGTTTTGGTTTCCTATTTTGTCTCCGTTTAGCATGGTTCCAAAAGGTTTCAGGAGATACTTATCCGGGATAACTCAAAAGGGGGGTAATACAACAGAAAGTCCCCGTCACACAAATGCCATATCCTTAATCTTTCCCCTTACTAAGGGAGATAAAAGGACAATTTAGGGAGATCTGAAACTTTTCCAAGACTCTTTCTTATGTCCAATTCTCAAACAAATATGTTACCTATAATTTTTTCACTAGCTGGAACAACTTTATCTGACGCTGAAAGACAATTATTTACTCGCTCTCAACCTGCTGGTTTTATACTATTTCAACGCAACTGTGAAAGCCCTACTCAAGTTAAACAATTAACTGATACTTTGAGAGAATGTATTAATCAAAAAGACATTCCTATCTTAATTGATCAAGAAGGAGGTCGAGTTGCTCGTTTACAACCTCCCCATTGGTGGGTTGCACCTTCTGCTTCCTCTTATCTTCAAGAAACTAATGATCTAAGGGAAGCTGCACATAGAGCAAAAATAGATGCCAAACACATAGCTCAAGATTTACGAAACATTGGTATTAATGTTAATTGTT
>JAKQYF010000377.1 GCA_023356535.1 Trichodesmium sp. MAG_R03 | reverse complement strand
TTTACTTGTTAGGGACATTTCACGAAATATCCCTACAGTTATTTTTTAGAGCAATATTATATCCTACATTCGGCGCAACAAAATGTAGAATTAAGTCAAAAGTAAGAAGAAAATTATTAACAATTCAGTAAATCTTTATACTTAGGTTAAAAAGCAGAGGAGTAGGTAGGGACCTGACATGGGAGCGCCCAAAATACTGACTTTTCAGCTTGAAGGACTGAAAACCAGGTATAATCAGCAAACCCTACTTAATATTTCATTGAGAATTTGAAACCAAATCTGCCTTCTTAAAAGAATAGCTCCAACTCCTATTAAGCAAAGCTTTTAATTTTGCCTTATTTGTGTGTAGTGTTGGTATCTTAACAATGTACTCTCATAGATAGAGTTTCTACCAAAATCCTAATATGGTTAAAGTTAATAGGAGTAAAAAAATTAAATGTGTGGAATTGTTGGTTATATTGGTACTCAGTCAGCTACAGAAATTTTACTATCAGGATTAGAGAAATTAGAATATCGAGGTTATGATTCTGCTGGGTTAGCTACTGTTTATAATGGTCAAATCAAGTCTGTTCGTGCTAAGGGTAAGTTGCACAACCTCCGAGAAAAATTGGTAGGAATAGAAATGCCAGCTAATATTGGTATTGGTCATACTCGTTGGGCAACTCATGGCAAACCAGAAGAATATAATGCTCATCCCCATATGGATGATACTGGACGAGTGGCAGTAGTTCAAAATGGAATTGTTGAAAATTACCGTGAGCTACGGAAAGAGTTAGAAAATCAGGGGCATCAATTTGTTTCTGATACTGATACGGAAGTTATTCCCCATTTAATAGCCGAATTTTTATCTGGTTTGGAGGGCAAAAGAGAAGCATTTTTAGAGGCGGTGCGTCAGACTCTGAAGAAATTAGATGGGGCGTTTGCGATCGCTATTCTTTGTGCAGACTATCCGAATGAAATTATTGTTGCTAGACAACAAGCTCCTATGTCTATCGGTTTGGGTCAAGGAGAATTTTTCTGTGCTTCTGATAGTCCTGCTCTTGTTTCTCATACTCAAGTTGTTCTCAGTTTAGAAAATCGGGAAATGGCACGTTTAACTCCTTTGGGAGTGGAAGTTTATAATTTTGAGGGCGATCGCTTAAATAAACTCCCTCGCATTCTCAACTGGAGTCCAGCTTTAGTTGATAAACACATTTTTAAACATTTTATGCTCAAAGAAATACATGAGCAACCAAATGTTGTTAGGAGTTGTTTAGAGACTTATATAAATAGTAATTGGGATGCTAAAAATAGTCAGATTTCTCCCACTAATTTAGAGCTGTTGCCATCCCTATATAAAAATTTGGAACAGGTGGAAATTTTGGCTTGTGGTACCAGTAGACACGCTGGTTTAATTGGCAAGTATTTGTTAGAACAATTAGCAGGAATTTCGACTACAGTAAATTATGCTTCTGAAGCTCGTTATGCCCCTTCTCCGATGAGAGAAAATACTCTGATAATTGGTGTGACTCAGTCTGGAGAAACCGCTGATACTTTGGCAGCTTTAGCAATGGAACAACAGCGTCGTTTAGATAAACCTGCTGAGTTTCAATCAAGATTCTTAGGAATTACTAACCGAGCAGAAAGTTCTATTGCTAATTTAGTGAATCAAATTATTGATATTCGGGCAGGTATTGAAATTGGGGTTGCTGCAACTAAAACATTTGTAGCCCAGGTAATGGCATTTTATTTTTTAGCGATAGATTTAGGATGGCAAAGACAATATTTATCTGGGGAAAAAATTGCAGAAATTATTGATGGGTTACAAAAAATTCCGGCACAAATGGAACAGATGTTAGAAGTTCAAGATGGTCAAATAGAAGATTTTGCTCACCAGTTTAATGACACTCAAGATTTGATTTTTGTGGGCAGAGGAATTAATTATCCAATTGCTTTAGAAGGTGCTTTAAAATTGAAAGAAATTAGTTATATTCATGCGGAGGGATATCCAGCCGGTGAGATGAAACATGGTCCGATCGCTTTGTTGGATGATAAAGTGCCTGTGGTGGCGATCGCTATACCTGGTTTGGTTTATGAAAAGGTACTTTCTAATGCTCAGGAAGCTAAGGCTAGGGATGCGCAGTTAATTGGGGTAATTCCTGAAAATACGGAGGCGGATGTGTTTGATAATGTGTTAACGGTGCCAGCGGTGGATGAGTTGTTGTCGCCGATGTTGACTGTTATTCCTTTGCAGTTGTTAGCTTATCATATTGCTGCTCATCGTGGTTTGGATGTGGATCAGCCACGGAATTTGGCGAAGTCGGTGACTGTGGAGTAATATTTTAGAAATCGCCGTTGCTGATGTAGGAGGATAATAAAGTTGGTAAACTTACAGCAGTTTTAATGTCGGTAGGCCACAGTAGGGACGTTGCATGCAACGTCCCTGCAAGGTTTTGGTTGTGGCGATGTAGTTCATCAATTTGAAAAGCGCTGTAAGGTAGAATTTGTACTATCTTAAGTTTATCCTTATGGTGAGAAGTCAGCAAAAATGGGCTCAAGCAAAATTTGAACGATAGCTGAAAGAAAATTGCGGCCAGGGTAAGGGAAAAAACTATATAGCTTCAATGCCCATTCTCGACCGATAAATTTTTAATACTTCATCCAAATTGTCAAGATTTGTCAAATCAACTACCATGAGAAAATTCTTGATTAATAATTTTCTCTATAATGGGGAACCAAATGTACCATCTCCATTCAGGTCAATATTAAATTCTTGTTCCAGAGGGAACAGAGCATCCTGAGATTTCCAACCGGAACCGCGAGTAATCATACCCTCAGAATTAGTAGTCCAGACATAGGCTTGACCACTTCTGGCATTCTGACCTTGGAGTAGGACACGATAACTATCTGCGGACCCTAACTCCACGGCAACACCGTCCCAATTCGGGGTAGTGTTGTCGGTGTAACTTCGGCCTTTACGGTTTTGCAGTTGTAATTGCTGGTCTCCATTGATTATCCAGTAGGTGTCGTCTAGGTTTTTGGCAAAGGTAGCTGTGCCTTCTTGTTCAATAGTGGTGAAAGAGTTGCCAATAATTTCATCTCCATTCAGATCAATATTAAATTCCTGTTCTAGAGGTAATAGAGCACCCTTAGATTTCCAACCGGAACCGCGAGTAATGACACCTTCAGAATTGGTAGTCCAGACATAAGCTTTTCCACTCTTGGCATTCTGACCTTGGAGTAGGAAGCGATAACCACCTGACTCATCAACTTCAACGGCAGCGCCATTCCAATTACGTTTGATACTATCACTATAGGTTTTGCCTTTACGGTTTTGCAGTTGGACTTCCCAGTCTCCACTAATTATCCAGTAGGTGTCGTCTAGGTTTTTGGCAAAGGTAGCTGTGCCTTCTTGTTCAATAGTGGTGAAAGAGTTGCCAATAATTTCATCTCCATTCAGGTCAATATTGAATTCTTGTTCTAGAGGTAACAGAGCACCCTTAGATTTCCAACGGGAACCGCGAGTAATGACACCTTCAGAATTGGTAGTCCAGACATAAGCTTTTCCACTCTTGGCATTCTGACCTTGGAGTAGGAAGCGATAACCACCTGACTCATCAACTTCAACGGCAGCG
>JAKQYF010000376.1 GCA_023356535.1 Trichodesmium sp. MAG_R03 | reverse complement strand
AGATAATCCCACTAAAATGGGACAATTTAAACTTTTAAATCTTGATAAATTGCGGATAATTTCTAAATTTTGTTCGTAATTTTTAGCAAAACCAATACCAGGGTCAATAATAATTTTCTCCCTTTCAATTCCTGCTCTAATAGCCACCTCAATTCTACTCTCTAAAAACTGATAAATTTCCCCAATTAAATCTTGATAGTCTGTCAATTTTTGCATAGTTTTTGGTGTACCACGGATGTGCATTAAAATAATCGGCACTTTCAGAGCAGCCACCACAGAAAACATCTCATCATCATAAGTTCCACCAGAAATATCATTAATTAAATTAGCACCAGCTTCAATAGCTTTTTCTGCAACTATCGCCCTAGTCGTATCAACAGAAATTGGAATTTCAGCACAAATATTTTTTTGACTTCTTAATACCTTAATTATTGGTAAAACCCGATTAAGTTCCTCATTTATAGAAACAACTTCAGACCCTGGTCTAGTTGATTGACCACCAATATCAATCATATCAGCACCCGCCTTCACCATTTTTTTTGCCTGGGCTAAACCTGTTTCTAATTTATTAAAATCACCACCATCACTAAAACTGTCTGGCGTAACATTCAAAATACCCACTATGTAGGTACATTTTCCCCACACAAAACCTTCAATTAAACTCTGCATTTTTCTATCCTTTAGTTGCAGTAAATAAATTTTTATCAGCTTGGTTTAAATCCCTTAAAGATTGCTGTAGTGGTATAGCCGAACCTCTGACAATTAACCTCAAATAGTTTGGCAAATCGTTTTTTTTCCGGCTTTGGATATATACAGTATTTAAATATAGCTTTCATGATTTGACTTTCAAGCTAACAACATAAGAAGATATTTCTTAAAAAAAATCAACTAAAAAGTCGTCCTACTAGAAGGGCGAGGCTTTAAACCCAAATTTTCGGTAATAAATAATTATGTCCTCGCCTATTCCCTATTTCCTATTCCCTTGAAAAGAAAAAATTCAAGTTATTGATAGTTAATCAGACGATCAAAACTATCAGGTTTCAGACTTGCACCCCCAACTAAAGCACCATCAATTTCTGGTTGTGCCATAATTTCATCAATATTACTAGGTTTAACAGAACCACCATATTGAATAGTGATATTAGAATTGTTTAACTTACCACGAATTAAACCAATAACTCGGTTAGCTTCTGTAGCTTCACAAGTATCACCAGTACCAATGGCCCATATTGGCTCATAAGCAATTACTAGATTTTCTTGATTCACATCAACTAAATCCTTGGCCAACTGAGAGAATATATGTGATTCGGTCTCACCTGAATCTCTTTGTTGCTTAGTTTCTCCCACACAGAGGATAGGAGTTATGCCATGCTTCTGAGCAGCTTTTAAACGCAGATTTACTGTTTCATCAGTTTCTCCAAAATATTGACGGCGCTCACTATGACCCACAATTACATAACTAACTCCCACTTCCTTAAGCATTAAAGCAGAAATTTCTCCTGTATATGCTCCTTCATCTTCCCAGTGAACATTTTGCCCACCTAACTTGATCCGACTACCATGCAAAATTTTTGATATAAAACCTAGTGCCGTGAAGGGAGTACAGAGAACTACTTCTCGTTCTTCGGAGGTTTTTATTAGTTGAGACATCAAACCCTGGAGAAACTCTTTGGCTTCTAGTTGGGTTTTGTACATTTTCCAGTTCCCAGCAATGATAATTTTTCTCACTGTTGATTTTATACACCTCAAACTCTACTATCTGCAAAACTCCAGTCTAAAGCTTTATGAGACCTTTTTCTAGACTGAAAGAAGTAATTGCCTTATTTGTAAACATTTTGTTTAAGTTTATTGCTTGAGATGAGGTTTAACCTACTGGCCAATTTCAAATAGGCACCACCATGAAAATATCCTCAAGTATTTCTAAGGCACTGTATGATAATGCCTCGCCCTGGCCAGTGTCGACAAGCTGAATCTATAGTCATTCTGGTTTAGATTGAGACAAGGTTTTCTTGCTGTGAGAGGGTAAGCGCTAAAAAAGTTTCCCATTCTTATTCGGAATGACTATATTGTGATTAATATATAAATCAAAGCAACAGTTGGTAGGCTCATGGCATATATTGGTCAGGACTTGCCCACGCTTCACCTTGAAAACCCCATATGTAGGGGCGAATGGCATTCACCCTCACCCTCGTGTAGTGCCCGTGGGTAAGTCCTGTTGGTGAAAGTCGATAAAATCTAATCATAGGTGAGTAAGGTGACATACTCCCATACTAAGCTGACGCTATGGTGTGGGCTTCTCGACGATTTAGCTAAAATACAGGAGGGGAGGAAAGTTCCCGGAAGATTTATCCCCTGGTTGAATAACGACACGCGAGTTGAAACCCGCAGTAAAAGTCTGCTATGCTAGAATTTAGAATTTAGAATTTAGAATTTAGAATTTAGAAGGGTTTTTCTCTGAACGAGCCCACATTCCCCACGACAAAATATAGTATACAATAGGGAGAAAATTTGAGTAAGTATTTAGACCCAATCAAAAAAAAACTAGAACTGTCATTATTTGATAGATTTACAGAAAAAAGTCATCAAGTAATTATTTATGCTCAACGTGAAACCTGGCGTTTAGGTCTCAGGGATGTATGTACTACACAAATTCTTCTTGGTTTAATTACGCAGAAGACTGGTTTAGCAACTCAGATACTTACAGATGCAGGGATAGACTTAGAAAAGGCCCGCTTAGAGGTTGAGAAAATACAGAAGCCTGGAGTCTGGAAGAACAAAGAAATTTCTTTCAATAAGCATACTATACTGGTTTTTGAACTTTCTGCAGTAGAGGCAGAACAGTTAAAAGACTCTGAAATTGACACCCATCATCTGCTACTCGGTTTACTGAAGCAATCAGAGGGAGGAGCAATCAGAGTTTTGCAGAATTTGGGAGTTGACTTCACTCAGTTGCGGATTCAAGTTTTTCGTAAGTTGGTAGCACAAGGTCATCCCACTGCTTCTGAATTTTTGCCTACTTCTATCCCTACTAATTCTGATGAAACGACTCGCATTAAATCGCAACTCGATCTAATTCAGGAACTGATTCAGTTTCCTGAAGGCTCACTGGCTGAAGTTGTGAAGAGTCATACAGGTATAATTAACGGTGAGTTAATAGAAGGTGTGGCTTCAATATTAGAGCAACAAGGCAATGCTAAAACGGCTGAATATTTACGAGAGTTGGTCGCTCCTGTCTCTAAGGAAAATATAGAGACTACTGATAATTTGCTAGAAACTCCAGTTAATATATCTGAGTCTGTTGAAATATCTACTCCACTAGCAGGGCAGGTTGATGAACCTGAGTCGATAGAATTACCCCTCCCTCCAGAGCAGGTTAAGTCAACTGTAGATATTCCCACTTCGTCAATTCAAGATCTAGAGAAGTTTCTGTATCAGCTACTTAGGGTAAGTTTTGAAAGCCAGGCTAACGAGCAAGTAGTACACAGTTTTTTCAGGGAAAATTTGGAGAAATTAAGCGATCGCTTTCCTGAAGTTTTGCAGAATTGGTCTAATAAGACTTTGACTAGGGTAGGAGATGCAAAAAAGAAAGAGTTTCTTGAGAGAGTTACTGCTATTAGTTCTTTAATTAGAACATTTGATGGAGGGGT
>JAKQYF010000375.1 GCA_023356535.1 Trichodesmium sp. MAG_R03 | reverse complement strand
AATAATAGTCATCAACAAGTTCGGCTTTTTGTTACTACCGTTCACAATCGCTCTTTGTTAGAGTTACCTTGGATTTATATTGCGACTCGTGAATCCATAAAACCAAAATACTAAACCATTCAATTATTATAGAGAGGTATGAAATGACAGAAATCGCAATTATTGGGCCAAGAGGGTCTGGCAAGACAACCTATTTAGCAGCTTTGGCTCATCTTTCTAAAGAAAAAATTTTTCCCGACTTGCATATTAGTATTCTTAAAGATCAAAATACTGAAACCTTGGTAGATATGGGATCTAACTTGATTAAACTGGGAGAGATAATTGGTGAAACTAAAGTAGGAAATGAACCAACCTATGGGTTTACAATTGATATTCCAGCAAGGAAATATGGAGCAAAAAAACCAGAAAAAATCCAGTTATCTTTTGTTGATTATGCTGGACAAATTTTTGAGAATATAGCTCGTAGGAACTACGAATCGACCATCAGGTCATATATAAACCAAATCTTGAAAGTAGAAGCTTGGATGGTAATGCTCACAGATTTTTAGTCAGGGAAAGCTGACCGTGAATATCAATCTATTTTAGAAAATCTTTGGGATAAAATTACCAGAGAAGAACAAAAGAACCCCAAACGTAAAAAGCTACGGATAGCAGTAGTAATGAGTAAGTGTGAACGGGGGGAAATTTGGCCAGGAAGATTAGACCCCGATGAGGACTTATTCAAAGTACGTTTACCAAAGACCTACTGTTATTTGACTCAAACTAAAAAGATATCTGGTGAAAGGCTAAGATTTTTTGCTTGTTCCTCTTTTGGAGTAAGAGGTTCTCAAGATCCACGGCCTAACCACCAAACTTTTGACAATAATCCTACTGAATTTGAAGCCACTCTTATAGATGATGGTAAATGGAAACCTTATGGTTTAATAAAACCTCTTTATTGGTTGAAAACGGGAAAAGTTTTATCAGATTCTAGTATTTAATTGCTTACTGGTTTATTACACACTAAAACAGATATAGAAAACCAAAAAATGATTCAAAAATTACTTAGTTTTGGTCGGAAAAATTCTCAAACTGGAAACGTTGAGTTTAAAATTGTAGGCGATCGTGCCTCTGGTAAGACTACCTGATTCTGAATCTCTAATTCATAATCAGATGATTGCCTTTTACTATGAAAATTATGACCAAAGTAACCTCGAAGAGGATAGTCAACTTTATCGCTTTGTTTTTTATAATAGGTTCCTCGACCCACAAGCTTAAAAGAATTGCTATTATATTTTTGGTAGCATTGTGGTCACAACCTGTTTTGGCAAGTTCAGTAAAAATTATTCGCTGGAGTACCCAGTGCGATCGTGTTAGATTAAGGGTGAGAGTCCTCGATAAAGGCAACGTTCCCATTCAAGGCCTAAAACTTGAAAATTTTAAGATAACAACAACAGGCCAACTAGGACAAGAAATTGCAGTAGAACCTTCTCAAATGGAGTTTCTTTCTTCCCAACAATCTAAAGCAGACCCTGCTTATCTTGTAATGCTTTTAGACATGAGTGGTAGTATGAAACACAAGGATTTAGGAGGGAAAAAGAAGCAGGAGGAAGCTATAAAGGCAATACGAAAGGTGATTAGGGGTGTTAGAACTGAAAATATGCCTGTAGAACTCGCTTTAGTTCCCTTCGGAGAAGGTGGAAAATACTGTGAAAATGGGGGATTTAAAGTCAATGTAGGAGAAATTTCTAGCAAGTTAGTCCCAGTCTCAGAACCTAGCTTAGAGAAAGAGCTAGATAAATTAGCAAAAGTTGAGGTTTGCGCTTATACCAAAATTTATGAACCCTTAAGGGAAGCAGTGATGTATCTAGGAAATACTAACTTTAATTTATCATCAAACCAGTTAATAGGAGAACAAGTTCCCCCAAGATTAGCTGTAATTCTCCTATCTGACGGCTACGATGTATCAAGGTCAGATGAATCTGAACGCTTTCAAAATTTAACTGAAATACTTACTAGGTATCCCCAAATAACAATTCATACGATGGGCTATGGGGAAACGTTACGGCAATTGCGCGATCGCGCTGACAATTGTAATTTATCAGACAGTGAATTAACTGTTGATAAGGTTATTGAGAATTGCACACTTCCTGGAGAAGATATTAGGGAGTTTATAGTTGATGAAAAGCGTCTGGAAAAGATGGCTGGCGCAACAGGAGGAATTTACAAACTCCCTGGGAATGCAGAGGAAGTTCTAGAAACCTTAAAGACTTTTTTAACAACATTGCGAGAATATGAAATTATCTATAGACAACCAGGGAGCGAGCGAGCTTCTCGACATGAAACTGTATTGCAAGTTGTTTCCAGTTCTAAAGGACTTAATGTTATTACTTCAGAAACAATTCGGATGCCTAATTTCAATTACTGTCCTCTGCCTCTATCTAAACGTTGGCCTATTCTTGCTTTAACGTTAACTGTTTTAGGTATACTTGGTTTATTCTTATTTAAAAGATGGAGCGACGAATTAAAATCTCAGAATGAAAGACTTTTATAAAAGGAAAAATCAGATAAATAAAACTGTAAAAAAATGGCTCAATATACTTTAATTATCGAAATTCCTAATGCTGGTAATCAACAATTTAGATACAATTTAAATCTGGCTAGACAAGCAGAAGATTTTCCTCAAGACTATTTTAAAAAACAGGAAAATAGAGACAAACTCCGGGTCGATATAGAAACTCAATCTGCACGTCAAATTAGCGAAATAGACTTAGAATTTTTAATTAAACAATGGTGTCGTGATATTCAACAAGGTTTAAAAACAACTAACCTGCGTCGAGATTTGACTACGATCGCTCCCTCAAAATATCCAACTCCTAAACAACCAAACCAACAAAAAAGAACCAACACTTTTTCAGGTAGTAAACTCCCTGATTTGGGCAAAACTAGCAATCAAAATCAGAACCCAAATCAAGAATATCCTCAGACTGAAAAGTGGTCAATTGGCGAGCAAGCTGATTTTTAATAGAGGTAAAAACAATGGAACTTCCTTACGATAAATGTCAACTGGAACTTGAAGAACTTTTAGGTTCTCAATACCCCTTAATTTTCTTACGTTCATCAGAAGAAAATCGAGCCATTAATTGCGCGATCGCCGCCTATCGTTCTCTATGTAATAATAATATTATCGCCGCCTATCGTTCTCCATGTAATGATAATATTTCTGAAGGAGAACTAGCCGAATGGAGAAGTATTAATGGATTTTATAAATTAACAGCAGAAAACAATTGGGAAAGCACAAATTCTGCACCACAACCAAACGCCGATCCAATAATTTATGCCCTTGAGTTCTTACAGAAACGATTACAAAATCAAGCCAGAAAAAACATAGACCAGCAATACACCTATATTCTGCCAGACTGGTCAACACTCATAGAACCAACTTGTCATTTAACTACCCGCAAACTCAAAGAATTAGTCATTGCGATCGCACAAACAAAACCCAGACCCAGAATGAACTTAATAATAGTAGGTTCTGACTGGTCAATTCCCACAACTATGCGTAATTATATTCACATATTAGACCTGCCCCTACCCATTGGAGAAGAACTTTATCAAAATATCTTTAAACTTGCTGTTACTAAATACAATTTAGCAGAAAATAGAGCCAAAGACCTTG
>JAKQYF010000374.1 GCA_023356535.1 Trichodesmium sp. MAG_R03 | reverse complement strand
GGAATAGTAGGTCTTGCCCGTCCTTTTATTGGAGCAGGAGTTCCCAGCATAGTTGCTTCTTTATGGCAAGTTCCTGATGCAACAACTTCCGAATTAATGATAGACTTCTATAAAAATCTGGAAGCCAAACAAAACAAAGCTCAAGCTCTCCGACAAGCAATGTTAACCACCATGAAAAAACATCCCGAACCTGTGAACTGGGCCGGATTTTTCCTAGTCGGCGAATCCTAAGCAAATTTTACCAAAAAATTGGATTTAAAGCCTCGCCCATAAGCGGGCGACTTTCCATGTTATAATAAAATTGGTTTGAATACCCGCCTTGTCTCATAAATACTACAGAAAAGAAGATATAGTCGAAAGTCCGCCCGTTGAGAGATGAATTTGGATGAAGACTAAAAAAGATCAAACATTTGACTGTTGACTTCTTACTTCTTACTTTTGACTTTTGACTGGCGCTATACAGCGCTTTTCAGATTGATAAACCACATCGTCACAACCAAAACCTTGTAGGGACCTTGCATGTAGGGACGTTGCATGCAACGTCCCTACTGTGGTCTACTAAAATGAAAACTGCTGTAATCTATCATTATCTTTATTTATCCTACTTGGATTCAAAAAAGCTGTATATTTGAAATAGTTATGTTAAGTTTGATAGAAAATAACAAATTGGAACTTCAGCGTCTCTGCGAGCAGCACGACATTCAAACGATGTACGTATTCGGTTCGGCAACGACTGCTGATTTCAACGAATTAAGCGATATTGACATCCTTATTTCCTTCAAAGAAATTTCTTTTGACAAATACACAGACAATTACTTCGAGCTTCACGAAAAACTTGAAAGCTTATTCAAAAGGAGAGTAGACCTGCTCACAGAAAGGTCTTTGATTAACCCATATTTTATCAAAAGTGTAGAGCAAACAAAGCAATTACTTTATGCAGCATAATATAAAAATGTACTTGCTGGATATTTCAACTTCCATCAAGTCTATCATGGAATAGTAGGTCTTGCCCGTCCTTTTATTGGAGCAGGAGTTCCCAGCATAGTTGCTTCTTTATGGCAAGTTCCTGATGCAACAACTTCCGAATTAATGATAGACTTCTATAAAAATCTGGAAGCCAAACAAAACAAAGCTCAAGCTCTCCGACAAGCAATGTTAACCACCATGAAAAAACATCCCGAACCTGTGAACTGGGCCGGATTTTTCCTAGTCGGCGAATCCTAAGCAAATTTTACCAAAAAATTGGATTTAAAGCCTCGCCCATAAGCGGGCGACCTTCCATGTTATAATAAAATTGGTTTGAATACCCGCCTTGTCTCATAAATACTGCAGAAAAGAAGAGATAGTCGAAAGTCCGCCCGTTGAGAGATGAATTTGGGAAGCTTTCAGGCCAAAATGCCATTTTTAATGTTGACAAGAATCTGATCTTAATTCAATCAAAAGTTATATGACAATAACATCAAATATTCCAGAAATATCCCAACCTACTGATACTTTATCTACTCCAAAAACAGACCAAGAATTTAACTGGAGAAATTGTTGGTATCCAGTCACATTTATTCAAGACCTACCCACAAAGCATCCCTACGGTTTTTCCTTGTATGATGAACCCCTAGTTTTATTCAAAAATAATGATGGTAAGTTAATTTGCCTTACAGACCTTTGCCCCCACCGTGCAGCCAAACTATCAGACGGACAAATAATTGACGGTAAAATCGAATGTTTGTACCATGGTTGGCAGTTTGGCAGTGGGGGAGAATGTTTGCATATTCCGCAGTTACCAGCAGAGGCGAAAATTCCGGCCAAAGCTCGCGTCAAATCATTTATTGTCGCAGAAAAACAAGGCATAGTCTGGATGTGGCCTGGGGAAGTCAATGTAGCTGATGAAAAACTAATTCCCACTGTGGCAGACTTAGACAACCCTAAAGTCGTTAGTTCAGACTATATGCTCGACCTACCTTACGATCAAACCTACTTCATTGAAAATGCTATCGACCCATCTCACTTATATATCAGCCATGAAGCTACTCTGAATAGTCGTCAACAGGCTCAACCCTTACAAATGGAAGTTCTAGAAACTTCTGCTCAGGGAATTACAGGCAGATATCGGAAAACAAGACAACAGAATGAAAACTGGATGCAACTTAATTTTGTGGCTCCGAATTTAATCACATACAGAAGTTCAACTGCCTCAGAAAAATCAAAACGCCTAGGTGGAGCGGCCCTTTATTCACTGCCTACAGGAAAGGGAAAATGCCGAATTATCATCAGAAATTATAGTAACTTTCCTAATTGGAAACGGAAGTGGCAACCACGCTGGATGGAACATTTATATCGAGATCAGTTTTTAGAAGAAGACTTACCTTTGGTAGTTGGGCAGCAGGCAGAAGTTCAAAGGTTAGGGAAAAGTCTAAGTTCCCTATATTTGCCATTGAAAACTTCCGACCTATTAGTCATTGAGTATCGCAAATGGTTGGATAAATACGGAGAGTGTTTACCATTTTATCTAGGTTACAACACTAAGTCACTGCCAGACCAAGAAAACTTACCGGTTAATCAAGAACCACCGGCTCTAGATCGCTTTTCACGACATACTCAAATTTGCAGTTCCTGTAGTCGTGCCCATAAAACAGCTATTCGTTTCAAGCAAATATTTGTGGGAATGGCGATCGCTCTTGCTGCTGTAGCAATAATGACAGAAGATTTTACTGTGAAATTGTTGCTCGTTGCTGTTGCTCTATGTAGTGTGGGATTAGCGGTTGTTGCTGAGAAGTTTAAAATTAGGTTTGAACGTTCTTATACTAGGCATTAAGAAAACGGGTAAGTAATTATATCATGTCCGGTTGAATACTTACAGCGCTTTTCAAATTGATGAACTACATCGCCATAACCAAAACCTTGTAGAGACGTTGCATGCAACGTCCTTACTGTGGTCGACCGACATGAAAACTGCTGTAAACTTTCACTTTGGAGGACTTTGGCAGGAGGCTCTCAGTAGGAGGCAGGAGGATAGAATTGCTACTCCTCCTGCCTCCTGCTTGGAGTGGGTCTATCTACGATTATCTGGGTGAAGAACGGAAATTCAGTGAGTATGAAACCAACAAAATGTTACGTCGCGCCGTAGAACGGGAACTTGAAATTATTGGTGAGGCAACAAATAGAATTCTGAAAACGGATCCGAATATTGACATTTCCAATGGCAGAAGAATTGTCAATCTGAGAAATTTGGTGATACATGGCTATGACAATATTGATAATGTAATTATTTGGGGTATATATCGACAAAGATTTGCCATTGCTAGAAGTTCAGGTAACCAATCTTTTGGAGGAAAAAGGCTGATAACAATGTGTCAATTTGATCATCAAGAGATTCCCAGCTCGGCAGCAAAACCTTCACAGACATCAACCGTTAAACTAACCCCATTATCAATAGCAGCAAGACCCTCATAGGATTGCTATATTAAGAGTGAAATCATTAATTATTAATTATTAATTATAAATTGTTAACTATTTACTGAATTAACTTTTCCCAAGCTTGCCATAAAATCTCCACAGCTTCTGCCGGACTATTAGACAAAAATTGCTTCGCCTTCTGCAAACACATTTGTGCTTTTTGTTCATCTCCAGACTTCCTAATTGCCAAACTTAACCACAACCAAACCATGGGTTGCTCCGACTGAATATCCAAAGACTTAAAATAACATTCC
>JAKQYF010000373.1 GCA_023356535.1 Trichodesmium sp. MAG_R03 | reverse complement strand
CGGGCACAACTATGAAAGGGGTCATACCTCCAAAAATAATATTAGACAATTTATTAAAAGATTGGTTGCTAGAAGATATTGGCAGAGGCGATCGCACAACTTCTGGCCTATTTGCAGAAGTAATGGCAATTTTAGGTGCAGGCCATTGGTTATTAAAGGAGTCAGGAGTTATTGCAGGACTACCAATTGGAGCGAGGGTATTTCAAATTCTGGATGAAAAGGTAAACTTTTTACCCACTGTTGCAGAGGGAGAATGGTGTGATCAGGGAACTATAGTGGCTAAATTAAATGGACCTTTAGATAGTTTACTGACTGGGGAAAGAGTGGCCTTAAATCTGGTAATGTGTCTGAGTGGGATAGCAACTATGACTCGTAGATATGCAGACAAAATTGCCGACCTACCAGCACAACTGGTTGATACTCGGAAAACAACACCTGGTCTGAGAATATTGGAAAAATATGCTACTCAAATTGGTGGGGCTAAAAATCATCGGATGGGTTTGGATGATGCGGTGATGATTAAAGATAATCATATTATTGCTGCCGGAGGTATTGGAAAAGCGATCGCTAAAGTCCGAGAAACAATGCCTTATCCTTTAACTATTGAAGTAGAAACAGAAACATTAGCAGAAGTAGAGACTGCTTTGGAGTATCAAGCAGATATTATTATGCTTGATAATATGTCTGTTGAAGAGATGGAGCAAGCAGTTCAAATTATTCGGCAAAATAATAGTCGGATTAAAATTGAAGCTTCGGGAAATATTACCCTGGAAACTATTAGAAATGTTGCCGAAACAGGGGTAGATTATATTTCTACAAGCGCTCCTATTACTCGGTCAACTTGGTTAGATTTAAGTATGAAAGTAGAAAAAGTTTGAGATGGTAGGTTTTAGCTTTTAAGTATTATAGACAAGTTTCCTAGGGTTTCTTTATTGTACTATAAAGAATCACTTTTTGTGAGAATCCCCGTGCCTTTAGGTCGGGGAGTATGTCAATACACATAATAATAGCTGAATACTAATTTTTATATTCCTTCTCGTTCTTTTATTTTTTTATTTTGAAATAAAATGTACCCAGAAACTACCATCTGGCATACAAACATTACGAATTAACGTATAAGAATAATGTAGATAAGCACCACTTAGGTCAATATGATATCCAGTAGCAGACCATTTCCCGTATGGGTCGTGAATAAATAATCCTTCATTATCAAAACCAACACCAACAATTAAATGACCAAATGAAGTAAAATAACTGTGTATAGCTACAGGGTTTCCTACTATTAGGGAGTCTTGAACTTCTTGAATAGTGGCATTAGTTTTAAAAGTATCTCTACATCCATAATCTCTCACAATTTTCACTAGATGATATGGATGATGACGACTGTAACCTTGACTTAAAGCATATTCATAAAGTTCATCTTCAAACTCACCATAATTTGACCTACGATGAGCCTCTAAAAATTCTAAACATGAAGCAATTGAAGTAATATTACATAAGCCTGTGGGATTATATAAATCATCTAGTTTTGGTTTGTACGGAACTTTTATTCTGAGATTTTCTGGTTTGAACTTGGGATATACAACTTGATTATTTTCAGAAATTTCAATGTTTGTTTCATCGATATACCAAACTCCTGAATTGTTATGTTTATGGTTACGAAAAGCAATCCGGAAATGGTTTCTTACTGGAGCATAAGCTAAAATTTCAAATTCTTGATTAGCAGGGATATGATGTTTTTCAGAATCAGTTAATTGAGAAGATTGAAG
This sequence comes from Trichodesmium sp. MAG_R03, assembly GCA_023356535.1. GTDB lineage: Bacteria > Cyanobacteriota > Cyanobacteriia > Cyanobacteriales > Microcoleaceae > Trichodesmium. The sequence goes on along the minus strand of JAKQYF010000373.1, from coordinate 1,974 downwards.
CGGTCTTGATTTCAGAATAGTATCTTTTTTTGTTTTTAATATGATTGGAACTGCGGGAATATTTGCTTCTTTTGCATCCAACAATTGTTTGATAGTTTTTTCTCCTAAATATCCAGCTTCACTACTTTTTTGCTCTACTTGAAACCGATGAAGTGCTGCTGTGGTTAATGGGCCAAATATGCCATCTACTGGAGGGTTAAGCATATTTAGGTCAATTAGTATGGCCTGAATCTCGCGAGCCAGGTTTTCATCATTAGCGATGGTTTTGACGTCGTATTTAAGGTCTGTACCCAGAAAGTCTTTAAGTTCCATATTAGCTTTACATAATATCAGCAGCTATAATACACTACTCTTTAGACTATAAAAAACTTTGGATCATTTTGAGAATAGGTTACCGAAAAATTGGGTTTAAAGCCTCGCCCATAAGTGGGCGACTTTTTAGTTTATTTTTTTTCCACAGGTTATGTAATTAGGCATTTTAGTTCACAAGAAATATATTAGTCGCGGGTGGGCATACCGAGACAAAAAACGGGCAGGTCGGCCAGCATAAGACTACTGCCAAAGTACCAGCAGCCTGTGAGGTGTCAACCCGCCGAGGGGCTACGGCTCGGTTGTTACCCAGTGCATTTAGGCCGGGGAGGATGTCAAATTGCAAAACTTCGTGCTACTCCAAGTTGATTGATATTAGGTGATTGCAACTTAAGTTGCAATCACCTGCTTGTTTGCTAATAGTTATCTTCTTTAGCAATCCTAAATGATCAGGATTTACGCAAAGGCTCTAATTGTAGTGTAAATATTTAAAGAAATTACCAAAAATATACTATATTATAGTGGTACTGTGTAATTCCTGAAAATTTCTAGTTATTAATAGTCCTATTTTCTCTATCCACTCCTGGTTATTTTATTTTTTAATTCCGTACCCAATATAATGTGGTAAAGTCTCTTTTTCTTGAATTTCTACCAATTTAAACTTACCATCAATAAATTGTATTGACTTAAGTACAAACCCATAGATATTATTAATATCTTTAGCAAAATCTATTCCAAATTGATTTGCTACAGACTCTAATTCTTCTGGTTTAATAAAAAGTAACGGCTCATGAGTACCAGCAGGGATAACTCCTTCAGCTTCTAACTTCATAAATGTTGTAGTGCTACTCTCATTTCTAGCTATAGTATCAAAGATAAAAAGACCTCCCTTTTTGAGAATTCTTGACATTTCCGAAATTGCTGTTACTAAATCTTCAATATGTTCCAGAAAATCGCTAGACATTACTATATCAAAACTTTCATTCTCAAAAGGTAGTTCATAGACACTTCCTACTTGATAATCAACTTTAACATGGGTAATGAAGGCGTGTTCCTTAGCAACATTTATTGATTCCATTGAAATATCAACACCAAGAATGTTATATCCTAGACGGGCTATATATTCAGAAAAAATTCCGCCACCACAGCCAATTTCAATAATTGGTTGATCAGGTGAAATCTCAAATTTTTTGAGTACATCCATTACAAAACCTCCTCTAATTGGATTCATTTCATGCAATGGTTTGTGACAGCCATTTTCACCCCACCATCCTTCTAATCCTGCATCGCTGTAAGTATCGACATTTCTTTTATTTAATTTAACTCCATATTTTTTTGCTAGGGTAGTAAGTTTTTCTTCTTCACCTATCTGATAATTTCTGCCAGTGATTGTATTTATTTTCATATTTCTTATTTGCTCAATAGTGTCATATTCTTGGAAGAGCCATAGCGGTTTCCACTTAAATAAGGTACACCAAAAGGCTTAATTAACAAAACCTAAATACTTCAGGACTTACACAAAGACACTATTTGTCGTGTAAATATCTGAATTTATTACTAATAATACACTATATATAGAAGTACTGCGTAAGCCCTGTACTTAACTAATTTATTCATATTGCGGTATTGTACTTTTCCATGATACCTCATTTATCTTCAAAATCA
>JAKQYF010000372.1 GCA_023356535.1 Trichodesmium sp. MAG_R03 | reverse complement strand
TTTTGCTAACGCAAAGCTCCGCTAACGCTACGCGACATGTTTGCGCAGCATTCCGTCAGGAAAACGCATTTTTGTTATGCAACGTCCCTACTGTGGTCTACCGACATGAAAACTGCTGTAATAACCCAGCAGGGTTAGCTGCTAGAACTATGGTGAGGAGACGTAATATCAGTTATGGAACTTAGACGGCTGAGGCAACTGCATCTTGGGATACTTTGACAGCGTTTTCTGTTGTTCTGAGGTACACCAACGCGGGCAAGATGCCCGCACTACATCAGGACTTACACACGAGCACTACACGACGGTGAGGGCGAATGCCATTCGCCCCTACATATGGCGTTTTCAAGGTAAATTTGCGTAAATCCTGACCATAAGTAATTATACTTAATTAGACAGAGAGGCTTTATATAACTTATCGTACTATATTATAAAGCACAAAATGTAGGTTGCAAAGTCTAAAACTATAATAGTTAAGAAAAGATTAAAAGAAAATGATAAAGGGGAAATATAGAGCAAATTGAATAAATAAAGTATGAAAATAAATTGAGTACATGAACTCTAAGTAGGTAGGCATGAATAAAGCCTAGCTATAATTAAGATTAGGTTTAGCTATATATAAGATTTGTATGCTAATTCCCAACTATTCCAAATAAAAATTATCTTTAGCTTAACTCCATAACTCCGGAAAAGAGGAATATTGACGGAAAAATTAAGCGATCGCCATCCTGATATTTGGGCCCAACGATTCTAGAGGGACTTTATTAGTTGATTTTGATTTTCTTTACAGAACAACCCACCGATGAAAACAGGCAGATCAAAAAATGTCATTAGCAGAATTATACTTAAAGTAAAAAGAATTAGAATTAGCCAAAACTACCTGTGAGCAGGCCTTAAAACATCAACCAGATTATGGTCCAGCTTGTAAGACTTTAGGTAATATTTTTTATACTCAAGGTCAACTTGAAACCGCCTGGTATTGGTATACAAAAGCTATAGAGTATCAGCCAAATTTGCCTGAAGCTTATGCTAATTTAGGAACATTATCTATATAATGCTAACTCGTGGCATTGTGCACCCAATAAATTGTTACTTTCAACTAGTGGTACTTAGACATTAGACTTGTCACTAAATAGAGAAAAAAATCGCTCAAACTTAAGCAGAGTAATAATTGCACCCATTTGAGAGTATTGATAGCTATAATTATTACAGATCAAGGGTTTTGAGGATTTTTTAAATTTTAGTCATTTTAAATAAGAATGAAACATTTTTCGCCTGAAATAATTTCATCGCAAGAAACACTTGTCTCAATCTCAAGTGAAACGACTATATAAAGCGATAAGCCTATTATATTTCTTGGTAAAAATTCAGGTCAGAGCGATCGCCTCACCAATTAAAATCTGGTATTTTTCCAGAAATATTCCCTGGGTTGACAAAAAATCAAACTACAGTTAAATTCAGGACCTGCATAAACAATAGTACCATAGTACCATAAACATGACAACGATATTATGATGTATAAAATATAGATTACAAAATCTAAAACTATAATAGTTAAGAAAAGATTAAAAGAAAATAATAAAGGGGAAATATAGAGCAAATTGAATTTAATAAATAAAGTATGAAAAATAAATTGAGTACATGAACTCTAAGTAGGTAGGCATGAATAAAACCTAGCTATAATTAAGATTAGGTTTAGCTATATATAAGATTTGTATGCTAATTCCTACTTATTCCAAATCAAAATCATTAATTCAACAAGGAATTCTACAGACCTAAGGGATAAGTAGTGGAAAATAATAGTTCCCATACTACCTATGGCTGAGTAGGATTATCAGGAATAAAATCAGTAAAAAATTTTGTATGTTAAGTATCTATAAAAAATATCTTTAGCTTAACTCCGGAAAAGAGGAATATTGACGGAAAAATTAAGCGACCGCCATCCTGATATTTGGGCCCAACGATTCTAGAGGGACTTTATTAGTTGATTTTGATTTTCTTTACAGAACAACCCACCGATGAAAACAGGCAGATCAAAAAATGTCATTAAAAGTTAATCCCCAAGAAATGGCTGTTCAGCTAAATCTACAAGCAGAATTATACTTAAACCAAAAAGAATTAGAGTTAGCCAAAACTACCTGTGAGCAAGCCTTAAAATATCAACCAGATTATGGCCCAGCTTGTAAAACTTTAGGTAATATTCTTTATACTCAAGGTCAACTAGAAACCGCCTGGTATTGGTATACAAAAGCTATAGAGTATCAGCCAAATTTTGCTGAAGCTTATGCTAATTTAGGAACATTATCTATTCAAAAAGAACAGTGGCCAGAAGCAATAAGCTATTATCAAAAAGCTATAGAACTCAAACCCGAATTGCCAGGAGCTTATCAAAAGTTAGCTAGAGCTTATGAAAAAATCGGCAACTACACTGAAGCTACAGAATGCCCTAGGCAAGCTGACTTTTTAGAACCTGCTAATCAAAAAATCAATCAACTAAATCAAGTCATCAAATCAACTTCAGACTACCAAACTTTAAGCAAAATTTTGCCATCTCAAGAGGAAGTAGAAGCAGCTTGGAACTCCTATCAAAAAAGTCTGGCTCGACAACCAAATGACCCAGAAATATATCTGAATATCGGGAGTTTATATGCTCAACAGCAACAATGGAAAGAAGCAATTAAATCCTATAAAAAATCTCTGGAACTTAACCCAAATTATGCTGATGCTTACCGCCAACTGGCTATAGCTTGGACAGAAATTGGCGAGGAAACAAAAGCTTCTGAGTGTTGGTATCAGGCCTACAATTTAGAACCAGAAAAAGCGACAGCAGAAGAACATTTAATGTTAGGAAATACTCTGCTGGGACAAAAGGTAATTGCTCAAGCAATATCCTGTTATTGTCGGGCGATAGAATTAAATCCTAATTTATTAGGAGCTTATGAAAGTCTAGGGGAAGCATTAAAACTACAAGAAACAAAGAAACCTACGACACAAGTATTTCCTAATCATTGGCAAAATTCCGGAAATTCTCTCCATTTACTAACAGAAGAAAATCATCAAAATAGTCAAGGAATAATTCAACAGGTTAGAGCTGAAAAGACAAGTCAGGTGACTCAGAAACTTAAAAATCTTGAAAGAGTTGTTAGGGAGCCAGTAAATCTAGTTAAGTCAACATTTAATTTAAAAAATGACTTATCAGACAATTCTCTAGAATCACCTTTATCTCTGTTAGAAAATAGTGAGCCTCAATCACATGCAAACTCTACAGAAATTATCAAAACTGTACATCTCAATAAACCTCTAATTATTGAACCAGATTTAACTAATATTTCTGGGGTTCTAGAGGGAGAAAAAACCTTGATAAATACTCCAACACAAACTAACAATAATCAGATTATTCATTCGGGTTTAAAACCAGATAAAATTCCCCAAATAAATAAGACAACGCCAAGGAATTTAAAATCTATTTTGACATCTAATGATATGGTAAATATTCCTAGTATTTATATTCAGGAAGCTCAAAAATATTATGAGCAAAGATTGTATGAAAAAGCAATTTCTGAATGTGAGCAAGCTATTTCTCTGCAAGTAGATTTAATACTAGCTTACATCATTATCGGAAATTCTTATCAAAAAGTTGGGGGAATAAAAGAAGCAGAGAGCAATTATCAAGCAGCTCTTAAAATTGAGCCAAATAATGCCTCGATTTATAGACTATTAGGCAATTTATATGCTGAAGATAAATCTTGGCA
>JAKQYF010000371.1 GCA_023356535.1 Trichodesmium sp. MAG_R03 | reverse complement strand
CTTGCAAATCTATGTTTTAATAGACATCTCCAGAAAAGGTTCTCAAACCCTTGCCCTGCTGTTCTAAAATCAGCATTTTTGCAGAGGTCTAATAGAGAAAATCTACTGAGTACAAGTGATATCATGTCCACCTGAATACTTATGCTTTGGTGGATGTTGGCAGAGAGTAGAAGGCATAAGGCAGAAGAGTTTCTTCCAATTGTGACTTAATTTTATACACAAACGATGTTACCGGACATAATATAAAAGGCTGAAAAAGTTAGGATTTCGGGCACTCCCATGGCAGAAAAATCAAGGGACAAATATATCCGATCACCTCATCTATACCTTCCCTGTTTCTCTGTAGGGACGTTGCATAACAAAAATGCGTTTCATGTCGCTAAGCGTTACGTCCCTACCTACTCCTGTGCTCCTTAAAATACTTTTTCAGGAAACCCTATAGTATAGGGTAAAGTGTGTAACTGTTTTTAAAAATCATTATTTGATAAATATTTAGACAGGCAGTAAAGCAATATAAACTTATTAGGACTTACACATAAATGCTATTCGTAGGGAGTGTTTTCCTGACGCAAAGCGGAGCGAACGCTTCGCACTTGAATTGCGCACTTCGTAACGCACCAAGGCTCTATATATAGTACCTTTGCGAAGGAGACAAAGGATATCAGGGTGGCTCAAGAATTGATACACCAAAAAAAAGAAGAAATCATAAAACGTCAGAGAAAGTCAAGAAAGAAAATAAACAAAAAGCTTAAAGCGGGTTGAGGCTATATTTGAGCTTAACAATTGTATAAGTCTCACTATTTACTTTGACGACTTACCCACAGACCCTCTCGATTTGTACAATAGATCGTATATTTTAACAATCAACATCTACGAAAGAAACGGGTTTTTGCTTTTCCCCGCTTAAGTTTTGATTATTTGAGATGATCGCTACTAACACATATTGATTAACACATATTGGTATAAATGTCAAAATAAATTTTGTCGTATTAACACTCCTGATAAACATTTGCAAAGTTATGCAAGATTAGTTAAGCTATTTTATGATTATGATGTTATGATATTAAGGAAGTAACTGAATGGTTGCAACACCAATCCAAATTAAACACGAAGTTAAAGATGAGTCCCTGGCCCTTCTAGGAAAACAAAGAATTGAGTGGGCAGGTAGGGAGATGCCAGTTCTACGCCAAATTCAAGAACGATTTGCCAAAGAAAAGCCATTAAGCGGAATTAAATTAGTAGCTTGCTGCCACGTTACAACTGAAACTGCTCATTTAGCAATCGCTCTGAAAAATGCTGGAGCTGATGCTGTATTAATTGCTAGTAACCCTCTATCTACTCAAGATGACGTAGCTGCTAGTTTAGTGGTGGATCATGGTATCTCTGTGTATGCTATGAAAGGAGAGGATGCAGAAACCTATCTGCGTCACGTTGAAATTGCTTTGGACCACAGGCCAAATATTATTATTGATGATGGTAGTGATGTTGTCGCCACTTTAGTAAAAAATAGACAAGATCAACTTCCTGAACTTATTGGTACCACTGAAGAAACTACTACAGGTATTGTTCGTCTCCGAGCAATGTTTAATGATGGGGTGTTGACTTTCCCGGCGATGAATGTTAATGATGCGGACACCAAACACTTCTTTGATAACCGCTACGGTACAGGTCAATCTACTCTTGATGGTATTATCCGTGCTACTAATGTTTTATTAGCTGGTAAAACTACTGTTGTTGTAGGTTATGGATGGTGCGGTAAAGGTACAGCACTTCGCGCTAGAGGTTTAGGTGCAAATGTAGTTGTAACCGAAGTTGATCCAGTTCGCGCTATTGAAGCTATCATGGATGGTTTTCGGGTGATGCCAATGGAAGAAGCTGCTCCTATAGGCGATCTATTTATTACTGTGACTGGTAATAAGCACGTTATTCGTGGTGAACATTTCGATGTGATGAAAGATGGAGCTATTGTTTGTAACTCCGGTCACTTTGATATTGAAATTGACCTGAAAACCTTGGGTGAAAATGCTGATGATGTGAAGACTGTTCGACCTTTCACTCAACAGTATAAACTTAAGAATGGTAAGTCTGTAATTGTATTAGGTGAAGGACGATTAATTAACTTGGCTGCAGCAGAAGGTCATCCTAGTGCAGTTATGGATATGAGTTTTGCTAACCAAGCATTAGCTTGTGAATATTTAGTCAAGAATAAAGGTAAATTAGAGCCTGGTTTACACTCTATTCCTACAGAAGTTGATCAGGAAATTGCTCGTTTGAAATTGCAAGCAATGGGTATTGGTATTGATACTTTGACTGCTGAACAAGTTGAGTACATGAATTCCTGGACTGTTGGTACCTAATGATTTTTTTCAGGAATAAGAATTAAGTTGAAGTAGCACTCACCACTTAGCTATTAACTTCTCAAGGTTTATAATGGGGGATTAAAATCCCCCATTAATATCAACACGACTTACGTAAAAGATGAAGTTATACACCATTTGTAGGGGTTAACAGCCGTTAACCCCTACTATATATTGTGGTTGCTCCGTAAGTCCTCATCAAGTATTATTAATTAGCCATCATAAATCAGCATAATAGTAGTAGGGCTTTAGCCCCATCTATACTTATTGTTCAAACTATAAATCAGTGACTAAATTATCTGTAGAATTACAACGATATTTTTTTGATGAAAAACGTACTGCTAAAGTTACTTTGGGAGATATTATTGATTTAGCAGGAGAGAGAATTTTTGGCTTTTTATTGGTAATTTTGTCTCTACCTTCTGCTTTGCCTATTCCTGCTCCTGGTTACTCTATTCCATTTGGAATTTTATTATTTTTATTGGCAATTCAACTAATAGTTGGTTCTCAAACTCCGTGGTTGCCTCAGAGTTGGTTAAATCGTTCAATTTCTCTTGATAAAGTACAAGGAATTTTGAAGTCTGGTATTCCTTGGTTACAGAAAATTGAATTGATATCTTGTCCTCGATTAAGTTATATTTGTACAAGTCTTGTAGGTAGAATTGTGATTGGTTGCGCAATCGCCCTGATGGCTATTTCAATGATGATTCCTATTCCTGGTACCAATACTTTACCAGCAATCGGAATTTTTGTTACTGGTTTTGGTCTGTTGGATGATGATGGTATCATTAGTTTGGGTGGTTTGGTTCTTTGTTTAATGGGAGCGACTTTAAGTGGTATGATTTTGGTTTTTGGTTCTGAGGTTGTTAAGGGTGGAATTGAATTAATTAAAAACTTTCTCACTGAAACTTGACTGAGGGTTTACAGCACTTTTCAGATTTATGACGTCAAGTCACAATAAATTTTAATGCCAAGTTATACCAATTTCATAAACTTAGAATACACTGCTTGTCTTAGTATTTATCAAATGTTGACATATGATGTGTAGCCATACTTAAGGAAATTGGTATTACTTGGGCTTTGCTAATTAGGGCTTGCTGATTGATTTTTAAAGCATTGACCTCATGGGGTGACAAGTAAGCTTAATGGTAGATACAGTAATCATTTTAGACAATAAGTTGAATAATAATTCAATTAAAAAAGAATGCGATTTTGAGTTTGGGTGGTAGCGATCGCCAATTCACTCTTATTCACCCAGGGCAAACGCATCTAAATCATGGCAGTTTCTACCGTTCAGGCTTGTAGTAGTAATGAGTATAAATGCTCAAAAGCCTGGATTCTTACCCTGTCAAAACTTTAAAACAAGATGTGTTTGGCCTGCACTACACCCCAACATTTCTCAATAATCATTTTCTTTTTGTTGAAATATTCTTCAGCCTCCGAAAGCAAATCTCCTTATA
>JAKQYF010000370.1 GCA_023356535.1 Trichodesmium sp. MAG_R03 | reverse complement strand
ATATGTCATTTTTCCTACAAGAAGTACCTGGTTGTTATTTCTTTTTAGGTTCTGCAAATTCCGAAAAAGGTTTAGCTTATCCTCACCATCATCCTAGATTTGATTTTGATGAAACAGCTTTAGGAATAGGGGTAGAAATGTTTATCCGTTGTGTAGAAAAGTTTTTCAGTTAATGCTTGCTCTTGGGTAATGCCAATTTCTTAGTTGAGAGATAATCCAGATTCTTTATTATTCTTAGAAATAAATATTTGGTTAACACTAAAGACAAGTTTCGTCAGTATAAATTCATCCATTCTCAACTATTGCATAATTGTATTAAACTGGTAAAATTTACTTTTGAGAGAAGGATGTTATCGGAGCTTTTGTTATTCCCAAATTAAGCAAGACTGCATTCAATGAAACCAGATAAACTTGCCCAAAATTGGCAAAAACTGTTAGGGTTAGTATATCTCAAAATGTTAATTATTATTCATAGATTCAACATTTATGGTAAGTGTGGTAAAATGAGTCCTTAGATTTGGTTGAATTAAGAATAAAAACTTAATTCCATACTTATACTTAAAAAGCTAAGGTCAAAAGCTAACGTCACTGTACTTCAGAAATTACGGAATTCGCTGTATAGATACAAATAACTAGGAATATTTATTTATGCAAAATCACATCAATCAAAGGCCAAATTATCTCAGAATATTAACAATTGTTTCTCTATCTTTATTAGGAAGCCAAGTGCCAAATACTGCTAAGGCAGAACAATGGACTTCAGGAATAAAACCCACAAATGAGATATTAATTGCTCAACAACAAGTTTGTCAGCTTCAGTCTTCACCAGCAGACAATAGTCAGGGTGTAGATTTCCGAGATCAACCAGTTGGAGGTAGAAATATTGCTTTTTTTAATAATGGTACTTCTGTAACAGTCATCAATAGGTCTAATGACGGACAATGGGCACAAGTGATTGGACCTAATAATGCTCAAGGTTGGGTATATACTCCCTATCTGCAAAATTGCACACCCTCTACTTCACAAGCAAACACAAGAAGTACGACAGGTGGAATAACTATAGGAACAATGTGTCAAGTTACAGGTTGGTCTGACTCCCCTAATATTCCAGTTCAAAATTTTCCCAACCCTCAAAGTCAGCGTATGTCCTATGCTTTTAAGAAGGGTACTCAACTACAAGTTTCACAACCACCAACAGGGGAACAGTCTCAAACAAAGTGGGTTTACGTTAAGTCTGTGGCTAACCCTGGACAAGTAGGCTGGGTATGGAAGGCTTATATTCAATGCAATTAGGGTTTGGGAAAAAAGTCTTATATTTTACAATACCAATTCTAATTCCAAAAAAGAATGTTACCGAAAATTTGGGTTTAAAGCCTCGCCCATAAGCGGGGGACTTTTTAGTTGATTTTTTTCCCACAGGTTATGTTATCAGGACTTACGCAGTGCCGCTATATATGGAGTATAAATTTGTTATTTCCCCAAAATTGCCACTACAACTAGTGCCGTTGCGTAAGTCCTGGTTATTATATTTTTTAGTTTAAAAGTCATTCTATGAAGGCAAGATTTAAGTACCGTATATATCCAACATTGGGACAAAAATACCGATGAGCAAGGCTCGGAAGGTTGTGTCCGTGTAGTCTGGAATGATAGTCTAGCTTGCTGTCAGGAAAAGTACAAACTAGGAAAGAAAAAAACGACTAATGCTGAACTACAAAAACAGTTTATTACTCTGACTAAAAAGACTGAGGATAGAGTTTGGCGATCAGTTGTTTCTGCGGTTGCCACTACAGTAATCTTTAAACGATGTTTTACCAGGGTTATCAAAACTTTTTTAAATCAACTCAAGGCCACAGAAAAGGTAAACCTATAAGACTTCCTAAATTTCAAAGGAGAATGTCATTGCCAACAGCTAGATTTACAAAGGGTGGATTTAAAGTTGGTCAACATAAAGTTTACGTAATCGAAAATAGGAAAGCTGAAAATTGTGTGGTCAAGGGAACTACCTGCTATTCCATCATCAGTAACAGTAATTAAAGATTCAGCTAATCGATATTTTCTAAGTTTTGTAGTAGAAGTTTTGGCCGAAGTATTGCCTAAAATTGATAATTCAGTAGGTATAGATTTAGGAATTAAAACTAAAGCAAGCTGTAGGGACGTTTCGCTACGCGATATGAAACGCATTTTTGTTATGCAACGTCCCTACGCGGTAAAAAAATTGATGCACCAAAACCACTAAGGAAACGAATGCTCGAATTTTATTGACTTTTTTTATTGAATTTTTTTATTGACTTTTTTTAAAGAATCACGCATAATGTCCACAGGTACAGACTGTTGTAACCATAATTCTAAAGCAGCAGCCCCTTGTTGAACTAACATTTCTAAACCGTCAATAGCGATCGCTCCCCTCACCTGAGCTTGGTGAAGAAACTTAGTAGGGTTAGGCACATAAATTAAATCATAGACTATCGCCCCTGAAGACAACTTGTCAAACATATTCTCATCTAATGGAGAGTCCTGAATTTTAGGGTACATTCCTACAGGAGTCGTATTAACTAACAAATCAGCTTGTGAAATTAAGCTTGACAATTCATCCCACTTATGTACTTCCAGAGTTACAGGTAGAGGAGAATTCAGCCAACTTTGCTGAAAACCAGCTAATTTTTCCATTGACCTACCAATAACATGAATTTCTGCAAAACCTAACTGAGCGCAACCCGCTACAACTGCACGAGAAGCACCACCATTACCTAAAATTACCGCTACTTTTTGATTCCAATCACAATTATAGGTTTGTAGTGGGGCCAGAAACCCTGTAACATCTGTATTTGTCCCCACCCATCCTTTATTGGCTTTATAAACAGTATTAACAGCTCCCACCGCCTCAGCAATACCCGACACTTCTGATAACAGTGGTATTATCGCTTGTTTATGAGGAATAGTAATATTAAAACCTTGAACACCAATAGCAGAAAATCCAGCAATAGCTGTGTTTAAGTCTTCTGGTTTAATAGGGAAAGGTAGATAAACATAATCAATTAAATTTTGTTGAGCTTGTTGATTATTTATTCCTTGAATTGCAGCATTGTGCATTAGTGGAGACAGAGAATGTTCAACAGGATAACCAATGACTCCTAATAATTTTGTTTTACCTGTAATCATTTGCGACAATCAATTCCAGTTAGTATATATTAAATCTTTAGTATTAGTATATGTCTAATAAGATCAGGACTTACGCAGTCCCGCCATATATAGTGTATTATTGATAATAAATTCCGATTTTTGCACTACAAGTAGTGCCTTTACGTAATTCCTGAAGATTTAAGCCCTGGCACCAGCCTTTTCTAATGCCTGGGAAAACTCTTTAGCATAATCTTCTATTAATTTCGCTTGATCAAGATGATTAATGATTTTTCTAGCATGGTAAAAATCAACAATTTGTCCTTGATCTGGGTCACCAATATAGTGCTTTAAAGCTCTGCCTGTGAAGATACCATTAAACATCCCATAAAACATAATAACGGCAGCATATCTATCATCTGTTACCGCTTCAGGATACACCGTAAAGTCAGGACTATCAGGATAAAAATTTCGAACTACAGGAGTAAGAGCTGTATAGTTAATGCGTCCAGTTAACTGGACATAACCACGACCACGAAATCTTGGTCCATCATCCAGTTGACCCCCATATGCAGGACCGTTTCCTAGGTCTGATCTGTTACAAAGGTAACGAAAGTATTCAAAGTTTCCATATTCGGTAATAGGTTGCATTGTTCGCGCTGTTTCATGAAAAGTTGTAGCTAACATATAGGCTAACCAACCAATACTACGAATA
>JAKQYF010000037.1 GCA_023356535.1 Trichodesmium sp. MAG_R03 | reverse complement strand
TTGACCTGCGGAATGTAGGGTATAAGTCTCTTTGAAAATGTAAATATATATAAGGATATAAGAAGATCTGTGGAATGTCGGTTAAATATAGAAAATGAAAAATATCAAACTTTTTTTCCGTGCTTTTCAGAGTTTTTGGTCAATTGGTAAATTATATTGGTGGGATTCTCCAGAGAAATGGCGAGCAATTGGTTCGCTTATATTGCTGCTTTGTTTTCTCAGTTTAGATTCAATTATAGGAGTGAATCAACTAAAACAACAAGGGGAATTAATTTCTGCTTTAGTTAAATTGGATGGAGAGAGATTTTGGCAATCTGCATTTTTCTATATTGGTGCTTCTATTTTGTTAGCAATAACTGTTGCTACTTGGCAGTATTTAGAAGATAAAATTCGTCTGTATTCTCGAGAGTGGTTGACTAAATTTTATTTAGATAAATATTTGCAAAATAATTGTTTTTATCAAGTCAATACCTTGTCTCAAGGAATTGATAATCCCGATCAACGAATTGCAGAAGATATTAGGGTATTTTGTCATCGTTCTGTAAGTCTATTTAGGCAGTTTACCTTAGCAATTTTTAACTTAGTTGCATTTGGAATTCTACTCTGGGAAAAATCAATATTATTGGTTCTGATTTTAGTCATATATTCTTTCGGAGGTATGCTAATTACAATTATAGGTTTTGGTAGAATTTTGATCCCAATTAAAAAAGAACAACTGAAACGAGAGGCGAATTTTAGATTTAGTTTAGTAAGAATTCGAGAGAATGCTGAATCAATTGCTTTTTATAATGGAGCTAATAGAGAATTTATCTATATTAAACAGGTATTTGCTCCGGTTTTAAGTATTTATAATAAACTGATAACCTGGGAGAGAAACTTAGACATTTTTCAAAACATATATGGTTACATCACCTGGATGTTACCAACTTTAGCTATTGGTCCGAGAATTTTGGCAGGAGGGCAGGAGAGCCAGGGTTAGAAGTGGGAGCATTACAAGAAGCGAATGGTGCTTTTGGTAAGGTTTTTAGATCCTTAAATATCATAGTTCGTATGTTTGAATTCCTCACCAGTTTTATAGCAGGTATTGAACGTTTAGAGAGTTTTTTCAAAGTTCTAGAAGAACCACAAGCATTACCATTGGAGAATGGTAACACAATAGATACTGTAGAAGATTCCCGTTTAAGCTTACAGCATCTGACTTTGTAAACTCCTAACTATAAAATAACTTTAGTTCATGATTTATCTATAGAATTACAACCGGGAGAAGGACTATTAATTATGGGAGCGAGTGGTTGTGGAAAGAGTTCTATTTTGCGAGCGATCGCAGGTTTATGGAATTCAGGAACCGGAACAATTTACCGACCGCCATTAGCAGAGATTCTTTTTTGACCACAACGCCGTTACAAACCCTGGGTTTAATTTATTATTTGTTGTAGTTTTGCCTACATTATTTTTTAGAGCCCATTTTCCCGGTTCCATGTCAAAATTGTCCTTTTTATTAATTAAGATTTGCCTTTATAAGCCTTACAACTAATTTTTTGGCCATATCCAAAGACCAATAATAAAGTTGCCATAGCTAACCTGAATAATATTAGACCCTATAATCATACATAGTCAATAGAACCCATTTGCCATCTCTAAAAAGTTAGGCGATCGCAACTTCTCAATAAATTCTCATTCCAGGTAGGGGTGCCTAAACAAAAGTCTCCTAAACTTTCTTCACAAATATAGGAGACACTTAACCCACCACCTCACCAATAGCCTTTTGATAGAGATAATTTCTGCCAAGAAATCATAAATTGTTATTCCCATAAAAACTATTTTGACATCCTCCCCGGCCTAAAGGCACTGGGTAACAACCGAGCCGTAGCTCCTCGCTGGGTTGACGTTTCACAGGCTGCCGCTACTTTGGCAGTAGTCTTACACTTGCCGACCCGTCTATTTTTTGTCTCGGTATGCCCACTCGCGACTAATATATTTCCTGTGAACTAAAAATCATTATTAAGATGACCTGTGAAAAAAAATCAACTAAAAAGTCGCCCGCTTATGGGCGAGGCTTTAAACCCAATTTTTCGGTAAACTAAAGATTAAAACGGCCAGAGTCCTTAATGTTCGGTGGGTTACGGCGGAAACTTAAATTTTGGTTAGGATTCATAATTATTGCTGCCTAACCCACCCTACCCCTGGATTTAATATTCCTTTGACAAACAGTCTCTAAGCCTTGATACCCTCTGGTGGTATTAGTTTTTGAGGTATTTTGTTATTTTTAACTGAAGGTACCAACAAGACACTCGAAAGAAGAAACCCTTCTACTAGAAACTGGGTTTCTATCAGAAACCTGGTTTCTAAGTCCCAGCACTTTTAAGAGTGCTTAGAGTAGAGTTCTGTGAGAATTATAGAGAATAATTGAAAAATTATAGTTGATAATCAATAATTGAAAAAATCATGCAATATGGACAAATTCTGAGAAGTCGTTATCAAATAATTAAATTTCTGGGGAGTGGAGGATTTGGGGAAACTCATTTAGCTCAAGATGTAGACTTGCCAGGAAATCCCAAATGTGTGGTTAAGCATCTTAAACCAAAAAGTTTAGAACCCGAAGTTTTAGATGAGGCTAAAAAATTATTTGAAAGAGAAGCAGAAACATTATATAAATTAGGAAATGATTCAAACCAAATACCAAAATTATTTGCTCATTTCCGAGAAGGAAGAGAATTTTACTTAGTGCAAGAATATATAGAAGGAGAAGAAATAAGTAGGGAATTAACTACAGGAAAAAAATTAAGTGAATTTGAAACTATAGGGTTGCTAAAAGGAATATTAGAAGCATTAACAGTAGCTCATAAAAAGAATATAATTCATCGAGATATAAAACCACAAAATTTGATGCGTCGTAGGTCGGATAGAAAAATAATATTGATAGACTTTGGAGCTGTAAAAGAAATAGGTGTATTGACTATTAACAAAAAAGGTTTAACAAGTTTAACTAGAGCAGTAGGAACTCCTGGCTATATGCCAAGTGAACAAAGTAATGGTAAACCAAAATTGAGTAGCGATATATATGCAGTGGGGATGGTAGGAATAAAAGCACTGACAGGAAAAAACCCAGAAAACTTACCAGTGAATCAGGAGACAGGAAATATAATTTGGCAAAATGAGGCTGAAGTAAGTGATCGTTTGGCAAATATATTGAATAGAATGGTGCATGAATATTTTCCCCAGCGTTATAAAAATGCTATGGAAGTATTAGAAGTTCTCTCGGAAATGAGGATAAAAGTAAATCCATCTGGGCAAGGACAAATATCAACAGGAAAAACAACAGTACAACTAAATGTACCTAGCCAAGGAGAGACATCAAAAGCAGAAACAACAGTAAAAGTAAATTTACCATTACCTAAAGTTGGTAAAACTAGAAGGCAAATATTGATATTAGGAGGTTTAGCGGGAAGTGGTTTTTTAGTAGTTCTAACTAAATATTTCTGGGATATAGGTACATCACAACAATATACATCTCAGGAAAGTAGTTCTGTACCAAGAGAAGAAATGCCTCTAGAAGATATTTCTACTCCCCAAGTAACACCATCACCTACTCCTTCAGCACAACCAAGAATTCCTATTCAGATATTGATATCAGGAGTTTTCGTGGGAGGCGGTTTCTTAGCAGTTTTAATTAAATATTTCTGGGGTATGAATGGGCTACAACAATATATTCCTATTCCCAAACCAACGCCATCACCTATTGTTCCACGACAACCAAAAACTCCTATTGTTCCACAACAACCAAAAACTCCTATTCAGATCTTTACTACTGTCAAAGTTAATAGTACCGGAGAAATAATAAGTCGTACTCAAGGTCAAGCGGAAGTAAAGACAGAAAATATTGGTAAAGGAGTGTCTCTAGAAATGGTAAAAATTCCTGGAGGTAGGTTTCTAATGGGGTCTCCAGAGACGGAAGTAGGAAGATATGATAGAGAAAGTCCGCAACATTATGTAGATGTACCAGAATTTTTCATGGGAAAGTATGTAGTTACTCAAGGACAGTGGAAAGCGATCGCCTCCCGAAAAGACTTGAAAGTAAAATTAGATCTAAAGCAAGAACCATCTTACTTTACAAAACCATACAAAGGTATAGATAGATGGCAAAGACCAGTTGAGTGCGTAAGTTGGTATGAAGCAGTGGAATTTTGTCAAAGACTATCAAAGCTAATTGGAAGAAATTATAGGCTGCCGAGTGAAGCAGAGTGGGAATATGCCTGTCGTGCTGGAACTACAACTCCCTTTCACTTTGGAGAAACTATTAATACAGAATTAGCTAATTATAGGGGAACAGATCATGAGCAAGGTAATTGGTCAGGTTCTTACGGCAAAGATCCTAAGGGAGTATATCGTGGTGAAACTACACCTGTAGGCTATTTTAAAGTAGCTAATTCTTTTGGGTTGAGCGATATGCACGGGAATGTTTGGGAATGGTGTGCGGATGAATGGCATGAGAACTATGCTGGTGCGCCTACAGATGGCAGTGTTTGGCTAAATGGAGACAAAGATCAAGCACGACTGCGGGGCGGTTCTTGGCACGACAATCCTGATGCTTGCCGCTCTGCGATTCGCCTCATCTGTATTAGGCGCGACGTCCACAACTCCAAATTTGGTTTTCGCCTTGTCTGCGATGGCGGGAGAACTCTTTGACCCTTTTTTCTTTTCCCCTTTTGCCCTTTACCCTATTTTTTTTATTTCCTCTTTTGAGTCTCGCCTTTGGCGAGTCGAAAATTTTTTTAAAACCAATATAATACACTTGTAGTACACAATTTAACTAATAGAATTAAACACAAACTATGAGGAAAAATGCAGATTAAATATTATTCCTTTTTGTGATTTGAGTATTCCTAAATTTATCAAATGTTATTCTTTTTTATTGACTAATAACTTTGTCTGTTGGGGCTTATTATCAGCCTATTGAAGAGCGAAGTATTCAACAGTTGAAAGATTTGTGTAGTGGTTTTGGCTTTACTAAAGAACAGTTAGGAAAAGATGGTTCTCTGAAGCAACGGGATACCTATTTAAAGGCTTTGGAGTCTGTTAAGAATTTGTTGGGGAGTCAGTTAGAATAATGGTGTGTTGATAGGGTAATATTTCAGGTTTATCAGTTTTGATTTTTTCTAGTTTGTGCGATCGCCTATCCTATAACCAGAGTCTCCATTATTGGGTTAATAGGGACTAAAGACACTCGAAAGAAGAAACCCGGTTTCTGGTAGAGGGTTTCTAAGTCCCACCACCTTCCTTTGAAAGAGACACTTAACCCACTACCTCAGCAATGGCCTTTTGATAGACATAATTTCTACCAAGAAATAATACATTGTTATTCGCATAAAAACCATTGCAAATCAAAAAAAATCATGCTACTCTGAAAATGTCAAAAATTAAGCAAATTATGGACTCCAATTAAATAGACAATCAAATACTTCTGGTGTATATAGTATAAGTAAATAGACATGGAATTACTTGTTTTATATACTAAACTTAAGGAGAAGAATTAGCCAATGCCAGTATATGCAGCCATAACCTTTTCCCCAGTACAAGATTTTATAGAAAAGTCCCGTAAACTTAGAGATTTATACGGTGCCTCAATCATTATTTCTCATCTCAGTGCCAGACTAGTTAAAGCAGCTTTAGCTCAAAACATAGATGTTATTTCTCCTGGAATGCCTAACTTGGCTAAAGGAATGCCTAACCGAATTTTACTTAAAAATAACCACTTTCATAGTAATAATCAAGAATTTGAAGCATGGTTAGAAAATTGGGCAAATACTACTATATTAGTAGAATGGAAAAAAGTATTAACAGAATGTCAAAATTGGATTCAAGAGGCTATTCCAGAAACAACTCTTGAAATAAATTATACCTGGCAACGAGAATGGTTTTTATGGGGAAATCATACTTGGGAAATATTCTGGGGAGCCGGAAACACTATTCTAGAAGCGATGAAAGATTTAGAACATCGCAAATTATCTCGAAATTGGACCGCAACAAATTGGATAGGAGAAAGTTCTAGTCTCACTGGTACTGATGCGATCGCTTGGCCAGCATTAGCCGATCAGGACAGAAACCCTATAAACTTAAATTATGAAGATGAAAAGCCTAATATTGACAATTTTTACGAAGCTCTAGCCAAGAAATTAGAGAGCAAAAATACTAACAGCAAAGAAAAAGAACAAATAGAAGGCAAATTTATCGACCCCAATGAACGCCTCAGTATTCCCGAACTGACAAAACGTCTGGTTACTCAACATCAAATCCGTAAAACCTTAGAGTTACGTTATCTAGAAAGTTTTACAGATATAGTCAGAAAACCAGAACCAGAAAAAAATCAGCCGGGACAATGGACTGGTTGGTTTATGGGAGATGGGGATAGAGTGGGAAAGTATTTGCAAAAACTAGTTCAGTTACCAGATGGGGAAAAACAAATTAAACAGTTTAGTGAGAAAATGCGAGAATGGGGTGAAAAATTTATGAATGGTTTTAATAAGCCTGCAAAAGTAAAACAAGGTCGGGTTATTTATGCTGGTGGGGATGATTTTTTGGGTGTAATTTACAGGACTCCACAAAACCCAGTTCAACCTATCGAAGTATTGGAATGGTTGAAGACTTTACCCGAACAGTGGAAAAAACATGGTTGTGATATTACTCTGAGTGTAGGTTTTGTCTGGGCAGCCCCCAGGGTACCACAACGGGATGTATTGCAACATTGTCGTGCAGCTGAGAAACAGGCTAAAATTTTAGGGCGCGATCGCCTAACTATTAGAGTTCTATTTAACAGTGGTAGATTTATAGAGTGGACTTGTCCGTGGGATTATTTGCATATTTTAGATGATTATCGCGATCGAGAAGGGGGTAAAAATTGGACTCATGTTTACAACGATCTAGCTCAATTAAAAGCTCGACATGCTATCAACCCTTATCCTCAAAGTAACAAGATAGAAATTGAAAATACAAATTTGAAATTAGCTTTGGCTTTAATTAATCTTTATTTTCAAAATCAGGGTGACAAAATTAAAAGCGATCGTAAAAAGTTAGTAGACGACAAGAACTCTCCGGAAAAGTTGTTGAATTGGATCAGCAATTTGATTTTAGTAGGATGGCAAATGTGTTCTTGATACTAAATGTGGTTAATATCATTTCCGACAATAGAAAGTATTAATTAATCTTAAAATATACCTTACTATTTTCAATAATACTATAAATTGGTTATTGTGAAACACTAACTTTTTTTCTCAAATAATTTAAATATATAACTGCCACAAAGATGTTTAAATATATCATAAATGTGCAACCTTTAGGTTTAATGTATGGTAGTTCAGGAGGATTTTTATCACCAGAAAATTTAGTAGGATGTTCCCGAGCTAAGTTTCCTCCTGATGCTGCTACTCTTTCGGGATTAATATTAAGTGTTAAACGCTATATTAATCAAGTTGAAGGGACTTCTGCTAATAAAAAAATTAATCAAAATCTTTATGTAGCAGGTCCTTTTTGGGCTAAGGAAAACTCTCCCAAAATATTTTATACTCCTATACCTTGGACAAAAATTATTGGCAAAGAGAAAAAAGATAGAGATGAATGGATAATAAAAAATGATCAATGGTATCGCCATGAAGATAAGAGGGAAAACAAACAAGAAATTGAACCATACTATAATTGGTTGAAGATAAATGATTGGAATCAACCTGTAACAATCATTGAAAGTAACAAATCAATGGAAAAAAATCCTTGGGAATTTGTATCCATGCTTCACCCTAGAATGAAAGATGAGGAACGTCATGGGAGAGAAAAAAATGGATTATTTTTAGAATATGCAGTACAAATGCCAGAGGATGCATCTTTAATTTATCTTTCTACCTATTATTTAGAACCTGGTTGGTATAAATTTGGAGGTGAGAACCATATAGTTGAAATTAACAGTATAAAAATATCAGAAAATGATTTAATTGTCAAACTATTAAATCAGCCAATAAAAAAGAGTTTTGCTCTAATTACACCTGCTGTTTGGGGTTCTAATAGATTATCATTTCGGACTCCCCAAAATTCAGATTTTCCCAAAATTAAACTAATGCTAACAGATAAAGCTATACCTTACCGCTATCGAACTAAAGGTCGCTTAAGTAGAGGTAGATATGCAGTACCTCCAGGTAGCGTTTATGTATTAGAAGAACCTCTAAATAAATCTTGGTGGGAATGGCCGGAAGAATGGTTTCCCAAAGAAGGTATTAGTCTGAAAAAAGTGGGTTCTGGTTTGTGTTTACCTCTAGATATTGAAGGAGTCGTTTAAATGTACAAAAAATTTCATGGCATTATTGAAACACTTGCACCGCTCCATGTAGGAGCAACTACTGGAGAAGAAAGTGGCAATTTGAATATGATTTTTCGCGACAAATTTACTCAAACTGGGATTATTCCTGGTAGTTCTGTGAGAGGGCGCATGAAAGCGGAAATGCGGCAGGAACAAGGGAAAGAGGCTGCTCATAAATGGTATGGTAGGGAAGCAGAAATAGGACAACTTGAGATTACTACAGAATCTTTAGTGAAGTTTGAATATGCTTCTATAGTTTGGATACCTGTATTTTGTGCTGGTCAACCTATTGTTTGGGTAACTTGTCCCTATTTGTTGAAGCGATATCAACGTATTACAGGGTTGAAGGAAAAACTGCCCAAAGAATATACAGGTTCGAGAACTTTGAAGCCACTGAATATTGAAGGGGAGGAAACTTTATTTTTTAACTTTGGTTTTCTTACTGTTAAAAAAAAAGAAGACCTGACACCTTGGTTTCCTTTGGGAGAAGAGTTACCAGCAGTGGTGGTGAAAGATGATGAAATTCCTATGGTTCACGATATGGCACTATATCGTCAAAGTCGTGTGGCTTTGGAGAAGGAACAGAAAAAGGCAAAAGATAGGGCTTTTTTTAATATTGAGGCGCTACCGGAGGGAACTATTTTGGTGTTTCCTGTTGCTATCAAAAAAACTAATAATTTTGACGGACCATGGGAGCCTTTTCCTGGTGGTAATGAAGGAGAAATTTATTTAGGTGGGTTGGAGTCTATTGGCTTTGGACATTGTCAAGTTATTATAATTATAAAAGGAGCACAGTAATTATGGCTTTGGAATCTTATAAATTAGATAAGCATGCTCACGAGTTGGTATTAAAGTACCGGGATAAGGATGTCTTGAATGAAACTCATAAAATGCGGATGACAGTTGCTTATGGTTTGGAGAGGTTTTGGGCAGAACAGTTTCGTTTAGAGAAAGATGAAAATCAATACAAAGCTCAATATTGGCGGGATACTTGGCAAACTCTAGCCTATATTATGAAACAGGCTAAAGTTATAGTTCCTAATGATGATGTTAATAGTAGGAATATAAAGCAAATTAAGGAGATGGCAAAGAAGTTATGGACAATATCGGATCAAAATTTAGAGCCTGAGGAAACACAAAAGAAGGAAGAGCAGCGCAAAGTTATTTTAGCTGTGTTGACTCAACTGTGCGACTGTATGGTGTGGTGGGCACAACGGTATAAAGGTAAATAATAAAAGCCCTAAATTTTGAATTTTAGTCATACTATTTGATTTTAGATAATACTTTTTTTGTCAGGGTATGACTGGAATTTTTAGTAATTATAGGAGGAGCAAAGTTCAATGAATATTTGGATAGCAACTACTGGTAATAGTGATGTGCAATTAAGAACGGAAGATAATTGGTTTAATTTGTCTGAGGAAGAAAAGTTAAATAACAAATATTTTGAACCTACTTCTTTGGATGTTGATGATGAAGATATTTATGCTGCTCCGGCGAGAGTTTTAGGTATAGTTTATGGGCAGGAATTTTAGAATTATTGGGAAGATTTGGTTTTTCCACTCTTCGATAATTTTTCCCAAAAGTTAAATAATGAATCTAAGTTAGTACCGGATAAAATTATTCTGCTTTTGACTGATCAATCAGATTTATATTCTAATTATACTGATTTGAAAAATTCTCCTTGTTGGAAGGATACTTGTAGTTTATTACCAATATTTCAGTATTATTTTAGTGAAAAGTTTCCGAAAGCTAGTTTGGAATTTGTAGTATTAAAACCTAGGGGAGAAAAGGGTTTAGATAATTGGGATAGTGTTTTAGATTTAGTTCAGAAAGAGTTATCTGAGTTGAAGTTTAAAGAAAATGATGTTATTTATGTGAGTCATCAAGCTGGCACTCCGGCGGTGTCTTCTGCAGTGCAGTTTGTGACTTTGGCAAATTTTGGTCAAAGGGTGAAGTTTTTGGTGGCTAATGAGTATGAAAAAGACTCGGTAGAAATTATTGATAGTTCTAAATATTTGCGAGGTATTTCTATTCAGCAAGCTAAGGGTTTGGTTTCTACTTCTCCTGGTGCTGCTAAGAAACTTTTGGAGAAAATAGAGGATGTTGATGGGGGAGCGATCGCTGAATTAAATAATAAGATTGATTTTTTTAATCTTAACCGAGTTGTTAATAGTAATGGTGATGATTTTTCTATTCCTGCTGCTACTCAAAGAATTGTTGATGTTTTGGATTTAATTAGTATATTTTTTGCACAAGAAAATTATCTTCAGGGTATTACTTTGATATCTGCGGCACAGGAAACTTTTCTTAGGGTTGCTATTTTATCTAATGTTAAAAAAATGAGTATTGTAGTTGAGGGTAAAAGTTATCCAGCTCAGGAGTTTTTTCAATGGAATAAAAAAGGTTTACATTTTTATCCTAAAAAAGACGACTTGAAAAAAGAAGATGTTTATGAAAAACTTTTAGCTACTGAAAATGTTATTAAAAATATTAAAAATCCTACAGGTTTACCTAATTATGTTATGTTTGAATGGCTCCAAGAACTTGAACCAGCTTTAGTTCCCAAATTGGACCTTTGGCCTTTGTTGAAATGGTCTTGCAAAGATAAGAAAGAAGGAGAACGTAGAGGGGAAATAGATTTAAGGAATCAATTAGTACATAATTTAAGGGGGATGAAAAAATCAGATGTTGTTGAATATTTGATGGGTTATCAAAAGGTAGAAACGGATAATGTGATTAAAGTCTATAATGAGAAGGTTAAACAACCTTTTTTTGAGGTTATTAGGTTATTCAAGCTTGATTATACTAGGGATAAGTTAGATAAGGAGTTGAAATATTTGGCTGAGTCTCTCTATTGAAAGAGGTGGAGGTTTGGTTGAGTGTTACTTTTAGATGTATTTGTTTGCTGAGATGGTTTTTGTTGTTAACTGAGCGATCGCTCTTTTCATGAATGAGGGTTTCCAGTAATGAGATTCTCTGGGAATTTTGGCTCTATGTGATGGCCATTTTTATCGGAAAAAAAATATTAATTTAGGGGTTGACATTTTGTATACTTGCAATTATTATTAAAAGTGATGGATACGGTATAAAGAACCTTAAAAGATGAATAGTGATATCTTTTTCATCATTTTTAGATTGTTAGAAGTGAATGAAAGATAGTTTTTCATGTTTGCATGGTACCCCGTCGACGCACCTCCCAGAATCGCTGAAACCCTGATTATTGTGCTAACGCAAAGCTTCGCTAACGTTGACCTGGGTCGATGCCATACTGGGACTGGGTTTGAAGGTCGTCATTTTGGCAAAAATTTTCATGTTGATTTTTCTTTCAAAGGGGTGCGTAGATTTGGGGTATTGAAAGCCTTGCTGTGTCCTGGTTCTGGAACCGAGCTCCCCCCCGCTTGGGTTAATGTGGACTAAATGGAAACAGAACAAGCTCAATATCTTCAAGCTGTTTGAGGTTGTTTTCCCCCCCGCTTGGGTTAATGCGGACTAAATGGAAACCAGAGGTTTTGTGTCATTGAATTTACGATATGTTATTGCCCCCCCGCTTGGGTTAATGCGGACTAAATGGAAACCCTATTGTATACGAAGTCGAAGGACGACGCAGTTCTTCGAGAGCCCCCCCGCTTGGGTTAATGCGGACTAAATGGAAACAGGAAATTGTCTTGAACTTTACTTAAGATAGTTTTTACCCCCCCCGCTTGGGTTAATGCGGACTAAATGGAAACCTTTTGAGTCCTGCGTTGACGTTTTCAGCCAGTTGTGGCCCCCCCGCTTGGGTTGATGCGGGCTAAACGGATAAATCAAAAACAAAAAAAAGGCAGTACAAAATATAATTGTGCTGCCCTTTTAATATTGGTACTGTAGTCATAGGTAAAAATGATAATTGGAAACAAGGTGCAAACATCGAAAAAAAAAACAATCAAAACTTTACCCAAATACCCCACTATCAGCTAATTCAACAAATAACTTATAAATGTCAACTATCAAGATAAAAGCTGTTACGATTTTCTACAGTTTTTTTCGTACGGTAGATAATCATCAAACACAATTTTCATAGTTTGCTTGAAATTATCTTTCATATTGTTAAATATTTGATAGGTTATCCAGAAGGAAAAATAGATAATGCGATTAAAATCTATAGTTGAGAACATTAAACAACCTTTATTTAGGTCTAATACTATTCTGAGACTTTTTCTTCAAACTAACTCCATCACCAGATAACATGAAACAGAGAAATTTACTAGAATCCCATCCTTTGCCCCCTGGCAACTTAGGTCTTCCTTGGCTGGGTGAAACTCTAAACTTTTTAAGGGCATCTAACTTTATTGACTACCGTCGCCAACGCTATGGTCCTATTTTTAAGACTCATCTCTTGGGCCAGCCTACTGTAATCATGATTGGTCCAGAAGCTAATCGTTTCATCTTGTCTAGCCATGTTGATTACTTTTCCCAACAAGGCTGGCCAAATACCTTTAAATTCTTGTTAGGACAAAAAGCTCTAGTTTTGCAAGAAGGGTCAGAACACCGACGGAGCCGAAAGTTGATTATGCCAACACTATGTGGTTCTGCCCTAGCTAGTTATCTAGCCACAATGGAACAAGTTTCCTTGAACTATCTGGAACAGTGGGAGAAACTGGAAAACTTGACTTGGTTCCCTGAACTCAGAAGAATGACTTTTGAAATAGCCAGCATATTGCTGGTTGGCGGAAAAGCTGGCAAGGAAAATGACCGCTTGTTCAAGTGGTTTTGTGAGCTTAGTCAAGGATTATTTGCGGTGCCCATAAACTTGAAGTGGACTGCTTTTGGGAAAGCTATCCATGCTCGTCAACAAATCTTATCCTACATTGAGCAAGCAATACTTGAGCGGCAAAAAGCTCCTACCCAAGATGTTTTAAGTCTTCTTATGCAAGTAAAGGATGAAACAGGCTATGGGCTAAGTCAGGAAGAAATTCAATCCCAAACCCTTGCTCTGTTAATCGGAACAAATTCTAATACCGCCTCAATGCTAGTCTGTTTCTGTATGGCCCTTGCCCAAAACCCAGAAATTTTGGATCTTGCTCGCGCAGAACAATACCAAATTGAAAAAACATTTCTTGGTTCCTCATTGTCTCTTGCTCAGCTCAAGCAGATGACCTATTTGGACCAAATATTGCAGGAAGTCGAGCGTTGTTATCCACCGGTTGGTGCGGGTTTTCGAAGAGTTATTAAGCCATTTGTGTTTAATAATTATGTTGTGCCATCAGGCTGGAATGTCATGTATTCTGTCATTGGGACCCATTTAGACTCTCGAATCTATGTTGAGCCAAGAAGGTTTGACCCAGATCGATTTAGTACTCATCGCGCAGAACATAAAAAAATCAACTTTAGCTTGATCGGATTTGGTGGAGGTGTACGTAACTGTCTAGGTTTTTCTTTTGCTCAGACCTTGATCAAAACTTTTGCAGCGTACCTTATCCGTTATTACGACTGGGAGCTAATACCTGAACAGAACCTGACCTTGAATCGTATACCAACTGCTCATCCTCGATCTGGATTAAAAGTCAAATTGAAAAAGATAAAAGCTATTGCCTAATTGGGTCAACTTGACTTTATAGGGGTGAGGCCGAATGCCACTCACCCCTGTATATGGCGTTTTCAAGGTCAATTTGCGTAAGTCCTGAATTATTAATATTTGTACTTCTTATGCTTAGAATTTGCTATAACTTGCGCCAACCTATCGCGAGCAAGATACCCGCGTTGGTAAGATTCAATTTTTATCAATAGTCCTGATAAACTTCAACAATACTTGACCCAGTTTCATAAACAGTCTTTTTCAATTTTTCTGGTTCTTTTACTTTTACATGACCGCCAAACCCAATAACCCAACTTAAAAAACTCACATCCTCTAAACACCAATAAGGTAACTTTACTTGAAATTTATAAGGAAAACGTTTATTTTTTGTACCTTTTAAACGGAAAACTTTTTCATATTCCTTCTTTTGAATAAAACTGCTATTATTCTTAGGAGGAGGAGACATTTTTAATTGTCCTGATGGAAATCGTTTAGTTTTTTCACATACAAACTTAAATTTTTCTTCATCAAACCACAACTCTACTCTTACTATTACTTGTTTTTTTTGTTGGTTTTTCTGTTCTTTCTCTTTCTCTTTCTCTTGCTTTTCCTGACTCAAAAAAATTTTTTGGTCCTCAGCAGAACGACCTAAAAATATTCCAAAACTCGCATCTAAAAGTTTTTGTAAATTTTGTAATTTTGAGTCTTGTTCTTTTATGGAGCAAGACTCTCCTAAATCTTGACTAATACGTAACCTATCTAAACGTTCAAATCGTAACAAACCATTTGATAATCCCTTACATTCAAAACCTAAATACCAAGCATCATTAAAAAATACTATCTGTAATAACCAAGCCGCAAATTTTCCTTCTCTATCTCCATAAAATTTTCCTTTACCTTCTAAGCGCTCTAACTCAACTAATCTTCGATTAATAATATATTCTTCTACTTTATCAAGTTGCCGAGATAATACATCTTGATGAAGTAAGTCTAAATCTATCATTGATTGATGGGCGATCGCTCTAATTGGATAAGGTTTTTCTGCGATAATTTTAGAATTAATCATCCGCTCACAAAATTGCTCATAAATAGATATATCTATCGGGTTTTCCATACTTTTAACTTGTGCCTCTAATAGATTTTGTAAACGTCTTAATTTATTTTGGGATAAAATTCCTGTTCCGGCAAAATAACCATGTCGCATGGGAAAATCTGGTAATATTTGAAATGGCTTGAGAATATATTCGATATCTTTGCGAAATTGATCTCGACAGTCTCCTCCTATTCCTTGTTCTTGGGATAAGGTTTCTACAAAAAGGTTGAGACTTTTTTTGTGGTCATCTCTAAGAAATGGTTTGTTTAATATCAGACGAATGGCGGTCATTAACCTTTTAAATGGAGTAATATCTGAATAAGGATGAGGAATGATATTACTGTCTGAGTTGTTTTCATTTTCCAGTTTTATCTCCTTCTCTTCCTCTTTTAAAAGGTGGAGACTGGATGTTCCCTTTTTCTTTCTCCTCTTTTTTGTCAGCAGTAGGGGAGATATTTCCTGATCTAATATTGTCGGGTCAACAGCTTTTCCCTCTGCTACAATACCATTTTTTTCTAACCAAGCTAAGTCAGCAGCGATCGCTTCTCGGTTGGCATAAATTTCTCCTTTTAATAAAGCCATAACTGCTACTATTTCTGCTAAAGCATCGGGAAATTCTGGTACTTCTTCAAATATCTCCGTTAGTACATCGGGTTCTGTTTCTTCTAAATTCCCGAGACCAGGGTATTTAATGAGTAGGGAGATTAAATGCATGAGACGATCGAAGTCTAGGAGTCGGGAGTAGGAATGAAACTCTACAGAGGAGTTACGGTTTTTGCGGTTAATATTGCTGCGGGTTAAGGAGTTAATGTTTTGCTGTATTGTTTTGGGGTTGAATTGAGCATTTTTAATAGTATACACTGTTGCAAAGCCTTCTCCTACTATGGGCTGAAAGTTTTTCAGAGATTGAAACATTTTTTTGATAGCATATTCTGGTACTTGGCGAGTGCGTTGTTTATTCCATTGTAGGCAGTTAGGAAGAGAGGTTTTTAGATACCATGCTATCCATTCACAGTTTTTTTGGGGTAGTTTCTGGAGTAGGGCCATGCGATAGGGACGTATGGCATTAGTGGCGTCGTAAATGATAGGGATACCTGCAGTGATGCTTTGGGAAATTTGCCTTAGTAAGGTGGCTTCTATTTCCCTCCATTCTCCTTGGATAGTTTCCTTGCCATAGAGTTGGGAACGTATTACATCTGTAGAAATAATAGTATAATTTCCTAGGCTTGATAGTTGGGTAGCAAAGGTTGATTTGCCTGAGGCTGGAGGGCCTATGAGGAAGTGACAGATTAGATGTTTGTTCATTTGTGGTAATAGTCTCAAGGTTATTAAGTTTATAGTATTGAACTTTTATTTGGAAAAGTCCGAAAACTTTGTTATTTAACTATAATAGTTATAATGGCATATTTTCAATAGTTTTAATGCGAATGAGGATAATATTGAATTATAGCAGTCGAATATTGGCCACGGACATAGCTAAGTGCTAAAACTCACTTAGAGATTATAGTCATTCCGAATAAGAATGGGAAACTTTTTTAGCGCCTACCCTCTCACAGCAAGAAAACCTTGTCTCAATTTAAACCAGAATGACTATACTTTTAAATTCTAAATTCTATTTTTGGCTCTACATCAAGGGTGTTGAGGGCGTCTTCAAATAACCAAAACCTTGTAGGGACGTTGCATAAAAAAGATGCGTTTTCCTGACGGAATGATGCGCAAACATGTTGCGTAACGAAACTTCCCTACTGTGGTTGACCGATCTGAAAACTGTCGTAATTGCCTCTATTGCTTTGGCAAATAATTTAATATTAGTGACTCATAATTTAAGATAATTTAGGCGAATTGAAGGGTTAACAATTGAAGACTGGGAAGCAGAATAATTAGTTATCAGCTTTTTTTGTAATTCCCATAAAATCCCAGAATAATGATTGTGCTTCTACAAAAATGATGCTATTTTACAGCAGTTTTCATGTCGGTAGACCACAGTAGGGACGTTGCATAACAAAAATGCGTTTTCCTGACGGAATGCTGCGCAAACATGTCCCGTAGCGTTAGCGGAGCTTTGCGTTAGCAAAACGTCCCTACAAGGTTTTGGTTATGGCGATGTAGTTCATCAATTTGAAAAGTACTGTAAAAATGTCAGGAAAAATTCTAGTAAATTGTCGACTAAGAAACTAATTTCTAACTTTGTCTAATTATTTTAATGCTGTTGATAGCCCTACTATTACTTTTCAAAATTGTCATAATCTCAGGACTTACGCAACGGCACTAATTGTAGTGGCAATATATTGAAAATGATAAATTTTCGCACCATATATAGCGGTCCTGCGTAAGTCCTGAATCTATTAAAATTTTCCAAATTGGGGTTAATATAAGGAAATAACTATCCAAAAATATTGACTTTTGGATTTCATCATTCATGAGTGTGCAACCCCTTAAACATCTTGAAATAATAGCGATCGCTCCAGGAATTATTTTTCTCCTCTTCTATTATAGACAAGCGATATTACCAGACATGATATAACTTGACTGCACAGCAAATATTATCGTGTTTTGTCAAAGGGGAAGTTCAGGTCTATTTGACATCCTCCCCGGCCTAAAGGCACTGAGTAACAACCGAGCCGTAGCTCCTTGGGGGTTGACGTTTCACGGGCTGCCGCTACTTTGGCAGTAGTCTTACACTTGCCGACCCGTCCGTTTTTTTGTCTCAGTATGCCCACCCGCGACTAATATATTTCCTATGAACTAAAAACCAACAAGGACATGATCTGTGAAAAAAAATCAACTAAAAAGTCGCCCTAGAAGGGCGAGGCTTTAAACCCAATTTTTCGGTAACCCGACCCGGCAGTTATTAAAACCCAAACACTTCGTCTAATTCTGCACCATTCCCATAGGCACCATAATCAACCCCTATGACTTGTACATCATTATTAAAGTTAAAGTTACCATCATGTCTGACTAAAATTTTTCCTAGAACATCAAAATCATGGGCACCATTCCCTCGTACTCCGTCATTACCTTGGTCACTGTAGAGACCTAGCTTTGCCTTCTTTTCCTTCTCACTCAGGAGCTTGACTTTAACCGTATGTCCTCGGATGATAATCTGATCATTTTCACCACCCTGTCCACTGAAATCCTTAATTAAATCCTGTCCAATACCATCAACCCAATGATCATGGTAGTTATCATTTTCTCCGGCCACACCATTCATTCCCCAGTTGATGACTTCGTCGTCATTAGTGTGCTTCTCGACAATGTCTTTTGAGGCATTGATAAGAAGATTCCATTCAAACGTATCAGCACCGGAACCTCCTGTCAAAATATCCTTACTGGCCATGTCATATGGATTGATAAGTTCATTGGAAAAATCAAGCTTATCAAGGTCGTCACCATCCTCTACGCCAGGTGGAATATTAGTATTTTCACTAGGAATACTACTATCACTAATGCTGATCAACCTATCATCACCATCACCTCCTTTGAGTCTATCATTCCCATACTGATCAGCAAGGATATCAGATCCTGCATTGCTAAAAAGTTTGTCATTGTAGACTAAATCTTGGGGAAGGTCGAGTACCCCTTTGGAATTGTAATCAGCTTCTATAGGTATATAATCCCCAATAAGATGATCATTGCCTTCTAAGCCTCGTAACTTGTCTTTCCCAGCTTGACCAATAAGATAATCATTACCTTCTGAACCTTTTAAGTTGTCTTTCCCAGCTTGGCCAATAAGTTTTCTTCCCTCGCCATTAGGATCGAATCCCCCGGCCATAAAATCAAAATTACTCATGATGTTGACCTAAAAAAATATACTCTTATATTATTTATAATAAAATATCCTAGCCTAGTGCCGCAATAGAGAAATTACTTAAATGAAATTAATTCGGAATGAAATAGAGAAGATAAGAAGCGAGGACAAGGCTCAAAATAAGTGGCGATCGCTCCAAAGAAGCTGCTCTGGCTCAACTATTAACTTATCTCTTAGCTAGTCCCCATGTTGAACATCCTAATTATGGCCTAATTGTTACTGGTGGTAGTTTCATTTTTGTCAAGCTAGTCAAAACAGAAATTCCCCAGTACGCCACATCAAAAATGTTTGCCATTCGTAATCCTGGTAATGAACTTTTTGATGTACTTCGCATCCTTAAAGGTTTAAGTGAAATAGCAAATCAAGAATATATTAGGAGTTAGGAGTTAGGGTTGATGGTTGGTAATTTCTGTGAAAATTTTCCAAATTGAGGTTAAATTAGCCCTAGCTATCACATAACCTATGGAGAAATTTATTTAACACTAAGGATACTTTTAAGTAGGGATTTTCAAATTGATGAACTACATTGCCATAACCAAAAACTTGTAGGGACGTTGCATAACAAAAATGCGTTTTCCTGACGGAATGCTGCGCAAACATGTCCCGTAGCGTTAGCGGAGCTTTGCGTTAGCAAAACGTCCCTACTGTGGTCGACCAACATGAAAATTGCTGTAATTGCCTCTACTGCTTTGGCAAATAATTTAATATTAGTGACTCATTATTTAAGAGAATTTAGTCGAATTGAAGGGTTAACAATTGAAGACTGGGAAGCAGAATAATCAGTTATCAGCTTTTTTTGTAATTCGCATAAAATCCTAAAATCATGATTGTGCTTCTACAAAAATAATGCTATCTTAAAAATGTCAGGAAAAATTCTAGCAAATTGTCGACTTATATTATCTAAGAAAAGAAACTTGTAATTCGCATAAAATCCTAAAATCATGATTGTGCTTCTATAAAAATGATGCTATCTTAAAAATGTCAGGAAAAATTTGAGCAAATTGTCGACCTATATTATCTAAGAAAAGAAATTTGTAATTCGCATAAAATCCTAAAATCATGATTGTGCTTCTATAAAAATGATGCTATCTTAAAAATGTCAGGAAAAATTCTAGCAAATTGTCGACCTATATTATCTAACAAAAGAAACTTGTAATTCGCATAAAATCCTAAAATCATGATTGTGCTTCTATAAAAAATGATGCTATCTTAAAAATGTCAGGAAAAATTTGAGCAAATTGTCGACCTATATTATCTAAGAAAAGAAATTTTTCATTCTCGTAGAATTACAGAATGCTGACATTATATCAGTAAGAGTGAAACCTCCAACAACTTAATCATGAATTACGCATAATCACCATATATAGTAGAAAAAATGGGATTTGCCCTCTACAGATAAATTATAAATTATAAATTATAAATTGGGATAAAACCGATGAAATTACCTCAACAGCCTAAAATACCAGACTCTAAAGAAACAATTTTTTGGCTAAAATTTCAAAGCCAAATAATTAAGAAACTTACATCTGATGAACATATTTTCCCAGACAAAAAAAAGCAGAAAAATGTCACCCTTTTATTGATTAAATTGTGGTGTTGGTCGAAAAAGCAAATATGCATCGATCCTGATGAACTACATGGTAATGCTTATGTTTCTAAAGAATTAACTAAGGCTGCATTAGTGGCTGCTTCCGTAGGCACGATCGCTAATAGTATTAATGCTGCGACTACTTTTCCCTTTTTCTTGCTAACCTTTAAAGATTTAGGATTAATTGCCTGGCCATTAGCTTTTTTAATTAATGTATATTTAATCAAATTTGGCAATAGTTCTGCTAGCGCTGCTGCGGATAAGCAACCAATTACTATTGGCTGGGCTAGAATTGGCATGGCGGGTTTTATATCGTTAAATCTTGTTCAGTCGGTAGTTGCTGGGGTGGGGGCGGAGCTATTATTAAACCAGTCGGGTTTAAGTCGGAAATTGGGAGAAGAGTTGGTTTCTGAGTCTGTTTTGGCGCCTTTGGAAAATAAAATTTCAGTTATTGAGGAGGAAAAGAAAGTTGCGATCGCCACTCGCCAAGAATGTAAAATCTTACAGCAAAAGCTAGAACGACTCCCTGGCAATGACTCGAGGAGGGATGAATTTCATCTCAAAGCTTATGGTTCATACGCAGATAGGATCAGTAAAGGTGGTTATAAGTCTTATCAAGAAGACCCTATAGAGCAATGGCCTTTATGCCCTAAGGCTAGTGCTTTAGAGGCTAGAAGCGATCGCAACCTTCAGGTTCCTATGGCAAATTACCAGGACAAGATGAGAGAGGTCAAAAGTTATGGAAGTGCTGCTGCTTATCTTCAAGCAGTTAAACCAGAAATATATGAACGTAGATTTGATGAGGTTGGAAATGTTAGATCAGGTACGGAAGCTACGAGGGTGGCTGTTATCTTATTTACTGATAAATTCTTGAGCTTTCAATGGGCTGAGTTAGGACTTAGTTTGTATTTATTTAGTCTTTCTATAATTACTTCGGCTATAGCTATTTTATTGGCTATTTTCTACTCTAATAGAGAGGATGTGCAAATATCTAAGAGTGATGGAGTGATGCAAGCTAAAAATATCTTTATTAGAGAAACTATTTATGACTTCAATAAATACCAGCAAAGTCAAGAAGATGGTCAGTTATTAAAGGTATTTTTTGATGAGTTAAAATATACTGGAGTTTGTGATTATTCCCCATATGTTGATTATATTAAATATGCAAGAGATATGGAGAAGTCGCAATATTTAAGGGAGGATTTAGGGTCTATTAATGCTGCTTTGGAACAGGTTAAAGATGGCTGCCAGCAGTTAAAGGATAGTGTTAGGGATTCAGAAATTACTGCTGCTAGAAATTTGATTAATCAAGGTTGTGATTCTATTAAAGATTTGGCTGGTCGTTACTTCCAAAAAGATTTTCGAGTTAAGGAGTTAATTAAAACCCTGGAGTATGTTCAAGGTTATCTTCAATATTTTCATCTGACTTTGCCCTTAAAACCTCGCCAAATTGGCTATATTGAAGAGGTCTTAACTTCGAGTATTAATTTAGGCGATCGCCTGGATATGGCTATTCATAAAAAATATAATTGTATCATAGGAAATAACTAATGTCTACTAAAAAGTTACTAGCAAATGAGGTTACAAACATGGTTTCCTTTAAGGAAGAAAATGAAGAAAACCAAAGTTTAATTGAGGGTTTAGTTCGGGGTTTCTACAATTTATTTGGGATAGAAACTCTGAACGATAAACAGTTTGATCAGGCTCTAAAAGAGGGTCGACAAGATTTTAGAAGAACTCGATTAATTAACCCTAATTTAGTCGGGAAAAGTTTAGATGGTATTAATCTAAGTGGGGTTAATTTAAATAAGGTTAATCTTAGCGAAGCGTCTTTAATTAAGGCGCAGTTACATAGGACTAAAATGGTAGGAGCTAATTTAGATTCAGCTAATCTCAAAGGAGCTAATCTTAGCCGAGCTAATTTAAAAGATGTTCAGGCATCTTGGGCAGATTTAAGAAATACAAATCTGAGCAATACTGTGCTTCGTAATGCTAATTTAACGGGTGCGGATCTGGATAAGTCACAATCAATTTTGGAAGCTAAAACAATGTTTGCTAGATTTGATCATGCTCGCTTACCTTATGGTGTAGTTCTTGTTAAGTATTTTCGATTCTTTCTCAAAAAACGCTGATGCAAAAAGATATAGATATTTTAACACTAATACTTTTTTGGTTAATTAGGTGGCATAGGTTTTGTGATCAGGAATTTGGTAGGGATATTGCATGCAATGTCCCTATCTATTTGCATGGAACTTCTGTCTAGAAGTTGCTGATTTGAAAGTGATTTTTTTTTGTATTAAATTCTATAGATGTTATGCTTGAATTGGATGTGATGGGGGAATGGTCAATTGAGGTATTTGTTTGCTGAGATGGGTTTTGTTGTCAACTAAGCGATCGCTCTGTTCATGAACAAGGGTTTCCAGTAATGATATTGTCTGGGAATTTTGGCTCTATAATAATGGCCATTTTTATCGAAAAAAAATATTAATTTAGGGGTTGACATTTTGTATACTTAACAATTATCATTAAAGGTGATATAGAAAATGTAAAGAGCCTTGAAAAATAAATAGGGATATCTTTATTAATCATTTCTAGCTTACTAGGAGTGATTTTAAGATGGAAATACTCAAGGTTTCCTAAGGCCCCGGATGGGTAGGTATAGACTACCCAGCTTCCCCTGAAGCGAAATTAGTGGAAACAACATTGTCTTTATCTCCAAAGTAATTTTTTTAGTGTCTACCGAGCTTCGTCTGAAGCAGAATTAATAGAAACGGCATAGGAGGCCAAGTAGCCTCATCTCCTCATCATCTACCCAGCTTCCCCTGAAGCGGAATAATGGAAACACATGCTCGTCATATATCTTTAACAAAGATTCTATGACTTTTTGGAGCTACTCAGCTTCGCCTGAAGCGGAATTAATGGAAACATAAAACTAAGAGCCAGTGCGATAATATTGTTGCACTGGCTTTTTATTAGTCAAATTATCATCTAAAATCAGGACTTGCGCAAAATATGAAAATATACACCATCTATAAGGGTTAACGGCTGTTAACTCCTACTAGATATAGTGGTTCTGCGTAAGTCCTGATTTGAAATGGTTTGAGAATATATTCTATATCTTTGCGAAATTGATCTCGACATTTTCCTGCTATTCCTTGTTCTTGAGATAAGGTATCTACAAAAAGGTTGAGACTTTTTTTGTGGTCATCTCTAAGAAATGGTTTGTTTAATATCAGACGCATGGCGGTCATTAACCTTTTAAATGGAGTAATATCTGAATAATGATGAGGAATGATGTTACTGTCTGAGTTGTTTTCATTTTCCAGTTTTATCTCCTTCTCTTCCTCTTTTAAAAGGTGAAGACTGGATGTTCCCTTTTTCTTTCTCTTCTTTGTTGTTAGCATTAGGGGGGATATTTCCTGATCTAATATTCCCTGGTCAACAGCTTTTCCTTCTGCTACAATACCATCGAATATTGGTCACGGACATAGAGACCAGCTCTTAGGAAACTATTTTATTGGATATGGGTTTAATATTAATTGCTATGGTGGCGTCCTTTGGTGGACTTTTGTTTGGTTACGACACCGGAGTCATTAACGGAACACAATTTTATTTTAGTAAATATTTCTATTTAGATGCCGCTATGAAGGGCTGGGTGGTGGGAAGTGCATTGCTGGGTTGCTTGATGGGCGCAGCTTTTTCTGGGATTTTTAGTAATAATATGGGCCGTAAAAATTCTCTCATACTCTCGGCTTTGTTATTTACTGTCTCTGCTTATGGCTCAGGACTGCCTGGGTTTTTGCCTCAGTCAGTTTCCCTTTTAGTGATATTCAGGATCATAGGGGGGCTGGGAATTGGTATTGCCTCCATGAATGCTCCTACCTATATCGCTGAGTTATCTCCCCCAAATATTCGTGGTCAAATGGTTACATACTATCAAATGGCAATTGTAATTGGCTTTTTTGTGGTATTTCTTGCTACCTATGCTATTGGACAGGTAGGGGAGGAAATATATAATTTAAATGAAGGCTGGCGATGGATGTTTTGGTCAGAATTAATTCCTTGTGTTTTGTTTTTAGGGCTATTGTTCTTGGTGCCAAAAAGTCCCCGTTGGCTGATACTGAAAGGCTGTGATGGGGAAGCCTTGGATATCTTGAATAAAATACATGGAGAGGAAGCGGCTTGTGCTGCAGTTATGGATATTAAAGAGTCTCTCGATGGTGGAAAAGTGCTCCCTTTTCAGGATATGTTCAAAAAATCAGTATTTCCTATTGTGGTCATTGGCTCCGTAATATCTGCGTTACAGCAACTTACTGGTATTAATGCTATACTGTATTTTGGTGCTGATATTTTTGAAACGGCACTGGGTTTTGGTCAGGAAGATGTATTGGCTCAACAGATACTTTTGGCTGGTGTGAATTTTCTGTTTACCTTGATCGCTCTGTTCTCTGTGGACGAATGGGGCCGAAAACCTCTGATGATTTGGGGTTCTTTAGGTATGGTTGTGGGATTATTGATGGTTGGGTTTACATTAATGACTAATAAGATCGGCATTTTCTCTCTCATGGGAATACTGATGTTTATTGCCTCATTTGCTATGTCTATGGGGCCTATCGTCTGGGTACTGCTTTCTGAAATGTTTCCAAATAATATTCGGAGTGGAGCTATGTCTATTGCCGTGGTAGTGCAATGGGCTATGAATTATGTGGTTTCACAATTATTTCCTATTGTGGTGGAAAGTGAAGTTAATAATAATGCTTTCTGGAATGGCTCTCTCCCATATTTTATCTTCATTTTTTTCATTTTAATGATTATTGCTTTTACTATGAAGTATGTTCCTGAAACCAAGGGGAAGTCATTGGAGGAACTGGAAAAAATTTGGAAACAAAAGTATGGAGAATTGACTTAGCTATTT
This sequence comes from Trichodesmium sp. MAG_R03, assembly GCA_023356535.1. GTDB lineage: Bacteria > Cyanobacteriota > Cyanobacteriia > Cyanobacteriales > Microcoleaceae > Trichodesmium. The sequence continues at coordinate 6,145 of JAKQYF010000037.1, read as the reverse complement.
CTGTGAAAAGGTGATGAATGGTGATGATTAAGTTTTTCTCGGTTGATTTGATCATTTTATGTTTGAATGGCTTCAAGAATTTGAACTAGCTCTAATATTTTCTCTACAAAAAAGTTGCTCAACCACAAAAGTTACCTAAAACTTTCTCCACAAATATAGGAGACATACTTTTCTCACCACTTCACCAATGGCCTTTTGATGGACATAATTTCTGGACAGAAACAGTAACTTGTTATTCGCATAAAAACCCTTGAAAACCTCGAAAAATCATGCTACTCTGAAAATGTAAAAAAAATAAACCAAACTATGAAATACATTACACAATAAAAATATTGAATTATCAGCACATTTCTAATATAGGAAAACAGGAAAAATTAAAAAGTCCGGAATTAGTCATTTATAGCATAAAAACTATACATTTCTAATATAGAAAAACAGGAAAAATTAAAAAGTCCGGAATTAGTCATTTATAGCATAAAAACTATAATATAGCAGAAAAACTATAATATAGCAGAAAAACTATAAACTTCATGGCCAAAAAACAAAAACTACTTTAAGCCCACAGGCAGAAAAACATAAAAAAAAAGGAGCTATTCTTTAAGAAAGCAGATAATTTGAGAAATAATTAATAACTAAAATTACCCCAATGGACAGTAATTATTATCAGCGTAAAACTTATGCCTTACTCCAGAGCATAACAGTACTATCTCCCGAAAAAATAGAAATAGAATGCTTAAAAAATAACCTAGAAAACCTACAAGAATGGTGGGAAAAGTATGGAACAAAATGTGAAGAACTAGCTAAAACATCGGACAGACTTAGCCTGAAATCTAACCCTAACTTAAACTCAAATAACATAGAAGTATGTCATCTAATTAGTGGGCAAAAATTGGACTTAAATTTATCAACCCAAATTAATGAACAACAGTTTAAACTACCTCCAGAAATAGCCGCAGACCCAGAAAAAACATTTTGGTGGCTTTGGCGCTTTTATCCAGAGGAATTAAAAAAACAGCAAGAAAACGCCTTACTAATACCAGTAGATCAAGTTTTACCAGACTGTCCTTATCATAGTTATAATACTACAGTATCAGCATTAGCAGGAGCAATGTTTTCTGATGAAAATACTAACACTCGCCCACATTTATTATTATTTACTTTTTCTCCAGTACAAGAATTTATTAAAGCATCTCGTAAATTTATCGACTTTTGGGCAGGGTCCTATTTATTACATTATTTAGGTGCAAAAATATGTTGGTATATTGCTGAAGAATATGGTCCCGATGCTGTTATTACACCCTCATTGTGGGGACAAGAAATTATTGATGCTTTAATTTTCAAAAAGTATCCAGAATTTCAAGGAGCATTTAATAACTATATAAAAGGTGACCCTGTTAGTAAATTTAATGATAATAGATCCGCTAGCCTAAGTACAGCAGGTTTTCCTAACTTAGTAACTGCTGTATTACCAGGAAAAGAGAAAGCTAAAGAACTAGGAGAAAAGCTCACAGAAAAACTTAAAAATGATTGGATAGATATTGGTATAAAAGTTAGGGAAGTTATCAAAAAAGAAGTAATAGATTTTGCTAGTAAACCAAAAACAAGAGAAGACTTCTGGAAAGATAACTCTAAAGATTTTTTAGATTTGGAAAACTATAAAAGAGAATTGGAAAAGTGGCAACATGGAGGTAACTGGGAATGGAATAACCTCTGGGAAACACAACTAAACAATACTTGGGAAACCTATTGGACGGTTGTACCTTTGGGGCACCCGGAAAAACCATTAGAAATAAATAACCATAATAATGATAATTCTGAAGAATGGTTAATAGCACAAACCCAACTATCCCAAACTCGTCAAGACATTCCAACTAAAGCGGAAAAAGAATTCTATGAAAAATTCAATGTTGGTACATGGTGGGGTAGTTTCCAAGGTCGTCTAGGACAGTCTATCCAAGCCGTGAAAAATACTCGCACTTGGCAAATACCTGTAGCCCCTGGAGAACGTTCCACACTTTCTGGTCAGTATAGTGCTGTATATCCTGGTCTCAACTACAATAAATTTCAAGAAGGCGCTGGAATATCTGCTGGAAATATGCGTTTATTTTGGCGGGTTATGGCAAAAGTGGAAGCATTTCAGGGTCTATTTAATGGTTCCGAAAAATTGAATGCTCTGGAGTTAACCAAGCGGATGGCTTGGATAGATGGGGGAGTAGCTGAGTCACTGGGTATTGATATTGAACAGAAAAAATCTACTGCCGATGGGCAACCACAAAATACTGATGATGATCATCAAGAACAGTCTAGGTATGAAAAGTTTATTCGCTTTCCTAACCTAACCTCCATTGCAGCGGCACGGTTTGCTTATGACTATCCCCAAAAAGTAGCTGAATATTGGAGATGTTTAAATGAAAAAATGAAACAGTCTAGTTTTACTAACAAACAAAAGAAAATTTTTCGTGGCAAAACCCGTCGAGCCTTTAAAGTCGCAAAAACTGATAAAGGGTTAGATACAAAACTAGGAGGTAATATTTATAATGGGGTGATGTTTTCCAGCAAGTGGTTAGCTGAAGATATGAGTCTGGAAAAAGACCAAATATCTGAGTTACGAAATATTGTAGAGAAAACTCACCAAGAATGTGGTTTTGGGGAGAGCAGTCCTTCAGACTGGTGGGTAATAGTTCTCGGGGATGGAGATAATATGGGTAGATATGTCTCTGGTCGTAAGTTGAAACCATATGAAGAGTATATTAATAAAAAAGCTGTTGAGCAAAAACAATGGCAAGAAATAGAACAAAAATTTCCAGATTTTCTCCTGACTCGCAAACGCATGGGACCAGCAACTCATGTCGGTTTGAACCGTGCTCTTTTGGACTTTTCTAACCGCCTAGTACCTTATTTAACTCAGGAAAGATGTTGTGGACGGGTGGTTTATAGTGGGGGAGATGATGTTATGGCAGTTTTGCCGGTAGAAGACTTGCCCGAGTATTTACGATCGCTCCATGCTGCCTGGCAAGGAGGAGAAGACTCGGAATTTGAAAATAAAGGAGGTTATTGGTTTCCCAAACATGAAACAGTGCAAAATTCTAGTTTAGAGTCTCGTCCTTATTTTACTATGGGAGAAGAGGCAACAATGAGTATGGGTATTGTTATTGCTCATAAAAGCGTTCCCCTGCCAACAGTATTAGAAAGTTTATGGGTCGCAGAAAAAGACCGAGCTAAAAAAATTCCAGGAAAAGATGGGTTATGTTTTCGAGTCATATACGGTTCTGGTAATACATTAGAAGCTTTAATGAAAGGAACATTATTGTCTCAATGGCAGGAGTTACTAGAAGCTGAAAAGTCAAATGAAGCTTTTAGTCCTTTGCTTTATAGGTTGGCTGAAGAGTTACCACGGCGCTGTCTAGTAACAGAAGATCTACGTCTGTTCAGCAAAGCTGCCAGTGTTATTATGAACCGTCGGGAAGAGAGTAAAAAGTTAGAAGAAACTAGTCAGGAAAAACTTTTGGCATGGTTAGATGCTTGGGAAGAATGGGCTTTTGATGTTTCCCAAGATCACAACTCAGAGTCAGAGTCAGCACCAGAAGAGGCTGGGAAAGAATGTTCCAAACATCACAACTCAGAGTCAGCTTTGGGAGCAACACCAGAAGATCTAGGCAAATTGCTCAAATTTACTGGATATTGGATAAGCAAAATGTGTGAACGTGAGAAATGGATAAAGGAGTAAACATAACAAATGAAATGGTATCAACTCACCCCCTTGGATGTGCTATTATTTAGAGAGTCAAAACCTTTCACTCCAGGGGAAGCATCGTGGGCAAAAGGATTTTTTCCTCCCCCACCGTCAACTGTATTTCAAGCATTACGTACAGCTTTATCAGTATCTGACCCCAATGAGCCGAAAAGTCCTAAACGAGATTTAAATTTTCTCGGTCCGTTCTTGATGGATAGTTCTCAAACTTTGTGGTTACCAACTCCTAAAGACCTTTTACCAGTGGGAACTAAAGGAGAAAAAGAGGCAGAAGAAGAGAGTGATAACTATAAAGACAGTGCTCAAACTTGGAATAATGTTACCAGACTTGTTTCTAGTGATAGTTTAGAAATATGGAAACATTTAGAAAATTCTCAGTCTGTTTCAGCGATGGTACCACCACTGTTAACATCAAATGAATTTATCTGCGGACGGCCTAAACCTTGGATCAAGGCAACAGCATTGTGTAAATATCTACAGGGGGAAAATTCCTTAGAACCTCATGACTTTGAGGATAACCCTTGGAAAGAGCAAATTTTATCACATATTGAGATGCAGAAGGGAACTCGCCAAGTCAAGGTAGAAAGTGGATATTTTACGGAAGTAGCAACTCGCATGAAGTCTGGTTGGCATTTTGTAGTTGCCTTTAGTGCAGACTTGGAGAAAACTATAGTGCGTTTGGGTGGGGAAGGACACCATACCATGGTTACACCTATAGATACCCCTTCAGAGTGGGAAAGTTTAAAAAGTTATGAACAGCCAAAGTACCAAGAAGCAGATACTGAAAACCGTTTTGCTTACCTACTGACACCGGGGTTAGCTGAAGTTAAAACAGGGAGACCTATTTATGGAGTTTATCCTCAAAGTTGGCAAGAAATATTGGCAGGTTGTGTCAGCGATCGCCCCTTAATGTGGGGAGGTATTTCTAGCATTCTGCGCAAGAGCTCCACTGAAGAAAATAAGACAGGGAGCCAGGAGAAAAAAACGGAATTTTCTCTGTTACCTCAAAGGGCATTTGTACCGCCGGGAACAGTGTATTTATTTAAGAATGAGTTGCCAAATGAAAAGTTGCCAATAGAAAAGCAGTTAATACCAACTGTAGAAAGTTATTGGGCAACAACATTTAAAATGTTAAACTATGGAAAATTATTATGGGGGAAAAGATAAGATGAAAGAGCGTCAAAATTATTTAACTTATGCTCACTTAATTACACCTTTACATACAGGAGGTAATACTCAAGAAGGAAATTTAATGGGTATTGCTCGTGAAATTCATACAGAGTTTCCCTATTTGCCTTCGGCTTCATTGCGGGGTAAAATTCGCTCAGAATTAGAATATATTAATCAAAAAGAAACTGATATATTTTTCGGTCAAAAAATTAAAGATGGTCAACAACCAACAGAAGGAGAAGTTTGGTTTGCGGAAGCTACATTATTGTTTTTTCCTATTGCTTCCTTAAATTATCATTTAGTTTGGATTACTTGCCCTTTGTGGTTGGAAAGGTGGAATCGTTGGATTGATAAAAAGCCCTTAAATAATTTTATCATGAAATGTCGGGAAATTTTATTTCAAAAATCGGCAATTGTAAGTTTTGAAGCTTCTGAAATTTATTTACAAGCTGCACTAATGAGACAATCTGATTTTGAGAAAGTTGAATTTCAAATGACTAAAGAAATGCAGGGTTTGTTTAATCAAAATGGTTTAATTCAGCAAATACCTGGTCGATTAATTATTGTTAATGACGAAGATTGTATTGCTTTGGTAGAATCTGGTTTGCAACGAGAGGTTAGGGTGGCATTAGAGGAAAATTCAAAGACTGTAAAGGGAGGTTCTTTTCGTTCAGAAGAATCTATTCCGCCAGAAGCAATAATGTTTTTTCCTTGGGGGATGAAACCTATGCAAAAAGATAAAAACAAGGTTGATAAAAATACAGAAGAAGAAAAAAATGCGACGGAACTAGAGGCTAATGATACTACAAATATCCGTGAAGAAATTATGATGCTTCTCAATGATAAACTACAATTTGGTGGTTTAGAAGGATTGGGAAGGGGTTGGACAAATTTATTGACAATTAATAATTGAATTGTAGAACTTTTGATTTGTATTATCCCTCCTTGCCATCTTTTGAAAGGAGAGATAATACAGCAATAATAGTAAAATAAATGAAGAGAAATAGTTATGAGTTCCAAAAAAAACAAAAATAAATCTCAATCAAATCAAAATAAATCTCAATCAAAGGAAAAGAAATCTCAAAAAACAAATTCTTCCCAGTTTAATTCCCAAAAATCTAATCTGCAGGTAGCTAAAATTCAGAAATTAGATTCGAGAACTTTTAGCAAAGAAGCTTATGAAGCCTTAAAAAAATTGCAAGATAAAATTAAACCTGAGAACAA
>JAKQYF010000369.1 GCA_023356535.1 Trichodesmium sp. MAG_R03 | reverse complement strand
CTATGGGAGATGAGATCTCTTTACAAGAGGCAGTAAATAATTATATGATTACATCTCAAGTAAAATGTAATTCTATTGAATTAAATATGGGTAAAACAGGGATTCTTAATGGTTGCTCTTTACTCATGAAAATTCTCCCAGCCAATCAGTTAATTCTAGAATGTGGCAACAAAATATTATCAGAAATCTGGCAAGAAATTGACAGCTTTAAAACAATTAAAGAGTGTTTTAATTTTCCTTACCTTGGTTTAGCTCATGGATGGGCAGGTTTGCTTTATGCTAGTTTACACTGGTGTCAAGCAACAAAACAAGAATTACCAAGTTCCCTGGAATTAAGACTTGAAGAATTATCAGAAATGGGTGAAAATTTCCAGAATGGAATGAGGTGGAAACAGAACATTAATGGCAAAAAAAGGGGAAGTTTGGAATATGTTCCCTGGTGGTGCAATGGTACTGCTGGATTAATTCATTTGTGGATAATAGCTGATAGAATTTTAGGTAATAATCTTTATCTTCATCTGGCAGAAAAAGCTGCAATTAATGTTCTAGAAAATAGTTCTGGAATTGCTGATTTATGCTGTGGTTTAGCTGGGGCTGCTTATTCACTTCTCAATTTGTATAAATATAGCTCGGAACAATACTGGTTAATCAAAGCTAAAGAGTTAGCTATTAAAGCATTAGAAAATATTTATTTTCTGAATAATTATCCTTTTAGTCTTTACAAAGGAATGCTGGGAATAGCTTTATTACTTGAGGAATTAGAATCTCCATTAGACGCTTATATGCCACTTTTTGAAGATATATAGCAATTTTATTTAAGTTGTAAGAAATAACAACTAAAGATAACATTACTATTCAGAAATATACAGCGCTTTCCGTCGTTATGAGGTACCGCGGGCATCTTGCCCGCGGTACATAATTTTTAGCATTTTCCCCGTACATCATTTGCTTTAAATCTGCTGTATTTCTCTAATTAGAAATAGGAGAAGATTGTTTCTTGCTTAATTCAGCGATCGCTGTCACAATTACAGATTTTTTCTGTTCAACAATACTGAGGATGTTATTAATGAATTTCTGTTTCAGGAGAGGAGAAAAAGTTTGAATTTCTGGCAGAAGAATTGCACCTAAATTTTGTAGGATTACCGAAATTTTAGGAAACTTTGTCTGAGTTGAATCTCAATAACTTTTTACTTCAATTATTTTCTATCTTTGCTGTTAACCTGAAACCTACGAAAAATTAACATATGAGTGCTAATGGTCAGTTAATAGTAAAAAAGTGAATTATATTTTCATCCATTCCCTAGCTTTATTCTGAAGATGAAAATAAAAATTACATTATTAGTTTCTGATTCATTTTCAACAGAGTAGAATATTTAAGATGAGACTTTATTGAATTTTTTGTCTGTGCAACAAAAGGCTAATTATGATTATTTGTAATGAAATTAAATCAAGAGAAAAATTATTTTCATTGACCAGTTTCAAGAAATAACATAATTCAATTAGCAAGGACAAAATGATGCTCAAAGTTCAGGACTTAATGGTTAATATTCTCCAGAGCTATTTTAAACAGCAAAACCCAGAAACAATCAAACAGATTTTTTTGACAAAGCATTCCGCTCAACATAATATTCGCGAGTTAATTTATGCTCGCGTGTTTCCCAATTTTTCAACTTGTCAATTGTTTCTTACCTATTTGACAGGGTGTCCTCATCAAGGTCAAAAACCCATTTTTCTCTTATCCTCAATACACTATATAATACTTTATATAAGCTCTCTAATATTAGGAATTGGAATCGGATGGTGGTTCTTTATTAGCAAATTATACCTGCTACTGCCCCTAGCTTGGATTATAACTCTTGGTGCAGTTGCGGGTTGTAACTTGGGACTAATTCACCAAGCTAGTCATCTCCAGCTTACCAGACGTAAAATAGTTGATTTCTGGATTGGGCGCATCCTCTCAGCAATTCTTATAACTGTTGGCTTTGACGACTATACAGTAGGGCATCGCTATCATCATCGTCCTGCTACCCATCAAACAGATCTAGATAATACTCTGTTGATTCTTCAAGCAATAGATTTTAAGCCAGGACTACCCGTTGCTAAGTATTGGCAATGTCTTTGGAAATTAGTTGATCCATTATTTATGGGGCGCTTTTTTCTGACTCGCCTTATGAAATCTTTTGTTACCAATAGCTTAATTTCCAAGTATTTAACTTGGTTGATTTGGCTATCTGTTGCTATATTAGTGGCAATAACTCACAATTGGCTTCCCTTTACTGTTTCTTATTTAGTGCCAGTATTGATTCTTTACCCGCCAATTTATATTCTACGTCATACTGTTGAACATAAAGCGCCTTCCCAGGAAATTATTCAAAAGCGGAACAAGCTGTATATCGCTCTCTCAACTGATGCTGTATTTCTGGGAGAAGCTCCTCCAGAAGAGGATTTGATGGGTCTATCTAAATTTCTTGCTTGGAGTGGTTGGTGGAGTCGTATGTTATTTTGGCACGGCTTAATTCGTTGGCTAGTTTGCCCTGCCGATGTACCAGTTCATGATTATCATACCCGTATGGCAGGTCATCCCCGAGAGGATTGGCCAAATGCTCTGTGGCATCGTCAACGTCAACAAGATGCAGGTTGCCCAGGGTGGCCGATTCTTTACACGGAACAATGGGGATTTATTACGGGGATGAATGAGGTGTTCGAGTCCTTTAGTAATCTTCCTCAAGATTACGATTTTTGAGTCTGAATTTTGTCACTGCGTTGGTTGATGGTACGGTTTTTTAGTCCTGTTAAGTTGACTTCTGACTCCTACTATCACCCATGCAATTTTTCAGCCTTTTATTGTAACTTAAGTCTTGATGGCAATAAAAAATTATCCATTGCGTGGCAACAACCTGGATAGTGTTTCAACTCGTTGTTCCGTAAGGCGAGTCAAACAGCTATTATTGCTGTTGGGAAAATGATAACTCTCAAACTCGCAGCTAGTGTCCCTGAATTCGAGCCAAGCAATTTGGGCAGATTTAAGCTTAAGTTGTTGTTGCTCCCCTAAAGAAGAGCGTACTTGCTGATAAACTTGGTTAAGATGGCGATCGACTGCTTGATAATTTCCACTGTTGGGAGGTAAGGTTTGACCGCGAACATAAGCTTGTAGCTCGACGGTGCGTTTTTTAGCCAAATCTGAATAGAAAGCTACTTTAACACTAGGGTACATACTGCTACCAGTACCTAATCTCATTCTGGACAGACTAAATACCCACTCGTTCTCTCTAAATGAAATCCACTTTAACTGTGCATCCTTTAATAATTCCTTGCCAGTGTTTGGTAATTGCGATCGCAATTGTTGATAAACCTGATTTAGCGTTTTATCTGCCTGTTGATAATCTAACTGCGCACAACGAGTCATATCTCCTTGATTTTTATTTTTACTGTTTCTGAAACATTCTTGGTAGAAATTATCGGGATTTTGTGCCAGTTGAAATTCATTACTGGTTTGAGCTAATCCTAATTTAACAGGGGTTAACATTAGGATGGAACTTAGGGTTAAATAACCAAAAAAAGTTTGGTGTTTCATCGTCAACTACTCCCAATATAATTGTTAAGCAAATTTGTAGTGGACTGACACACCTTAAATGGTGCCAGTTGAAATTCATTACTGGTTTAAGCTAATCCTAATTTAACAGGAGTTAAAATTAGGTTAGAAAAAGGCTTTGTTGCATGAATCTATCCCACTAATAGTCAAATGATGATATACTGATAAGTGTTACTCAGTGTATATATTGGGAAAAAAATGGCAGGTAGATTTGAAGGATTAAGTGACATAGAATGGAAGTTATT
>JAKQYF010000368.1 GCA_023356535.1 Trichodesmium sp. MAG_R03 | reverse complement strand
TTTCCAAACTTTTCAAAGGAGACGAAGTCGGAGTAAAAGGATTTAGATAAAGCCATCTATCACTTCCAGATATTTTCTGCCCCCGCTTCAGTTGATATAACAAACCCGCCCGCAATAAAGAAGACTTTCCACTTCCAGAAGCTCCCAAAACTGCTACAAAATTATTAGTTCTAACTCGGTCAATTAACTCATCAGTTAAAAGAGTTCTGCCATGAAAAAAAACCGCATCATTTTCCTGCTGACGAAAATAAGATAAACCCCGATAAGGAGCCACATTTTTCCAGCGTTCATCCTTATGTTCAGTCAGAGTATTAGTGGTAAGAATAATCCCATCCCCAGAATTATGAAACATGGGTGCTTGAGATGTATGAGACATCTTATCCTTAATAAACTCTGCCAAAACATAATTAGTTACCCAACCATCAACATAATTTTCTGGGTTTAAACCTTCCAGCAAATTATCAGTAAATAAACCATGTTTTCCATCCAATTTTTCCATACTTGTTTCAAAAGAACGAGAAGCACTAATAAAACAGCGACTAATTTGTTTTCCTTCAGCACCAGGGTTAGCTTCTCGGTCAAAATTCAATAATTCACCACTAAAACAACAGTCTAACCAAACAATTTGTTGTTTAACCGGACTATCTTGTAAGAACTTTTTTAACCAAGTTAAACTGAGACCATAATCATTTCTCTCCAGAAAAGCATCACTGGTAGCCAAAAAACCTTCTTGAATACCTCCTCTTGTAGTTAAATAACCATGTCCTGCAAAAAAGAGTAAAGCCACATCAGGAATTTCATCTTTTGTAGGCGGTTTAAATAAATGAATAATTGCTTGTTCGAGGTCATCAATTTTAACTAAGCCCTTAGGACTCAATCTTTCTTCACCTTCCTCGTCATTCTCCTTTGGCAAACGTTGAACTCGAAATTTACCATATTTTTCCAGGATATTAGCAATAGCTTCAGCATCTTTAGCAGCTGCTTTCAGGTTCAAGTCTCCATCCTGTTTCTTTTTCAAAAAAGGATAACAATTAATTCCAACTACTAAAGCTTCCCTTAAAAATTTTCTATCCATAATTATGATCAATTATTAACTAATGCAGGGTTTTTCGTTGTTATAAGCTAAACCCACGGGGGCAAGATGCCTGCACTATATGATTTTCATCATTTATCCTGTAGAACATTTGCCCGAAATATGCTGTTTATTTTTCTGCCACTTGGACTAACTTTAAAAAGATACAAGAACTAATATGTTAAAGTTTATTTCTTAGAGTAGGGAAGGCGGAGAAATTAAAACAATACCCCGTGTTTTTTGAGATACCTGATCGATGGTATTCGTTGATGCCCAGAGAGTCTCTGTATCGACCCAAACTGGAGGGTACTTGTAGCGAGATACATCTAGAATTAAGAACTGGTCACTTTCCTCATTATAAGCAGCAATGGGGGAAATGTGGCCCCCTCGTTTTTGTCCGATGGCCCGGCGCAGATAGTTAATTAGCACAAAGTTGTTATCATTGGCCAAATTCTCGCGAATGATCTGTCGAAACTGATCCAAATTAATATCGCTACCATAGAAAGTTTTTACTTCAACGGTATAGGTAGCAATGAGGTCAGACAGTTGTGCCAGGGTCATTCCCTGTCTAGTAATAACACTACGGGGGATAACTTCCTCAGTTTTCTCATTAAAAATATTGTCTTGGGTGAAATAACGTTGTGCCCAGGGAGAGGGAACAGTGGCAGGAATTTCTAGAGCGTTAAGTACCATAACTGCACTCGCTACACCACAAAATGCTCCATTTGCTTGGGTAACGAACTGACTCATCAGAGGAATATAGTCTGCTTGAGCTTTGCTATTTTGGAGGAGGGTTTGGCCTTCAGGGGAGAGGAGAGAAGTCAGGTTTTCCGATAGAGGTAGGCGTTGAGCTTGGAGGGGAATAGCAGTGACAAGCCAGCTCAGGGCGAGAAGGAAAGAAGTAGACAAAAAATTCTTAAAAAAAGTTATGAGAGTCATAAGTTAGTATTTCAAAGATTTTCAGTAATTGTAGCAAGGGTAAGGTTTTCTTTCAGGTTAAAAAATATGCATTTGTAAGACTGGGTCCTCTCCCTAAAAAGACTTTTTCAGCAAATCCTATTTAGCAGTGATATTTTTTTGATAAAAATTGAAACTTTTAAGTTATAATATTTTACAACTTAATTATAAAATTTAAACTTACAGCGCTTGCCGTTGTTATGAGGTACGCCTAAATATTTCAAATGTCAGAACCTAATAATAATGATCAAAACAAGACATCTAGCTATTAGGAAGTCTCAGAAGTTGGAGGCTTGAAAACTGGAATTTTCTTTTTCACCCCCCCATAAAATCTGACTTTTGACTTTTAACTTTTTTTGTCTACATACCAGAAATATTCCAACTATCTAAAATTTGCTGTAGTTTATGGTCACTAAAATCATTAATTACAATACTCGCTCCTACCTCCAATAAAGATTCAGGTTCATGGGTAGAAGCAACTCCTATTGTATAAATTCCTGCTCCTACCGCTGACTTAATTCCAGAACGGGAATCTTCAAAAACAATTGCTTCTTTCGGCGAAATTTCTAATTTTTCTAAACATAATTTATAAGGTGCTGGATCGGGTTTGCCTACAGTCATTTCTCCACCTAATATTACTAATGGAAAAGTATCTTTTAGTTGCAAAATTTCTAGCATAAATTTAGTATTTTCTGGAGGTGCATTTGTCACAACTGCTTTCTGGAGTTTTTGGTTTTTAGCCCATTTAATAAAGTCTAATAATCCTGTTAATGGTTGTAAGTTTATTGCCATTTTTCTAAATTTAGCTTCTTTATAATTTGCTAGTTCTTCTGCTTCTGTCTTTGATAGTTGTGGTAGTAAATCTTGAATAATTGCTGGATTAGTTTTACCACTAATATATTGTTTGTAAGAGTTATGGTTAATTTCTATTCCGTGGTTATTTAAAATTTCTTTCCAGGCCTGGTAATGCAAGGGATCTGTATTTGCGAGGGTGCCATCGAGGTCAAACAAAATTGCTTTGAGCATCTTAATTTATTATGGGTAGATAAATGGTATTGACTTTTGTGGTCTGAACTGAAAGTTAAATTTTTCAGAAGCTTTCTAAGAGTTACAACAGTTTTTACTTTAGTAGACCACAGTAGGGACGTTGCATGCAATGTCCCTACGAGGTTTTGGTTGTGACTATGTGGTTTATCAATCTGAAAAGCCCTGTAATGTTTTTGTAGGTAGTCTTGAGCAGTTTTTGCAAGAGGCAATTATTTATCTTTTTTTTTAAGTTTAATTCAAAACATCAAATTTTATTTAAACTTTATCTGGGGTTGTTTTTCCTATTTTAGCTTTTTAAGTTCAGATTAGCATAAGGTTGAGATATTAGCAAGGAGTTTGCTAAAGTTGTTGGTAGCGATCGCTGATGTTGTCAAAGCCGGGGTAGTCCTGTAGATGTAGTGATATTTATAAGTAAACCCCTTTCACCCTTCGGGGTCTAAGTCCAAAAACCACTACTTGTACGCCACTACCAAAGCAGGATACTTATACCATTTCTCCTCAACCAGAAATTTCCCTGACTTCCTCAACTGTTAAACTAAGAATTTGTGCTATTTGTTCCACACTCATTCCCGTTGCTAATAATTGAGGAATAGCATTTCTTCGTGCAAGTTCAGATTTTTCTGCCCGTTGGCGTTCTTGTTCTGCCTGCTGGTGTTCTTGTTCTGCTATGTTGGCTAAGCGATCGCTACGAGCTTTTTCTACTTCTGCCCTTTCTGCCCCTGTCAACAACAAATTACCTTCAGAGTCCCACCACCGTAACCATGATAGAGTTTGATTTTGATAGGAACCCTGCCATATTCCCAGTTCTATTCCCAGGGGTTCAATGAAATAGTGACCC
>JAKQYF010000367.1 GCA_023356535.1 Trichodesmium sp. MAG_R03 | reverse complement strand
TGTGGCTCATGATCTTTGTTAAAAATTTGCCAATTTTCAGTCATAATTAATTAATTTATAGTTAATAATTTAATAAATTTATACAAGTTTAAAGATATGAGAAAAATACCTTTATTTTCTAACTTAAGAACTTAAAGCATATTTAGGATCACTAGGATCCGGTGGCATTCTTTCAGGGTTATCCCATAAGAGGCAAATGTGGCTCCCAATATGTTCTTCTCCTGCTGCCTTCTTTCTTTCATTTGTTACCTCCTTTGGTAACTGATTAAAATCATCTTGAACATTCCTGAGTATTCGATTAATTTCATTTTGGCAAGAAATGGTTTGTAAATCACGCCTTGACCAAAGAGCAAGAGGCAGAGAGTTGAGAGAAATTAATTTAAAGAATTCAGCTGGTTCAGAAAGCTTATTTAGTTTAATTCCTACCGTTTCATCTAGCCCTAATTCATAATCATCGGTCTGATAAGAATCTACCACATTACCTTGATTATAGTTTAAATTTTGCCACTTTCTTTTCCAAGCCCCAATTGAATCTTGATAGTCACATTCTAACCTTTCAGCTAAACGAAAAGTAACAATATATTGCTTACACATTTTTGTAGGACGCTTCAACTTTTTCACCTCCAGCCAATCAAGATAAAAGTCACTTTCCATTAGTAAATTAGTATCTAAAAATAACTCAATTCTTAAATCTTCACTACCAATTTTTCTCATTATCTTATTTGATTCTCGTATAAGTTCTGTGACTGTTTCAGATAATTGATAGTCTTCCAGTTCAATCAAGTCTTTTTCTTGAATATTACGGATCAATTTATTAGACCAAAACCAACCTTGTATTTGTAAAGAACTAGAATTCTTTTTCTTAAGCTCAATCAACAAATAAGATTCTAGTGAATTGTCATTTTGGCTATGAGATGAAGAACCACTGGGATTTTCTGTTTTTGTTCTCTGAAACTCAAAATATCCAAAAAAATCACCGTATTCTTCTAGCCATTTATCTAGCAATTTTTGTAGATTTAAATCAGCAGATTTTTGTTTAATTCCTACTATAAATGGAATAATAAGTCGATATTTTTTTGGGGGAATAATACGATTTAGTTGAGTCAAAATATCATCAATATTCTTAACAATTTCATTTGCCTTATCAGGGCGATATAATAAATATATATCTTTTAATTTCTTGAAAGATAGATTCTGTAAATACTCTCCCAAATCATTAATTGCTTTCTCTTCTTTATTCCTAGAATCTAATAAATTTGTCTGCTCTTGTCTAGAAGTCTCAAACTCATTAAAAGCCTCAGGATTGATTTCTTGAATTTCATTTAGTAAATCATCTATTCTTTCGTATTTATAAACATAATCAGCTAAAAGTCGGACTCTTAGAGGTTGGCCTTGTCCACTTATAAATTGTCTGTAAACTTCAGGAAAATTATCAAAAACTAAGTCATTAAAATCTTCTGGGAGTAGAGCTTTCTGAATTAATTTCCGAATAACTTTAGGCTTATATTTCATTATAATTAAACAAAGAAAAAAACAATAGAATAGACTAAATTAATCACCAAACAAAATGATAACTAATAACTAAAAAATCTTACGGCCGCATAACCCAATAACCCCCCTCTTCCGACGGTTCTAACCTACCTCTTCGCTGCTCTGGGGAGGTATTATTAATTAATAGATCCCGTATATCTTCAAGTACGAGACGAGCATCAGCAAAATAACCATGTCCTAATAAAGTTAAATCTATCTTAGAAACTTTGACCGTGTCTATGCCTTCCACAACAGTAACAGGGGGAAAAAAACCTGCTCGGTCATGCTGATAAATAAACCCTGAAGTTGCTAAAGCTTTGTCCTTTGATGATATGTACAATGTAGTTCGTTCTGCCAATTGACCATATCCTTTGGCCAACTCCTTAAATAAATCAATATCTACATCTGGTGCGGCTAAAATAATTTGTCCAAAAACAATATTAGTTATTGTTTGAACTTGAGAGATAATTCTTTGGACTGCTCTAAGTAAACCTCGGTTTCCCATACTATGGGCAATAATATGAATTTTCTCAATGTGGGTTTTTTCTGCTAGGTTGAGTAAAAATTCAGTCATATACTTTTCGCTGGCTTCAATACTTGCCGCATCTACGGGATATGCTAATAATTTCCCTTGAGATGGCCAACTATAAAAGGCTGTAATTCCTGGCACTTGCAGGTCAAACCCCATTTGTGCGGCTCTAATAGCTGCATCTTCAAAATTGACGTTGTATCCATGAACAAAGACTAAAGCAGACCTTTCATTTATTTCATGGTCTTTTAATTCTTGGTTGATATTTGCCCAAAATAGTTCCTCTTGGAGAATTTGCAAACTTTTAAACTGTAGTTTTAGGCGATCGTCTTTTAAAGTAATTAATCTTTTCCACCAAGGGGAACCTGTAGAGCCTATTTTATGAGATTTAGGAACAGCTACTTGACAAATACCATAGTGAAGTTTGTCATCTCTTTTTCCGGAAAAACCTTTGGATATATTATCTATATCTACAGGTTTTCGGTTGGTGCCAAACCATAAAGGATATAGAGTTGCTGTTGTTTCTGTAGTGTCTCTTGAATTCAGAGTTTTGTTGATTGTTGTATTTCTTGGACTGACACTTTCATCTGTTTCTGCAGTGTTTTTTGGATTCAGAGATCTACTGACACTTTTTGACTCTAAAAACGATGTATCAAAAGGAATAAAATGAGGAGTTTGACTATCAGGTAATCTTAAGCGTTTAATTCCATTTATACCTAGTTGAAAAGCTTTATAATAACCTACTTCATATCCTAAACCTTGATAAAATTCTGCAGCAAATATCAAAGCAGAATCATCACCAATCTCTTTTTTCATGCCAATAACACAACCTACCTGGTCACCCACTGCATCAGCTTTCTTAAGAGAAAAACAAGCATTAAATACAACACATTCTATAGGTTTTCCATCTTTTCCAACAATAGATAATAATTCTGATAATGTTTCGAGGGATAAAACCTTTGGCTCACCTTGACGGTTGTTTAAAATTATTTCACCTTGAGAATTGCCATGACCGCTAAAGTGAAGAATTATAGGCTGATATTGCAGCAAATATTTAGATAAATCTTCTATTAAAGCATTTTCTTCTGCATAAACAATATAGTTTTTTCCAAATTCCGTATCCTGTAGTTTTTCCCTAATTAATTCTGTTTCTTTTTTTAATTGTAGTGGCTGTGTACTTGTAGGGTTTGCTGCTAAAACCAGAACATCACATTTTTTAATTGGAGGTTTAGGGGGCTTTCCTTCTAATTCTGACTCATACTCTTGATAAACTTTTGGATTAATATTTTTAATCCCTTCAAGTAACTTCTCAATTTCTCTATGTTTGTCAGCATAATCAATTAAATTTCGGATTCTTTGACTTTTATTTTGTCCATTTGTGAATTGGCTATAAACATCAGGAAAATAATCATAAACTAAGTCGTTAAATTCTTCTTCCCCTAGACCTTGATAAAGTAATTCCCGAATGACTATTCTGAGTCTTAAATTATATAACATACGCTTTTTAAGTATTAATTATTAGGTGAACTCCGACAGCTTCTTGAAAACTAGACAAAGCTAGAAATTTGCTGTCGGTCATGGGCAACTGCAAATAAGTAAATCTCTGCAATTAGAATTATAACTCTATCAAGAAATGACCTATTCAAGACTTGCCTAAAGATATTCTATATGGGAAGGCTGTCACTAGGAGCAAATGATGTACAAGGTAAATGGTAAAAATTATGTAGTGGGGGCATCTTGTCCCTGTGAGTGGACCTCTTGATGAACTACATCCTCATAACCAAAACTTTTTTTTGTCTATAAATTCCAGATTTTCATCATACTGGACTGACACAACTAAAAATGTAGGTTGGGTAGAACGAAGTGAAGCCTAACAAAGGTTTATTATGGTTAGGTTTTGCCCCTCAAC
>JAKQYF010000366.1 GCA_023356535.1 Trichodesmium sp. MAG_R03 | reverse complement strand
TTGACTAATATTGAGATTTTCAGTATATTCAAAACCGGCTCCAGCTCTGAGGGCAACTAGATGACTAGGAGAAGTAGAAAAGCTCAATACTAAACCTAACAAACCCCCCAATAAAGAAAACCCTATTGTGTCTTCCCAAGCTTTTAAAGCTATAGGCATTCCTCCCATTTTATGTCGTATCCATTCAAAGATAATAGCTGCAACTAAAGCAGTCAAAATACTAGTACTCAAGCTAATAGTAAGTCGTTGCCAAAAACGCCCTTTATCTCCTGCTTCTATACTGCGCCAGCGCCAAGTCAAACCTTCGGCTAAACCAACAGCTCCGCCAATTAATATCCAGCCGACTATTCTGACAAATTCATCGGGTATAGTTATGACTTGATCTCGTAATTGTGGATTAAGTAATATTTGTACTAATCCTCCAGAAGTAATACCAATGAAAAATCCTAATCCCCCAGCAATACTTAGGGGTATTATACCTCTGCTGAAGTTGCGTTTAAACCGGGTGGGATTATTTAAAAATATATCCGTGGCTACTATGCCAACTGCCAGAGAAATTGCAATACAAGGAAATAATGCTAGTTCGGGAAATTTTTGTAACCAGCCTAGATCGCTGAGGATAAATTGCCCTATGCTCCAACCTATTAATGCGGATGTAATGCCTGATAGAATATATAGGTATATTCTCATAATTTCAGATTAATTTTGATTTTTTAGGTTGACAAAGTATGTTTGAAAAGATATTATAAACACAATGGAAGAGATGTACTCATATATAGTCATGAGTATATATAGTTATGAGTTATGTATCGAATAGGGAACATAGGCGATCGCTCTTTTCAGATTAAAGTAGGGATATAGCTACCGCACTTGCTCCCTAACGCCATCCCCGTATTATAACTCCGGTTCCACACCCAAAGCTTTTAACTGCTCTGCCAAGCGCTCGGCTCGTTGACGTTCTTGCTCAGCCCGTTGACGTTCTTGTTCAGCCCGTTGACGTTCTTGCTCAGCCCGTTGACGTTCTTGTTCAGCCCGTTGACGTTCTTGTCCAGCCCGTTCATCTCCTGTTAGCAAAAGATTCCCTTGGGCATCCCACCAACGCAACCACGGCCAAACTTGGCTTTGATATTCCCCTTCCCAAATACCCAATTCTACGCCTAAAGGTTCTATGGGGTAATGATTACGTTCATTTGCCACCATTTGTTGATAGTAACCATTCACCAAATTATATATTTCTACAGTCCCCTTTTGAACTTCATATATGCCATAAAAAGGTACGCGAATTGCTTGTTCATAAACCCAAAATTTACCTTTTCCCCATGTTTTGTCTCTTTCTTCTAATCCATTTCCAGAAACAAATTCCAATACAATTAAAGGGGCAACAAATTCCTTCCATAAAACATAGGAACGACGCAATTGACCATCTAATTTTTGTGGTACATTCGGCACATAAAACCAATCAGGGGCAACAGAACCTTTTTCTGGTAGTTCTGGCAGTTCAGTAAGACGCCAATAAATACCACTATCTCGACCGACACAGTATTGGTGATCGGGATGAATTTGTTGCAAAATTGGAGTAATAGAATGAGTTAATAAATCTCCTTCTGGAGGTTCTTGAAAATTTTTCACAAAGTTATCATCCTTGTCGGGAAGTTGAGTATGGTCTGGTAAGCTTTTTGGCAAATCAGAAGTTGGTGATAAATCAGAAGATTTTTCTGTTGGTTTAGTTATTAAATTCATATTAGTTTAAAAGTTAAAAATTTAGGCAAATTTCATAGAATAATTGTAAGTATTCAGCTGTCAGCTAGCCTCCTAGGTCGTAACTGGGTTTTTTCCTGAGGTCATGCTTAGGAATAATTTTGCCTATCTTACTTTTTAAATCATTATAGCAGTTTTCTTGCAAGCATTCATCTGTCAGCTATCAGCTATCAGCCAGAAGGAAACATTAGCCGCCAAGAAGAATTAAAAATCCGACACGAAAAAGATTATCAGCTAAACTTAGTAATTTATTGCCTTCATACATCTTTTTGCCCCGCATGATCTAGGAAAAGAAATGTAATTGGTCATCAGGTAACCTTAGTAGTTGCTTGCATAAATTTAAAAGCTGAGAGCTGACTGCTAATAGCTGAATGCTTACAATAATTATAATTTTTTGCCACAACGTCGAGGTCGTGTTTGTAAGTTAATTTCTAACAAATCTGCAATATCGCACTTCAATTGATCTGCTGTTTTTTTATTTGGTTCAATATAGCCAAAACCATCACTAAAAAACTTTTTCTGATATAAAAAAATCCCTTGAATCCACTGCTTTTTGGCCGCCAAATATTTATTTTCTTCCCCAATAAAATCATCTTCAATAGCCTCAATATACTCAATTTTTACATTATTTTTTAGAATTGTCTGAATGGCTTTAATCATCTCTAAGCGTGCCTCTTCTGTTGTAACTAATGTAGAACTTTGAGCTAATATTTCTATCTCAATTTCCCGAACAATTTCTTGAATTACACTTTTAGTTGTGGGAAATTTGTCTAGAGCTTTTTCCATTTTTGCTGTGGAAATTTCACTCACATTAATTGTTTCTACATCGGTTAATATTTCTTCTGAGGAAAGCGAATATTCTGGAGTTTCCCGTTCAGTAATATTTCCACTATTAAACTTACCTATCTGGTATCCTAAAGCGAAAAATAAACCATGAGAAAACATAACCAGAACAGTTATTGCTACTGGCCGTTTATATTTTCTAATTAATATAGTAGTACGGTCATAAAAAGCTAATTCTTTCCGAACAGTTAATCCAAAAATAATTGTTTCATAAGTAGATTTTAATTTCGGAAACGCGGTAGTAAAAATTTCTTTTGGTACTTTTCCATTACTAACTTGGTGAAAATAAGCTGCTAATTCATAATCAGGTAGTTGAGAAAATAAATCGGCAAAAGGCTGATAATAATTGGAGGGTTCCCCATAGGAGAAGGAAATTCTATCGCGACGAGATTTTAAGAAAGGAATTAAGTTTTTCCAAGTAGCATTTCCATAAACTAATTCATCTTTTTTTTGACTAGGAGTTTTGTGTAATAGACTATTTCCTAAATATTCTAAATCATGGCGAACTTGTTGTTTAATTATACTGGAATGTGCTGACCATAAACTGTGTTGATTTTTTAAGAGCCAACAGTAGGCAGTAACAGATATTTTTTTCCCTAAGATTTGAGATAAGACATGGTTCGCTCCTACTATAATTAATGGTTCTAATAATTTTTGATAATTTCTTAATTGTAATTGTAATTGTTGGGAAATTTTTTGCTTTTCATTTTCTTTCTTTCTATCCCCACTAATATTTAACCAATGTAGATATTCTGGTAAACTTTCAGGAATAAAAATTGCCCTTAAAGTTAATAACCTAATCATCTGAGCATTAGCATTTCCTTGTTTTACCCCATTACTCGCTCCCAGATTATCAAACAAATTGTTTAAATATTCTGATGTAACTTGACCAGTATGTAATTTTAAAACTAAATTTTCTATCCATTCTTGCTTAATTTGAGACCCACCAATTAATCCTTTAATTGCTGTTTCTATAGCAGCTTCATCTATATATGTTGAGATATTACCAGGAGAATTTTCTATAATTTTTGCCTGTATTTCTGTAAGACTTGCTGCTATTTCTGCATTGGCTGGATGAATAATTATAAATTGCTCTGGTCGTTCAATAGCTTCAACATTATAAACCCATGATATGGGGATGTCATTGGCTTTAAATTCAGCGATTTTATTAATAATTTGTAAGTCAGATAATTCAGTAGAAATTATAACAGGCAAAGTTTTAGTATTCAGCCAATTTTGCCAATCTGTAGGTAAATTTATTTCTGGTTTCCTAGCAACTTGATGTTGGTTTGGTTTTCCAATCTGTTTAGTTTCAGATGGATTAAATATTGGATTAATTCCCTGTTGCTGCTGAGTATTTATCCAATCTAATATTTGCCAAATATTATCTTTTCCAGTACATAAAAA
>JAKQYF010000365.1 GCA_023356535.1 Trichodesmium sp. MAG_R03 | reverse complement strand
CTCCCCATAGTATTTGCTCATCACTTCTGGTCCGTTGATGGCAATATAGTGTAGCTTCAGTTCTTCTGCTATGGCCTTAGCTGTCAGAGTTTTACCTGTACCTGGTGGTCCCACTAACAAAACTCCACGAGAAGGTTCAAGTCCTAATTTGGATAACAGATCTGGGTGTTTTAGTGGAAGTTCTATAACTTCTCTTAACTCTTGAATTATTTCGGACATACCCCCAATATTTTTTAAGGTAGGCCTCGATTTTGTTTCTGAGGGTCTCGATTTTGTTTTTGAGGCTGAGGTAGTAAAGTTAGTTGGCTGTTGAGGCCTGCTTTCTCTGGAAGGATGTCTTATTTGGCTTTGACGAGAGTTTCTTCTTTTTGGTATGTTAGTAAGTTTAGGAATATTGTTAATATTTCGAGATTTTACTTGACAGGAAGTTTTGACTTCCCCTATTCGGGCTTTGTTGTCTATAACTTTTGCCATTTCTATTATTTCTCCTAATTCCAATCCTAAAAAATGACTCATGTTTTTAATTTTTGATAGTTGAAGTCAATATTTATCCTTATAAACTACATTATGTGTATGTGAGTAAACTATTCAGTAGCTAAACTACTCGCATTATTGTGGATTAAAGGAACAAGCATTTCAATCAAAAGTTATACTATATTAAGATTTGTATACTAATTCTCAGCTAATCCAAATGGTTAATACCAATTTCATGAACTTAGACTACACTGTTTGTCTTAATATTTATCATAATGTTGACATATGATGTGTAACTAAACTTTAGGAAATTAGTATAAGTTGAAGAGTCTTGATATTTTCTTACATTAACAACAAAATTTAACCCCTACTTACTTTGCTTTAGAATATTCTTGTTATTCTCGGTCTAATGCATAAGTATTACAGTAAAAAGTTATACAATTTATTAAATTTTTTTTAAGTTTAGTCAGGACTTACGCAAAAGCACTAATTTTAGTGGAAATATCTGAACAAAATTTACCCTAAGACACTAATTATAGTTGAACTCACACTTCGCACTTCAATTTGTAATATAAAAGTAATATAAAAAAAAGAGTAGCTTCGTAAGTATTTATACTGTATCAATCATCTTCATTGACCTTTCTTAAGAGTCCAATTCTCAGAAGAATATTAAGTATAAATATTTAACTTGGCCAGAGATAAGCTACCCATCATTCCCTACTGACTACTTGCTTGTTATACTACATTTTGTCTTAGGGAATGTAGGGCTTAAATATCTGAATAAATTACCAAAAACACATTATATATAGGGGTACTGCGTAAGTCCTGAAAAATAACAAACTTTTTTAATTATGATTTGTGAGGCTTCAATAAAATTTATTCATCTGCCTCTTTAAGTATTTGTTCCTCTGCCGCCTGAATTGCTAATAAAAGCTCCTCTTCTTGAACTTCAAAATCTTCTTCTGAAATTGTCCCCATATCAAAAGCAAGTTGGAGAGTAAGAAGTTTTTTACTAAGATTTTCTTTATCATCTACTTCTTCATCAACTTGTTCTTGCATTTTTCTTCCTAACCAAACTATTCCATCTAATGGGCCAGTAATAGGTAGGGTTAATAAACGGATAAGCATTACAATGATGTCCTTAAATAAGTTCTCTAAGCAAAAATCACCCCATCAGTCACTAAATTTTATCAACTTAATTAAGGGATTAATTATAGAATTTGATTATTTGATTAACTGAATATATATTTATAATTATAGACTTAACTCCTAGAATAATTATTTTCTCTTAACGATTTGTTATGATGATTAAGTATTTATAGTTCAAGCTAAAGTAGAATGCTCAAAAATTATGGTTTTATGAGTTTAAACATCAGCCATAGTAATCCTAGAATAGGTTGTCAAAATTGAAAAACTAGAAATAAACTCCGAAAGTATTACCCAAACCACCAATACTCCAAATCTATTCTTAAAAAGTGGCAAGATTTTTGATATGAATAAAATAGGATTGCTATATCTTATAAATTTGAGTGGTACGGCTCAAAGTTATTAATAGCGGGTAGGTTTGTGCTACTCGTTTGACCTAAGTAAACTAAGTTTAGGTTTAGCCAGTCTTGTTATTTTCTTCCCATACAGGTAACGTTCAACTCCTATCTCCTAGATTTTAGAATTAGCAACTCTATCTCTAGAGTAAATGGAGATCAAACTAATTCAGGGTACGGAAATCAACCATGGTTATCGAGCAGAGAACTCAGTATAATGGATAATACAGCTAATAGGAGAACAGTATTATTACTCCTTAAGCAAAAAGGTATGCCCTACATAACTGGAATCTATAAAAATCTGTAGATTCTGTATCCAGTTCGGGGTTAGCTTAAACTGAGAATCCTAAAGCTAACGTGAAATGATATCAGGGAATGAAGCAACCCCTTTCTTACTCTCAATATCAGTAGGGAAAGCTTAAGCAATGTCAGTTAGGACTCGTGTAAAAATAACCTGAACAGTTTTTTGATGGAAGCTATATTTCACAATTTATCCTAGATAAAGTTTGTACAACTTATTTTTACATGGCTCCTTAGAAGGAATAAAAATTAGTGAATTATTGATCATGAAATCTAGTTTCTATGTTTATGGTATATTGCTCCCACCTGGTCCGCAGAATTTAAGTTTACAAGGATTGGATAAAGAAGCTGTAAACATTAAAATTGTTGATGGGTTTGAAGTGCTGTACTCCATTGCCAAACAAGAACGCTATCTAGCAAGTCGTCGTAATTTAATTACCCATGAAAAAGTACTCGAATTATTGATGGAAGCAGGTTATAGAAATGTATTGCCTATGCAATTTGGTTTAGTCGTTTCTGACTGGGAAAAATTGTCTCAACAGTTGACTCAACCTTTTGGAACGGCAATGAAAGAAATATTTGCTAAGTTAGAAAATAATCGAGAAGTAGGAATAAAAGTATATTGGGAGCCAGATACAGAAATTCAAAAGTTATTTGCAGAAAATCAAGAACTAAAAACTCAAAGAGATAGTTTAGTTGGTCAAAATCTAAGCATGGATCAGGTGGTTCAAATTGGGCAAGCTATTGAGGAAGAAATGAATAGCCGTAAACAAGGCATTATTCAAATTTTCCAAACTACTCTGAATCAAATGGCGATTGAAGTAGTAGAAAATGAACTCCAAACAGAAAAAATGATTTACAATGCAGCTTATCTTATACCTTGGGAAAAGGAAGCAGAATTTGCTGAAAAAGTAGAAGCTATTGATGGTCAATTGGAGGGAAAATTTACAATTCGCTATAATAGTTTTACTGCACCTTTTAATTTTGCTCAAATCGAACAAAAAGATTGATTGGGCTATTGGTTGAATTTGATAAAATCAACCTTGTATTTTTCTGGTAGCTACTATCAGAAATCACCCCATACCCTATAAAAGTTTCAAGCATCCCTTTTTAAAGGAAAAAAAAGACAAATCAGTATTTCAAGCTTCCCTATTGCAGAAGATACTGATAACTAAAATGACTTCAAGTATAAAAAAATAAAAAAATGAATAATTTTTTTGGATTAGACCTTAAAGAAATAATAGAACTAGCAAAAGAGCTAGAAGAAAAAGCCAAAACAGGGGAAATCAAAACTTCCTTTGATGTACAGTCTGGATCTATGAGCAATATTTCCAGAATGTCTAATATACCAAGAAGAAACCGAAGCCCTTATCAAACTCAAACAGGACAAGCTTCACAAGAAACTAATTTTACTGTTCAATCCCCAAAGACTGATGGTGTAACAGAAAGCAAACCTCAACAGGAAACTAACTCGACCAACCCATCCCCAGAAAATAAATCGAGACCTACCTTAAAAGATATCGGGGGTATGTCCGAAATAATTCAAGAGTTAAGAGAAGTTATAGAGCTTCCACTGAAACGCCCAGATCTGTTATCCAAATTAGGACTTGAACCTTCTCGTGGAGTTTTGTTAGTGGGACCACCAGGTACAGGTAAAACTCTGACAGCTAAGGCCATAGCAGAAGAACTGAAACTAAATTATATTGCCATCAACGGGCCAGAAGTGATGAGCAAATATTATGGGGAA